>CAYMUE010000157.1:0-15726 GCA_964393505.1 uncultured Polyangiaceae bacterium
AACGGTGGCAGCGCAGGCGCGGCGGGCGCCAACGGTGGCAGCGCAGGCGCGGCGGTCGAAGATGCAGGGGTCGGGGGAGCGGCCGGCGACGCGGGCCCGGATTCGTCCGCGGACGCCGCCTGCGAGGCCGGGCAGAAGCTGTGCAGCGGACAGTGCGTACCGGACGATCAGCCATCCACCGGATGTGCCGCGGCATCGTGCGAGCCGTGTGCGCTCGCGCACGCCTCCGCCGGTTGTGGCGCTGGGGCGTGCGTCATCGCGAGTTGCATCAGCGGATTCGGAGACTGCAATGGGGTCACATCCGACGGGTGCGAGACCGATCTCGGGACCGCTCCGCTGCACTGCGGCGGGTGCAACCAGTCCTGCGTGTACGACCACGCATCGGGCAAATGCAGCGCAGGCAGCTGCTCCCTGGGAGCGTGCGATTCGGGCTACGGCGATTGCGACGGAGATCCCGCGAACGGGTGCGAAGCCAACACGCTGGTCGACGAGAGCAACTGCGGGACGTGCGGCACGGTCTGCCCCGGGACGACGTGCGAGGCGGGAGCGTGCAACGCGGCGGTTCCGTTGCAGCTCGCGAGCGCAGGGCCTGCGCCGTCGGACCTCGCGATCGACGACCTCAGCGTGTACTGGGGCTCCCAGTCCGGGATCCACAAGGTCGCGAAGGCGGGAGGCTCACCGTTGGTGCTCGCTTCTGGAGCCGTTCCCAAGGGGATCGCGGTGGACGCGGCGCGCGTATATTGGACGGACGCGCTGGCGGCCTCGATTCGCTCGGTGCCAATCGGCGGGGGCACGGCGTCGATGGTGGCGGGGTATCTCAGCGCCCCGTGGAGAGTAGCGACGAATGGCACGCACGTGTTCTTCACGGACAACTCCGCGGGCACCGTGAGCAGGGTTCCGGTCGGCGGTGGACTGCTCGTGACCTTGGCGTCGGGACAGGGCTCGCCGGCGGGCATCGCGTTGAATGCTACGCACGTCTTCTTCACGGACGACCTCGATGGCGATGTCAGCCGCGTCCCGGTGGGGACCGGCTTGCTGGTAGATATCGCTTCGTTCCAGACCGCACCGATGCGGATCGCGGTGGACGCGACACACGCCTACTTCACGTCGTTCGCGGCATCAGGCGCGGTCAAGAGGGTTCCCCTGAACGGCGGAACGACCGAGACGCTGGCGTCGGGGTTGTCGTATCCCCTGGCGATCGCGGTGGACGGGTCGTGGGTCTACTTCACGGACGAGACCTCGGTGAAGAAGGTTCCCGCGCAAGGGGGCACGCCCGTGACGCTCGCGTCGGGGCAGGGGCAGCCGAACGCGATCGCGGTGGACGCCACGCGCGTCTACTGGCTGAGCTACACCGATGAGATGGTGATGGCGCTGCCGAAGTAGGGGGCACCGCGGGCGCACGAAAGGGGGGGGGCCGAGTCACCCGATCGCAATCCTCGCATCCACCGCGAACAGGTCCTTCCCCTGGCCCATCAGCGGATTGACATCCATCTCCCGCAGCTCGGGGAATGCGAGGGCAAGCGCCGATATCCGCACCACCGCGTCGGCCACGGCCTCCACGTCCACACCCGCTCTCCCCCGCACTCCCCGAAGCAGCTTCGCCCCCTTGATCCCCTCGACCATCCTGCGCGCTTCGTCGCGGTCGAGCGGTGCCAGCCCCATGCGCACGTCGCGCATCGCTTCGGTGAAAATGCCGCCGAGGCCGAACAGCACGAGGGCGCCGAAGCGCTCCTCGCGCGAGACGCCGAGGATGAGCTCGAGCCCGCGCACCTGCTGCTGCACGAGAACCCCCTCCGCCCCCGCGATGCCCATCAGCTTCGCGAATGCCTCCCGCACCTCGCGCTCGTCGCGCACGCCCACCATGACCCCCTGCACATCGGTCTTGTGCAGCGGGCCTACCACCTTCATCACCACGGGCCAGCCGAACTGCCGCGCAGCTCGTTCGGCATCCGACACATCCAGCACGACCGACTGCCCCGGCAGCCCCAGCCCGATCGCCGTCATGACCCGCGCGACCTGCTCGGGCGACAGGTGTGTCCGGCCCTGCCCTCTCGCCTCGCCGATCGCGGCGCGAATCGCCTGCACGTCGATCGATGGAAGCTTCGGTCGGACCGGCGCGGGAGCCGGCGTGCGCCGGATGAGTCCGAGCGCCCGCCCCAGCGCGACCTCGTCGGTGAAGTAGAATCCACCTGCAGCGCGGAATCGCGCGGCTTCATCGGCAGCGGTCCGCGTGCTCGGCAGCACCGGATACACCGGGAACGGCATCGTGCGCGTCGCCTCCAGGAGCACGTCGAGCGCCGGGCCGATGTCGAACAACCCGGGGCTCCCGAACACGAAGCAGGCGGCCCCGATGCGGTCCGCGGCCTTGTCGGCCAGCACACGGAACACGTGGCGCACGTGCTCGGGCCCCGCCGCTGCGAGGAAGTCGATCGGGTTGCGCGCCGAGCTCCCGGGAAGCAGCCCCGCGAGCAGGTCGCGCTGAAGCTCCTCGGGCAGCTCGGGGACGCGGAATCCGTGGGAGCTGAGCTCGTCGGCCAGCAGGATCCCGGGGCCCCCCGCTTGCGTGATGATCACGATGTCATCGCTCGTCGGCGGACGCGACCACGTGAGCACGCCCGCGACGTCGACCATCTCCGACTTCGAGGACACGCGCACGATGCCAGCCTTGTCGAACAGGGCGCCGACGGCGGCGTCGGAGGTCGCCATGGCGCCCGTGTGCGACGATGCGGCGCGCGCACCGACCTCCGTGGTGCCTGCCTTGAGGGCCACGACACGACGCCCCTTGGCGTGCAACGAGCGCGCGTGCTCCAGGATCCGGTGGGGTTCTTCGATCGACTCGAGGTACAGCAGGCAGGTGCGCGCAGGGCTGGGACCGGGGTCTTCGTCCAGCACACCGAGGAAATCCTCGACCCCGAGGCACGCGGAGTTGCCGACGGACACCGTCGAAGCGAAGCGCAGACCCCGGTCGAGCCCCGCCTCCATGATGAACGCCGCGGTCGATCCGCTCGCGGACAGCAGATCGATGGTCCCGGGCACGGCGTGCTGATCGGGACCGCCGAAGACGCCGCAATAGGCGGGGGTGAAGACGCCGAGGCTGTTGGGACCGACCAGCAACGCGCCGGCGCGCTCGATCCGATCGGCGAGCTCCTGCTCGAGCATTCTGCCCGCGGCATCGGTCTCGGAGAACCCGGCGGACAGGACGATGAAGGCCCGCGTGCCGCGATCGATCAGCGCCTGGACCGCGCCCGGGACCTGGGGTGCGGGCACGGCGAGGATGGCGAGCTCCGGGGGGTCGGGCAGCTCCGCGATGGTGGCGAACGTGGGCAGCCCCTGCACGCGATCGCTCTTGGGGTTCACGACCCAAAGCTTCGCGAAACCATGCTCGGCGAGGTTCTGAACCACCTTGCCCCCGGGCTTGCGGATGTCGTTGCCTCCCCCCACGACGACGATCGAGCCGGGCTTCATCATTGACTGCATCGCATCCTGCCGATCGGTCCGCGCAGCGTGCTCGGGAGAATGGAGACGCGGTAGCACCCCGGAAGACTCGCGTCCATCGGAGCAGCGTCGGGGTTCAGCGGGATCGACGAATCGCCTCGGGGAGTCCCTTGACTGCGCCGCGGATGGCAGCGCCGAGGGCTTCTTCTTCGGCCAGGGTGGCGGAAGCGGGCGCGCTCTCGGTGAGTCCCCGGCCTTCCACGATCGCGCGGATGTTGCCACGCTTGCGCTCGCGAATCGTCATCGACACGGTGCATGACACGCGCGTGGTCCCTTCGCTCGTCGAGGTATCCAGACGAACCAGCGACGTGGTGAGCACGAAGGGGCCGCGATCACTGGTGCGGCTCCACTCGACCCGCTTGAGGGCGGACTCGAGGTTCTGACGCATGGATGTGCGCAGGTCGCGTCCCTGGCGGCTCACGCGCGAGAAGACCTCGAGCCCGGCGATGGGAGGCTCGGCTGCGTGTGCAGCGGTCCCGGCAACAAGGCAGGCGAGCGTGAGCCCGACCAGCGCGATCAGAGCGCGGGCGCGTGGACGTGGGACCGAGGGGCCGTTCGACGCAACATCGGGATGCGGCAAGCTCGAGCTCCTTCCGGCGTACGATCGGAGTCCGCCACGAAGGAACCTAGCGGTGCTTGGGGGAGCGGGCCAAATTCGGCAGGGGGTTCGGGAGCTTCACACGCTCTGCGCGAGACGTGCGAGCTGCTGCTCCATCTCGGCAACGACCTCGTCGCCCAGGTCGCGACGCCCGACCTCGATGGCCCTGCGGAGCCAGTCGATGGCACCGGGGACGTCGCCGCGCGCTTCGCGAATGCGGGCCATCATCTCCATGGCCTCGTGCTCGAGCACGCTGTCGTCGCCGAGCAGCGCTTCGCAGGCCGCCTCCGCCTCGTCGTGCTTCGACTGCTGGAGCAACTCCTCGACCTGCTGGGTGGCGCGCCACGACTGCAGCAGGCGCATGGTGTCCTTGGCATCGACCGGGCGTGACGCCTGATCCGACGAGGCGATCATGAAGCGGAAATCGTTGCCCACCGCGGCGTTCAGCCGTGCGAGCACGGCCGGAACGTTGTCATCGGGCCCGGCACCGTAGAACGGTCGCGTCGGCTTGGCGAGGGGCGTGTCCTCGAGCACCTCGGGACGCGGCTCGAACATGGCGGCGGGGAAGTCAGCGTGCGGCTGGAAGCCGAGCGATGCGGCATAGTCGATCGCGTGGTGGACGACCGACATGCAGGTCGAGGGCTCCACCGGCTCGACCTCGATCGACTCCTGCATCTGGCGCAAGTACTGACCGAGCTCGAGCTCGGTCATCATCGTGCCGAAGGCGTCTTTGATGCCCAGGCAGGTGCGATCGACCAGGGCGGTGGCGACGAGCAGACCACCGGGAGCTCTGCGGGTGATGACGGCGCTGACGAGACCGGGCATGTACTCGTCGGAGTCGCGCCACGGGAGGCTGAGCCAGGCGCGGTCGATGGGGAAGTCGGAGGCTCGCTTGAGCAGGGCGGACGGGCGCAGGGCGTTCTTGGCCGAGGCGTGCTTCTTCCTGATCTCGGCGCGTTTGCGTTTCTGTCGCTCCAGCTGCTTTGCGTGTCCGCGGTTTCCACTCATGAGCCAAGGATTCGCCGAAGCGCAGCGGAAAGGCAAGGGGCCTGGGGGAGTTCGCGCTCGCGTCCTCTTTCGCTGCAAGCAGCAGGCCCGGAGCGCACCCCCCCGCCTTGACAGCCCCCCCCCTTCGGGTCACCTCTTCGGATCGTGAGACTCTCCGCGTGCACCGTCCTGGCCGGCCTCGCCACGCTGATCGCTGCCGGTGCGTTGTCCTCGATCCCCGGTGCGTTGGCCGCCCCTGCAAACGTCCGCCCGGTGGTTGCGCCGGGCCCCAACGGCACAGTGGTGCACATCGGGGACTCGTTCCTCGACGCGGGACTGCACCAGGCTCTCAAGCCCCGATTCCAGGCCGAGCAGACCAAGTACTTCAAGGTGGCAAAGACCCGCGCTTGGATTGCGACCTTCGCGTACGGCTCCGAGATCGAAGCGTTCCGCACGGGCTACCAACCCTCGCTGTACCTCATCACCGTGGGAGCCAACGATCTAGTCTACCCGCGCCCCGAGGAGCGCGTGAAGGTGGTGCGAGACCTCGTGCAGAAGATCGGTGGACGCCCCTGCGTGTGGATCTCCACGCCGCTGTGGAAGGGCGCACCGACGGCATACGTGGACATGATCCGGCGCGAGTGCGCACCGTGCCGGCACTTCGACTCGGAGACGGTGAACCCGCGGATCACCAGGCAGCCCGACGGACGTCATCCCGACGGCAAAGGAGGCGCGGTCTGGGCAGAGGCGTTCTGGACCTGGCTGCAAGCCGAACGCGCACCGGTCGACGGCAACTACTGGGCGCTGAAACCCGCTCCGCCCGAAGAGCACGCTCCGCGCGATCCGGCAACGCCCCCGCCGACATCGTCCGCGTCCGCGGCGCCCGCCCCCTGAGCCACCTCCGCAACGTCCGAACCAACACCGCACTCGCCTGCGCGGCCAGCATCTGTGCTCCCCACCTCCCGCAGCGTCGAGTACCATGTCCCGCGTGAAAGACGCGAAGGACAAGAAGACGCTCCCCGCTGGCAGCCAGGGCGGGACATCGCCCATCGTCGTGCCTTCGCCCTCCACCTCGCTCCACGCTGCGATCACCCTCTCACCCCCCTTTCCGGAGTCCACCTCCGCCGCGGCTCAGCCAGTCCTCAAGACACCCCCCATGCCGGCGACCGAAGAGCCACAGCAGCCGACGAAGCGCGCGCACTTCACCAAGACCCTCGTCCCAGGTGCGATGAGCCCGGTCCCCCCACCCGCTCCGTCGAGCGTGGTCCCCGCACCGATCAGCACGCCCCCCGCTCCGCGCGACACGCCCCCTGCCGACGATGCACAGCGCGGATCGATGCAGAAGGCCACGATGCTGATCGCGCATGCGCCTGAGCCCCCCGTGTTCGCGGCCGAGGCGTTCGAGGAGCCTGCGACGAGCTCCGCGTGGCCTGCGGCGCGCAAGAACGAGTCCGATGACCGCTCCGACGCCCTCGATCTCGTGCCCCCCTCCCTTGCGCCTCCCCCCGTGTCGCCGCTCGAAACCGGCGAGGACCTGAGCGCGCCGCTGCTCGTTCCCGTGCGATCGGCGAAGGACCGGCTCGACGAGGTTGCCGCGCCGGTGCGCGATGCATGGAACAGGGCGCTTCCCATGGGGCGATCGGTGTTCACCGACGGCGCCGGGCTGTTTCGCTCGCTGAGCCGGGGGCAACGAATCGCCGCCGTCGCCTGCGTCGTCGGCGGCCTCTCCATCCCCGTGGTGGGTATAGCTCTCGCGCTCGCCGGACGATTGGCTCCTCGCCCGCAACCCGCCCAAGCACCGTCCTCCGCACCCGTTGATTCGTCTTCCGAACTACTTGCCGCGGCCGCCGTCGCATCTGCCTCTCCCGCGGCCCCCGAGCCCGCTGCGTCGGCTTCGTCCACGACCGCCCCCGTCACATCCTCTGCCACGCTCGACGCGTCGTCCGCTGTCGCGGCAACCCCTGCCGTCCCTCCGCCCCCGCTGTCCGGCGCCTGCAAGCCATCGGGCGAGCCCACGCGGCTCGCGCCCCGCGCGAGCAAGGACGTTCCGATCGAAGTGCGCGTGCACACGCTCCGTCCCATCGCAGCCGTGGGCTTCGCGACCGACAGGACTACGGCGTCGGGACTGGTGATCGATCTGACGACCCTGGCAGTGTCGGAGCGGTTCAGCAAGAAGGGTGCGAAGGTGAGCCGGGTCATCCCCGTGGAGAGGGAAGGCGGGTTCGAGTTCGAAGCGCACGGTCGCGGCGCTGGGATGCGCGACGATCAGTCGCTGCTGATCCCTGCGGCTTCGAGGGTTCTGCGATGGAAGAAGGGGGCGATCGCGATCGCGGAGTCCGACGGTCGCGGGCCTCGCGAAGCGTGGAAGACCGAGGGGACGGCCGAAGCAGTCCGCGTCCACGCAACAGCCGGCTCGAAGACTGCGGTCGCGTGGAGGAGTCGCGGAGCCATCCACCTCGGCTGGCTCGAGCCAGGCGCCGAGTCCGCGGGCGAGGCTTCGTCAGTACCCGGTGTGGACGGCAAGGTCGGGACACCATCGCTCGCATGGAGCGGGCAATCGTTGCTTGTGGCGTTTGCGCACCGGGGTCCGGAAGACGACAAGTGGGGGGTCCGGCTCGCTCGCGCGGAGTTGGGAGGCCCCGCGACGGGTTACTCCGGATGGACGCTTCCCACTGGCGGTCCCGGTGGCTCGGCGATCGCTCCGGCGGTGGCATCGCTCGAGGGCCGCGGTTGGCTGCTGGTGTGGACCGAGGGCGAGCAAGGTCAGCGCGCGGTTCGAATGCAGACGCTGTCCCCATCGCTCGCCGTGATCGGAGATGCGGTGACGGTGTCCGGGGAGGGCAACGCGGGCCAGGGGGTCGCGGCCGTCGGGCAGGAGCACGGGGTCGTGTTGGGGCTCTCGGGAACGCGCGCGCACGAGCTGTGGGGCCGGGCGATCACCTGTCGGTGATCGGCGGGCGTCGCGGGTAAAGCGGCCGAGGCGTGCGAGGCAGCGATGCGCCGCGCGATCCCCGGTATTGGATCGCGGCAAGCCGTGGTGTGAGGCGGGTGGGGGGGCGAGGGCGGGAAGGAGAGGCTACTCGACGATGTGGAACTCGACGCGGCGGTTGCGCTGACGTCCGGGGTCGGTGTCGTTGGTGTCGAGGGGACGGTCCGGGCCGAAGCCCTGGGCGCTGAGGCGCGCGGCGGCTACGCCGTGCTGGATTAGGTAGCGCATCACGCTCTCGGCGCGTCCCTGGCTCAGGCGCATGTTCATGTCGCGTGCGCCGCGGCTGTCGGTGTGACCTTCGACGGAGACCTTCTTGATCTCGGCGTTGATCTTCAGGAGGTTCACGACCTCGTCGAGGATCGGGTAGCTGTTTGGAAGGATCGCCGTGCTCGCGGTGGCGAACTCCACCTTCTTGAGGATCTGGATCTCGGTCGAGCCCTCGATGCGACGAATGAACTGCGGGCAGCCGTTCTTCTTCGCGTCGTCGGACTTGACTCCGGGCTCGCGCGGACATGCATCGCTCGCGTCGGGAATGCCGTCGGCGTCGAAGTCGTCCTCCGGACAACCGTCCAGATCATCGACTCCGTCCTTGTCCTCCGCCTGATCAGGGCACTTGTCCGACTCGTCGGGGATGCCGTCGTGATCGCGATCCGGAGGCGCCGGGCAGCCGTCGGAGTCGTCGGGCGGCTGGCGATCCTCGGGCACCGTCGGGCACTGGTCGAGCTCGTCGGGGATCCCGTCCTTGTCCGTGTCGATGCTGGTGGGCTCCTTCTCGCGCTTCCACTCGTAGCGACGACCCGGGGCGTTGGGGTTGGTGTCGCTGATGCCGAAGGCGTAGCCGACGGAGGCGAGCACGCGCAGATCGGGCGCGCCGTAGCCGCCGCTCAGGCGCGTTCCGGCGCCCGCGCTGAACCAGCCTGCGCGTTCGCGATCGAGCGCAAAGCGGATCTCTCCGAGCCATTCGAGGGGGGTGTTCGCTCCCGTCGAGGTGGTGTGCCCGCGCGAGCTTCCGAGCCCCGTGGAGCCGAAGAGCTGGGCCCCCACGCGAACCTTGCCGTCGCGCATGGGCAGGAAGGCCCCCGCGGCCCAGATGAGCTCATGGCCGATGTACAGGCGGTTCAGCGACTGGTCCGGCCGGAAGTGAACGCCGGTATTCACGGCGAGGATGATGGGCTTCAAGTCGTACTCGGCCATGACCCGCACGGCGCCGTGGCCGCGATCATCGGATGTGAACGAGTAGCGGTTGCCCGACGGGATCCAGACGTTGCCGGCGAGCCCGAGATGGAACCGGTTGGTGTTGTCCCGGAACAGAAGGAGGCGAGCGCCCAGACGCACGTCCGACGGGACCGTGGGGTCGATATCGGTGCCCTGGCAGCTGCTCTCGCGCAAGCAAGGCGTGTCACCGTTCTGATACGCAACCACCGGCACGCCGACGTCGAAGCCCACCCGGTTCATGATCTCGACGCCAGCGTGCATGTACGCCGTGAGCTGATGGCCCACAGGATTCGGCGTCCTGTCCGGATCGCGCGAAGTCTCCGGCGCCACCGCCGATCCGCGCAGCGGATGGAGCTGGTAGCCGAGCGCGAACTGACCGAAAAACCGCGTACGCTCGTGAAGTCGCGGCCGCCACACCGCGAAGCCGTCTTCGGGGTAGTTCCCGATGTCGAGGCGGTCGAGGTAGAACGTAGACTGTTGCGCGCTGGCGTTCGCGGACATGCCCAACAGCGTGAAGAGCGTGGCGATCGCCAGCAACGTCCTGGCGAAGAACACGGAAGGATCGATCGAGCGAAGAGCTGACCTCATCGGAGCAACCTCCCCCGCCGCATCCGAGGCCATGCCCGGGACGTCGGCAGGACGATTCCTCGATACCGAACCGTTGCTCCGGTTGCGAGAGAATTCGGAAGCTCGCTAAGGCCGGGATCGCCCTCGTCACTGAGGGGGACGCGCCTGCAACGCGGCCAGGTAGCGTCCACGGCGAGCCGGATCGCGCAGCGCCTCCCACGCCTCCTCCACCACCTCGAGCAGCAGTTGCACGTCGTCGGATAGATCCGCCGTCGCTGCGGTCAGCAACCTCGACGGTTCAAACGCCCTGCGCATCTCCAGGTAGGCCCTGCGAATCTCGTAGCTCGTCGCTTGCTGGGACACTCCGAGGATCTCGAAGTAGTCCCCCTCCTGCACGACATCCATGCGCGCCTTGACCCGACGCCGCACGGCTTCTGCATCGAGCCGATCCACCTCCGCGTGGTCCGCCGGGACACTGTCTCGACCGACCGCGGCGAGTGCCTGCAGGACACCGAGATCGACCATGGCAGCGAGCACCGGCGCGATATCGTCGCGTCCGGACGTTGCGATGGCCTCGCGCACGCTCAAGCCCGCTGCCGCACTGACGGCATTGCGATCGGGCTCCGCCAGCGCGCACTCGGCGAGCAGCTCGGGGAGGGGCCCTTCCGCGAGGCGCGCCTTGGGTCCGCCCAGACGCTTGACGGCGTCTTCCGGCGCGATCACGCGCAGGGCGACCTCGACGAGGACCTCGGCTCCGGTCGCGCCTCCGAACACGGCGGGCTCGGCCTTGAGCCGACCAGGAGGATCCCGCTCGACCGCGGACACGCCGGAGCGGGTTTGCGCCATCTTCCCGAGTATCCACTCGGCGTGCGCGCGCAGCACCGGCCAGAGCTGGTCCTGCGCAAGATGACCGTTGGCGATCAGTGCCGCGGCCGCATGACGCCCGAACGGCGGCAGCCGCATTCCAAGCCGCACGCCGATCTCCTTGGTGAGATCACCCCGCGCCACCAGGAACGACACGAGGGACTCTTCCGGAGAACTCGAGGAGCAGGCCACGAAGTCCCCATCGCGCAGCACCGCACGTCGCAGCGCGCTGCCTTCCTCGAAACACAGCGTGAGCGTGGCCCTCGCCGCGATGCACACCGCCAGGACCCGCAACCCGTCGTACTGCGGCGAGAGCACCTCGGGCAGACCCGAGGGCACCGCGGCAGGCTCGGGCGACGCCGCAGGCGACGCCACCGGGGCGATCCGCTCGACCTGGACAGCGGAGACAACGGAAGGCACGGTGCGCTGGTCCGACTTCGCCTTCGGGGCCATCGGAGGCGCGACCGGACGGATCAGCGGAACGGGCGGCAACGGCGGGATGGGCGGAATGGGGGAGGAGACCGGCGCCATCGACGATCCGAGCGAAGGCGGGCCCAGTAGCGCTGCCGGCGCAGGCGTCGGCGTCCCCTCGTCGTCCTCGTCGGATACTTCGTCCAACGAAACATCTGCGTCCGGCCCCTCCGGCGGCACGCCAGCCGGCAACCGGCCATCGAGAGGCACCCTCGGCGGACCGTGGCTCGGAGGACGCGTCGGAGCATCGCCGCGCGCAAACATCGCAACCGGCGGCGGAGTCGGCCGCTCCGCTTCGTCCTCGTGCTCTTCGTCGTGCTCTTCGTCGTGCTCTTCGTCGTGCTCTTCGTCGTGCTCTTCGTCGTGCTCTTCGTCCTGCTCTTCGTCGTGCTCTTCGTCGTCCCCGGCCTCCGCTCCCACGTCCCGCGCCTTCTCTTCGAGCGCCGCGTTGTCCCCGTCGTTGCCCGCCTCGTACTCCCCCGTCTCGGCCAGACGCTCCTCGCGCGTGCCGGCCGCAGTCGCCCCGCGCACGTTCGTGGCCGCCGTGCCCGTGTGCCGCTCACCATGGGTGCGCTGAGCCCCGGTCCCCGTGCCCGTGGGAGTGCTCACGCTCGGCACATCCGCCGACGATGCCGGCTGCAACGGCGCCTCGAGCGGCTCGTCGAGCGCGGCGAGTACGTCAGGCGGAAGCAGACCGTCCACCTCCTCGTCGGGAGAGGGTATGTCGGATGACGAAACATGCTCCGCCATGATCCGCTGCTCGGCCTCGGCCAGGAGACGCTCGAGTGCAGCGCTCATGCTCGTCGGACCGGCCAGGGGTCCATGCATCCACACGGAGGGGTCGGAGCTGGGGGCTAGAGATGGGGGCCCCGGCGGAGCTGAGCTGGACTGCGGAGCCACCGAAGGGAGCCCGGAAGGCGATGGGACGGGCAGCAGGCTGCCGACCAGGTCCGGCCCCGCCATCGCGGGCATCGAGTCGAGCAGCGGCGGTGCTTCGGTGGAGTGCCTCGAGCGCGCGCCGGAGCACATCCGCTCGAGCTCCGCGACGATCGCATCGACGGACGCCGCCGACGCGAAGAAGGGGCGCCCCTCGACACGCAGCGTGGAAGGGGCTTCCGCGCTTCCGGTGCCGACAATCACCACGGGGATCGCGTGACCGGACTCCGCCTCGATCCGGTCCAGCGCGTCCTGCGTGCCAGGCTGCGCCGCATCGACCACGATCGCCGCGGGCTTCTGCAACAAGGCGCGATCGGCAAGCGCCACGGCCGGCACATCCACCACCTCGAACCCCCGATCGCGCAGGGCAATCGCGATCGACGCGAGGCGGCTCGCCTCGTGCGTCACGTAGATCGCAGACTCTCCCTCGCTCATTGGCAGTCCGTCGCTCCCGTCCACCGATGTCACGGCGCGCGGAGTCTAGCAGGAGTTGTCCCGACGCGACGAGCATGTTGCCCGTCGGTCCGCACCCGCGCACGGCAGGAGTCAGATCGCATCCGACGAGCCGGGATCACGAGGTGCGCCGTCGCCATTCCGGGTGGCCGCCGGCTGGACCGGTGCCGCGGCAGGACGACTCCCCCCACGGTGTCCGTACAGGAAGTCACCGATCAGGTCGCCGAGACGCGGCAACCCGAGCGGGATCGTCACGAGCAGGAACAGCAGCAGGGTGAATGCCGCCTCCGGCCAGGTCAGGTCGAACACCGCGCTGGTCTACCACAACCGAGGACCGATGGTCATCCACCCCGGCCTCGGCTCGTGGCTCACCCTTCGTGACGCGTGCCGGCATTCGTCCGGCCGGACGCTCGGTGCTCCGGGGCGTCCAGGACCCGCGCCCGGATTCCCGGATCGTCGTCGCGCATCCCCCGCCGCACGCCTCGCACGAACCCACCCAACGACTCGCGCAGCCGCGGCGAGCCGACGACGATCCCGAACAAGATCGCGAGAACCAGCCACTCTCCCCAGGAGATCCCGAACAGCACGCGCCGACTGTAGCGCGCCGCTGCCCGCCGTGCACCCCGGCGCCGCGATTGAACTCCGCCGGCCACCATGCCACCACGCGCCCGTGCCCCCTGCCCCGCGCGCGCCGGAACCCTCTTCCTCCCGCGTGCCGGTCCTCGACGTCCTGCGCGCCTGCGCTGTCCTCGCCGTCTTCGTGCAGCACCTCGGCGATCGATTCCGCCCGATGGTGATCGAGCACGCCTCCAGCACGCTGCCCGCCTGGACCGTCGCGTGGCTCCAATCGCTGCTCGAGCACGGCCACTGGGGCGTGGACCTGTTCTTCGTGCTCTCGGGCTTCACCCTCGGCATGGGTTTCGTGCGCGACCACGACCGCGGCCGATTGCGTCCTGCCCGGGAGTTCTTCCTGCGTCGCGCCGCGCGTATCCTGCCTGCGTTCTACCTCGCCGTGTTCGTGCACCTGCTGGCCCGCCCCGCCCTGCTCCACGCCCCGCACCTGCCCGCGTCGCTCGCCGTCCACGCCCTCGTTCTGCAGGGCTACCTCAGCCCCGGCGGCATCGTGCTCATCGGCGCGTCCTGGTCCCTCACTACCGAGTCGCACTTCTACCTCGCCGCACCATGGCTCGCGCGACGACTCCTCGCTCTGGATGCTTCGTCGCACGAACCTTTTCGCCGCGTCGCCCGCCTCGCCGCCGCCGCCCTCGCCGTCTGCGTGCCGGTCTGGATCCTGCGCGGCGTCCTGCACGACTACGCTCTCGGTCCGCAGGCCCCCGCCGGTTTGCTCGAGCTCTCGCAACGACGATGGGTCGTGTGCAGAATCGATCAGTTCGTGCTTGGCATCGCAGCCGCCGTCGCCCACGCGCGACTGCGTGAGTCGCCATCCGCCCGCCGCGCTTCGTGGATCGCAGTGGGCTTCGCCCTGGGCGCCCTCGCCCTCGCTGCCCCGCTCGATCGGGTGACGTGGCCGAACCCCGGCGGCGGCCTTGCCTACGTGCTCGTCTCGATCGCCCTGACCGCGCTCGTCCTCGGCTGCGCCCTGCTGCCAACTGGCGGCCGCGCACGCTTCGCGCTCGCGCCCTTGGGCTTCCTCGGAGTCGTCAGCTACGGGTTCTTCCTGTATCACCAGCTCGCCATCGAGCTGTGCAGCAGATGGATCCCCGCCGCAGGCGGCGCGCCCTCGTGGACGAGCCTCGCGGTGACCGCAGTCCCGGCGCTGGCCGTCGCCGTGCTCGCGGGATGGTGGTCGTGGGTTGCGATCGAATCGCCTGCTCTCGAGTGGATCGCGAAGTCGCGAGCAAGCAGACGCGGCGCCGCGGAGCGCTGAGGACCGCACTCCGGCCTTCCGACGAGATTGAGACTGACCGAGAGTGCATGTTGGCAATCCGGAAAACGAGAATTGCGGCCATCAAGACAGCGAATGCGCTTGTGGCAAATGCCCGCGGCTGATCGTAGACTGCGAGTCGATTCGAGTTGCGCTCAGCGCACTTGCTACGGAGGCGTCATGAAGAGAGTCCTGGGACCCGGGCTTGCTTTGACATGCTGCATTGCGATGGTTTGCTGCGGCGGAGACGACGATTCCGGCGAGGTGGTTGCCGGCAACGGGGGAGCGGACGCGGGTGCGGATTCGAGCGCCGGGACCGCCGGCAGCGCGGGCGGGACCGCGGGTGCGTCGGGGCAAGGCGGCCTCGCCGGGGCTGCCGGGCAGGCGAGTCAAGCAGGTGCTGCGGGTGATTCCGGGGCGGCCGGGCAGGCGGGTCAAGCAGGTGCTGCCGGCGATGCCGGCTCCGGAGGCGAGGCGGGAGAAGCCGGAAGCGCGGGCGCCAGCGTGAATCCCGCGGGATGTGCAGACGGCTCGCGCGAAGGCTTCGCGGACATGGTCAAGTACCAGTTCATAGCGGCCTGCGATGGCGCGTGGGATCAGCCAGGGATCTTCGACATGCCTCCCAAGTGCAATCGCCAGGCGGGCAACGACGGGACCAACGCCGCCGGCGTGGGCTGCACGGTCTCGGATCTCTGCGCGCCGGGATGGCACGTATGCTATGGCCGCGATGATGTCCTGCTCCGGAACAAGGAAGGATGTCTCGGAGTCATGGACGGAGCCACGAGCCCGGTCTTCTTCACGACGCAGATGTCGTCCACGGGTGCGTTCGAATGCAGCACCGGGCAAGGATCGGCCAACGACCTGTTCGGTTGCGGCGATCTGGGCTGCAACTTCAGCACGAACCCCACCGCACAGCAGATGTGCGCGCCGCTGATCATGTCTTCTCACGACCTGTGCAAGGGGCTCCGCAACGACGGCGGCTGCGGCGACTGGTGCAATCACCTCGGCAAGTACCCGGCGCTCGACAATGCCTGGGACTGCGGCACCGACACCGAGAAGGAGGCCCTCAACGTCGTCAAGACCCATCCGGATCAGCAGGGCGGAGTGCTCTGCTGCATGGACGACAAGAGCGGAACGGGAGGCGCCGCGGGTTCCGGCGGGACATCGGGCGCGGGCGGAGACGCCGGGAGCTCCGGCGCAGGCACCGGCGGTAGCGCAGGCACCGGCGGCAGCGCAGGCAAGGGAGGAAGCTCCGGCGATGCGGGG
>CAYMUE010000158.1:0-1821 GCA_964393505.1 uncultured Polyangiaceae bacterium
ATCTCCGCGGCACGCACCACGGTGCCGTGCGACAGCACCACGCCGCCTGCGTGGGCGTCTTCGCCCATCGGACGTACGTTGACGCCGCTCTTCGCGCCCCGGAGGATGGCCACCGCGCGTCCTTCCGGGCGGGTGTCCTCGACTCTCACCACGCAATCGGCTCCATCGGGCACGGGCGCACCGGTCATGATCCGGATGGCGGTTCCCGGCTCGACGCGGCACGACGCGATGCTGCCCGCGGCGACGTCCTGCAGCACCCGCAGGCGGACCGGATGGTCGGCACCGGCCTCGGCCACGTCCGTCGCGACGACCGCATAGCCGTCCATCGCGGCGCTCGCGAACGGGGGGACGGAGTCGCGCGCAGGCACCGGGTCGGCGATCACCCGACCGAGCGCGTCGTCCAAGGCGACCTCGCACGAAGGCAGGACGCGCGTCGAGTCGAGGATGCGCTGCAGGGCTTCACTTGCTCGAGTCATCGAGGGTCACCTGGTTCGAATCGACGACATGCGCTGCCGTGGCCTTGAATGCAGCGTCTACCACATCCCCCACGCGAAGGCTCAGATCGTCCAGCGAGCGCCGCGTCACGAGCACCACCAGATCGGGGCAAGCCGCGCACACGATCTCGGCCACCGGCCCGCGGGGAAGGATCGCGGCGATGGGCGCACGCAGGTGGTTGCGGGCGGACGAGTCGCCGGCGGCGCGGGAGAGCACGATGTGCTCGGGCCGGATGCAGACCGTCACACGCCGTCCCACCGCGGCGTCGGAGACGGCCTGCACGACGTGCGCCCCCACGCGGACGTCGGCGATGCCGTCGTCCTGACGCACGACTTCGCCAGGCAGCAGGTTGCGGGTCTGCACGAAGTGCGCGACGCGCTCGCTCGCAGGGCGGAGGAATACGTCATCGGGAGCCCCCTCTTGCAGCAGCGATCCGCGCTCGATGACCGCGATCCGGTCGGCGATCGCCCTGGCTTCGATCTGGTCGTGCGTAACGTAGACGCACGTGAGCTTGTCGTCGCGCACGATGCGTCGGAGCTGGTCGCCGAGCTGCTCGCGTGTGACCGCGTCGAGGGACGCGAGGGGCTCATCGAGCAGGAGCAGCTCCGGACGCAACACGAGCACGCGAGCGAGGGAGACGCGGTGGGCTTCTCCTCCCGAGAGCGAGGCGCAGGCCCTGCGCGACAGGTGTTCGACGGCGAGGGTTCGGAGGGCCTCTCGGGCGCGCTCGCGCGCGACCGCTCCGGTTACACCGCGCACACGCAGCCCGAAGAGCACGTTGTCCAGTACGCTGCCGCGGAACAGCAAGGGTTCCTGGAAGGCCATCGCCATGCGACGTCGCACGGCGAGCGGCATGGGCATCGGGATCGGCGTGTCGTCCCACATGACGCGTCCGGCCGAGGGGATGACGAGACCGTTCATCACGCGAAGCAGCGTGCTCTTGCCGGCCCCGGTGGGACCGACGACAGCGAGCGTCTGGGAGCGCGGGACCTGGAGGAGATCGAGCTCGAGAAGGCGTTGGCCTCCCACCTCGACGCGGATGCCCCGGAGCGTGAGCAAGGGGGTCATGGCTTCCTCTGCTGCTGCAGCCAGGTGAAGGCGCCGTTGATGAGCAGGGCCACGCCGAGCAGGATCGTGCTGAGCGCAATTGCCATCGCGAAGTTGCCCTGGCGCGTCTCGAGCACGATCGCGGTGGTCATCACGCGCGTGTGGCCCTGGATGTTGCCGCCCACGATCATGACGGCGCCGACCTCGGAGACGACGGCGCCGAAGCCGGCGGCGAGAGCGGCGACGAGCGACACGCGCGCTTCGACCACGAGCTTGAGG
>CAYMUE010000158.1:1921-4935 GCA_964393505.1 uncultured Polyangiaceae bacterium
GCGGGCACGCCGATGGCCATCGCGATGAGCACCGCGATACCGGAGACCCAGAGCGAGAGCCACAGGATGGCGAGCAGCTCCGGGTCGAGCCGAGCGATCAGCCTGAGGGCCTCGACGAGGCCTTGGGTCATCGTGTCGATGGGCCGGCCTCCGGGAGCGCGTCGGGAACGAACAGCGGTTGGCCAAACTTCTGCTTTCCGAACTCGCCGATGCGCTGCTGGGTGGGCGCGGAGACGAACCACCGCGCGAGGGCCATGGCCTCCTCGCGCCGCACGCGTGGGAACCGATCGCCGTTGACCACGATGACGCCGTAGGGGTTGAACAGGGATCGGTCCCCTTCGCTCGCGGGCTGCAGCGGGAGCTTGTCCCGCATGGCGAGCCAGGTGCCGCGATCGATCAGGGTGTAGGCCTGCTTCTCGGCCGCGATGCGGGCCGTCTCCCCCATGCCCTGGCCCGTGGACAGGTACCAGGGGTTGCCCGTCGGCTCGAGCCCCGCCGCCTTCCAGAGCTCCTGCTCCTTCTTGTGGGTTCCCGAGCGATCTCCTCGGCTCACAAACACGGCGCCCTTGTCGGCGATCTTGCGCAGGGCGGCGTCTACCCCGGCGCCGGCGACCGCGGCGGGGTCTGCAGCGGGCCCGACGAGCAGGAAGTCGTTGTGCATGACGTCCCAGCGCACCTCGCCGTTGCCCTTTGCCATGAACTCGTCTTCGGCGGCGCGTGAGTGCACGAGCAGCACGTCGGCATCGCCACGGGCTCCGAGCGCGAGGGCCTCACCGGTACCGACGGCGACGACCTTGACTCGGATGGCGTGGGACTTCTCGAACTCGGGCAGCAACCAGGAGAGCAAGCCGGAGTCCTGGGTGCTGGTAGTGGTGGCGAGGATGACTTCGCGGCTCTGGGGGCCGGCATCCGGGGCGTGGGTCGATCGCGAGCAGCCGAACCAGGGTATGGCGACAGCGAGCAGAAGAAGGGCCAGACGGCGCTCGAACCGCATGGGGCGCGTATACCACGACGTCTTGCGTGCGATGAGGCGCAGGCCGGGGGAGGATCGCGTTGGCGTGATGGGGGGGGGGCGTGAGACAGTGCCTGGGTGGGGCACCTGGCCCGCGGCCCGGGGCGCTCCTCCCGCGCGTCGTTCCGGAGCCGTTTTGCAGGGCCTTACGCGTGTTGATCGGGTCGCCCAACTCTGTAGAATGCCTCCTCGCACAGCAGTCGCGCGCGGTGCACGGAGAAAAAATGGACCTCAAAGAGATGAAGGCGGCACACCGGGTGCTGGCCGAACTCGACTACCCTCATGTCGAGCTCGATCGCGGCTACGCAGGCAGGACGTTGCACGTCGACCTGTCGCGCAAGCACATCGAGATACGGCCGGTCACCGACTACATGAAGGACTACTTCACGGGAGGGAAGGGGTTCGACCTCTACCTCATGTGGCAACGGATCCCCGGGCCGATCGCCTGGGATGATCCGGCCAACGGCCTGTACTTCTCGGCCGGCCCACTCGGCGGAACGCCTTACTTCTCGGGGTCGGGAAAGTGCCTCGTCACCGGCATCTCCCCGCAGACGCTGTCGGCCATGGACTGCAACGTCGGCGGCCACTTCGGACCGTTGCTCAAGTTCGCGGGGTTCGATGCCCTCGAGGTCACCGGCAAGGCCGACGAGTTCGTGCTCGTCGTGATCGACGGAGATCGGCACAGGGTGTCGATCGAGACCGCGCCGCACGAAGCGTTGAACAGCTACGACCTGGCGGAGCAGCTGCACCACGAGTTCGCGGAGACGCGAGACGAGCTGCAGAGCGTGTCGATCGTGTCTGCGGGCGAGGCGGCGCTGCACTCGTTGATCGGGTGCATCAACATTTCGTTCTTCGACTTCAAGCGCAACGCTCCGCGTCTCAAGCAGGCGGGGCGCGGCGGTCTTGGCACCGTGCTGATGAACAAGAAGGTCAAGGCCATCGTGGCCAAGAGCCGGAAGAACCGACCGGAGTGGAACCTCACGGTCGAGGCACCCTGACAGGAGGTCGACGATGAGCTGCACGGAGTGCAAGGACATGCTCCAGGTCGACGAGATCATCGACCACTGGAAGGCCAACCCCGAGTTCGCGGTCGAGATGATGCAGGACATCCAGGACCGCTTCCGCTACCTGCCGAAGGCGGCGCTCGAGCGCATGAGCGAGCGCACGGGAGCCGATCTTGGCCGGCTCTATCACGTTGCGACGTTCTTCAAGGCGTTCTCCCTCGAGCCTCGCGGCGAGATCCCGATCCAGGTGTGCACCGGGACTGCGTGCCACGTGCGCGGAGCCGCGCGCGTGCTGGAGGCGTTCGCGCGTGAGCTCGACGTCGCCCCGGGCGGCACCACCAAGGATCTGAAGTTCAGCCTCGACGGCGTGCGCTGCCTCGGTTGCTGCGGCCTCGCGCCGGTCGTCACGATCGGTCCCGATCTGCATGGCGACATCGACTCTTCGCGCGTCCAGCGCCTGCTCAAGAAGTATCGCAAGCCGGCCGTCAAGGACGCCGCCGTCAAGGAGGAAGCCGATGCCTAGGGTCACCCTCGACAACCTGGACCAGCTCGCCGAGCAGGCGAAGAAGGCCCACGACGGCTTCAAGTCCATGCTCATGGTGTGCGCCGGCACCGGCTGCGTTGCGGCCAAGAGCATGCCGCTCCGCGACGCGTTCAAGGCCGAGCTCGCAAAGCGCGGCCTCGACAAGGAAGTCGCCGTCGTCGCCACCGGCTGCAACGGCTTCTGCGCCCACGGCCCCATCTGCGTCGTGCAGCCCGAAGGCGTCTTCTACGAGCGCTTGAAGGCCGACGCGGTCCCCGAGCTCATCGAGTCGCACTTCTTCAAGAAGCAGCCCCTCGAGAAGTTCCTGTTCAAGAAGGAAGGCTCGGACCGGACGATCCGCCTCGAGAAGGACATCGAGTTCTTCGCCAAGCAGCAGTGCATCGCCCTGCGCAACCGCGGCAAGATCGACCCCGAGGACATCCTCGACGCCATCCGCGTCGGCGCCTACCAGGGC
>CAYMUE010000158.1:5035-15588 GCA_964393505.1 uncultured Polyangiaceae bacterium
ATCGGCGCGACCGAAGGCTACGTGTACATCCGCAAGGAGTACCCGTTGGCGCTTCAGCGGTTGCGCAAGGCCCTGGGTCAGGCACGCGAGGCCGGGCTGCTCGGCAAGAGCATCCTCGGCACCGACATGGAGTTCGACATCACCATCCACCAGGGCGCCGGCGCCTTCGTGTGCGGCGAGTCCACCGCCCTGATGGCCTCCATGGAAGGTCGCGCGGGCGAGCCCCGCGCCAAGTACGTGCACACGGTCGAGTACGGCTACCGCAACATGCCCACCGTGCTCAACAACGTCGAAACCTGGGCCAATGTCCCCCAGATTGTCGTCAACGGCGCCGAGTGGTTCGCCTCCATCGGCACCGGCGACGTCTCCAAGGACCCCTGGAACGGCTCCAGCGGCACCAAGGTCTTCTCCCTCGTCGGCACGGTCTGCAACTCGGGCCTCGTCGAGGTCCCCATGGGCATCACGCTGCGCGAGATCGTCTTCGACATCGGCGGCGGCATCCCCCACGGACGCAAGTTCAAAGCCGTGCAGACCGGCGGCCCCTCCGGCGGCTGCCTCCCCGAATCCCTGCTCGACCTGCCCGTCGACTTCGACACCCTCGTCAAGTCCGGCTCCATGATGGGCTCCGGCGGCATGATCGTGATGGACGACCGCACGTGCATGGTCGACGTCGCCCGGTACTTCGTGGACTTCCTGTGCGAGGAGTCGTGCGGGAAGTGCACGCCGTGCCGCGAAGGCCTCACTACCCTGCGCACCATCCTGAATCGCATCTGCGAAGGCAAGGGGAGGGAAGGGGACCTCGCGCTGCTCGATGACCTCGGCGCCGTGCTCTCCGACGGCTCGCTGTGCGGGCTGGGGCAGACCGCGGCCAATCCCGTGCTGTCGACCCTGCGCTACTTCCGCGCGGAGTACGAGGCCCACATCCGGGATCACAAGTGCCCGGCAGGCGTCTGCAAGGCCCTCGTGAAGTACACGATCGACCCCGACAAGTGCACGGGCTGCACGCTGTGCGCGAAGCCGTGCCCCACCGACGCCATCCGTGGGGAGCTCAAGAAGCTCCACACCATCGAGCAGGACAAGTGCATCCAGTGCGGAACCTGCATGGACGCGTGCAACTTCGACGCGGTGCTCGTGCAGTGAGCGGAGGTACCCCATGATCCAGGTCACAATCGACGGCAAGAAGACCGAGGTCGCTCCCGGTACCACTGTACTCGCAGCGGCCCGCACACTCGGCATCGACATCCCGGCCCTGTGCGACAGCGAGCTGGTGGAATCGTACGGCGCGTGCCGCGCGTGCAGCGTGGAGCTCAACGACGGCCGCAAGAGCCGCATTGTCACCGCCTGCAACTACCCGCTCAACAAGGACGGCATCGAGGTCTTCACGCGCTCGGAGCGCGCCATGAAGACCCGCAAGCTCATCTTCGAGATGATGCTCGCGCGCTGGCCCAACGTGGCGATCATCCAGAAGCACGCCAAGGAGCACGGCATCGACCAGCCGCGGTTCGAGCACCCGCACCGCAACACCAACCCCCACGCCTGCATCCTGTGCGGGCTGTGTGTCCGCGTCTGCCACGAGGCCGTCTGGCACAAGGCCCTCGCCTTCCAGGGACGCGGCCCCGAACGCAAAGTCACCCTCCCGTTCGGCCAGCAGACCCCCGTGTGCGTCGCTTGCGGCTCCTGCGTCAGCGTGTGCCCCACCGGCGCCATTCGGTTCGACAAGGACCCGAACCACCCGGTCGACGCCGACCGCATCCGCAAGGCCGGCGCCATCCTCACTCGCGAGGTCGTCCTACTCGACAAGGACCAGTGCCGCATGCGCGAGATCGGCACCGCTCACCTCGTCGAGATCATGAACGACTACGACCTGCTGCCCGTCCACAACTACAAGTTCGGCTCCCACCCCGAAGCCCACAAGATCGACTCGCGCAAGATCCAGGCGTCGATCACCCAGGGCGTGAACGACGGCTGCGGGCTGGGCTGCGAGATGGCCTGCGCCAAGGCCGTGGACGGCTACGAGGTCCGCACCGGCCCCGACAAGGGCAAGAAGGTCGTCGTCGACGGTCCCGAGTACGAGACCGCGGCCGCTTGCGGCTCGAACATGGGCATCTTCGAACCCTGGGCCATCGTCGAGCTGAACTACTACTGCGACCACTACGGCGTGGACACGATCGCCTTCGGCACCCTGATGGCCTTCGTCATGGAGTGCTGGGAGAACGGCATCCTCGACAAGGAGCGCACCGGCGGCCTGGAGCTGAAGTGGGGCAACGCCCTCGATTCGCTCGAGTGCCTGCACCAGATGGCGCGCGGAGAAGGCTTCGGTGTCATCGCCGGCCAGGGCGTGCGCGGCATGAAGCGGATCTTCGCCGAGCGTGGCTGGGGAGATCCCAAGTTCATGCAGGACATCGGCATGGAGGCCAAAGGCCTCGAGTACTCCGAGTACGTCACCAAGGAGAGTCTCGCCCAGCAGGGTGGCTACGGCATCGCTCTCAAGGGCCCGCAGCACGACGAGGCCTGGCTCATCTTCATGGACATGGTGAACAAGCAGATCCCCACCTTCGAAGACAAGGCAGAGGCGCTGCACTACTTCCCCATGTGGCGCACCTGGTTCGGTCTCAACGGTCTGTGCAAGCTGCTGTGGAACGACGTCGAGCCCACCGACAACGGCCAGAGCGGCGCCCCGGCCAAGGTCCCCGCGCACGTGCGAGGCTACTGCGAGTTCGTGGCGGGGATGAGCGGCAAAGAGGTCAAGCCCGACGACCTCATCTTCCAGAGTGAGCGGGTCTACAACTTCCAGCGCCTCTTCAACCTGAAGATGGGCTTCGGGCGCCGCGAGCACGACGCCATTCCGTATCGGTCCCAGGGGCCCGTCACCAAGGAAGAGTACGAGTCACGCGCGGAGCGCTACGATAAGCAGCTCACCGAGGAGGTCGGCGTCGACATCTCCGGGCTGTCCACCGAGCAGAAGATGGCCAGGCTGCGGGCCTATCGAGAGGACCGCTACCAGAAGCTGCTCGACGCCGTCTACAAGCGTCGCGGCTGGACCCCCGACGGCATCCCCACGCTCGCCCACGTGCGCAAGCTCGGGATCGACAAGGTCCCCGGCGTCGTGGAGCTCCTCGCCCGGCACGGCGTGACCGAGTAGTCCCCTCCTCCCCACCCTCCCCGACACAACCGAGTGACCCTCGAGGCCAGGCCGTCGTGGTGACCCTGCCAACGCGGAGAATTGCGCCCCGCGGCAGGTCATCATCGCGACCTCAAGGGAGCGCCAGCTCGCTCCTCCGCGCGTCCGTGGCGCGCAAGAGCCCGGTCGGCATTGTCGTTGAGATGAAGGGAGGGAGGCGTCGCGCCCGCCAGGATCGACGGGCGCGACAGGGGAGTGGACTGGCTACTCGTTGTCCTTGTTGTTGCCGGTCACGTCGGCGGGATCGACTCCCTGGTAGGCCAGGTCGATGCTGGTCGCCGGGTTCAGGAAGATCGTGAAGGGCTGGTCGCCGTCCGCCACGAAGTCGTCGATGCCGGTCACCGTGACGGTCTGAGGCACGTTCCAGTTGACCGCGGTGAACGTGAGGCCGGCCGGGAGCATCGTCGCTTCGGTCAGGTCGCCGCTGGTGAGCGTCACGTGCACATCTGCCGTGGGCTGCGCGTTGAGCACCACGGTGAAGGTCGCCGTGCCGCCAGCCTCGGTGGTCTGGAGCCCGGTAACCGGCGTGACGGTGAAGCTCGCCGTGTCGTTGTCCACGTTGACGATCGTCGCGTTGGCAGGGTTGAGCCCGGCGTAGTTCGGGTCCGTGCTCGTCACCTCGCCGCTGACCAGGTAGTAGAGCTGGTTGCCGTCAGCGACCGCGTCGTCCTCGCCCTTCACCGTGATCGACTGCTCCACGTTCCAGTTCGCCGCCGTGAAGGTCAACGAGGTCGCGGAGATCGTGCCCTCGGAGATGTCGCTCGAGGCGAACGGGATCGTGACATCGCCTGTGGGCTGGGAGCTGAGCTTCACGGTGATGACCGTGACACCGCCGTTTTCGGTGGTGGTGATCCCCTCGGTGGGAGAGATGATGACACCGGCGCTGTCGTTGTCGTTGTTCACGAGGCCGACGTCGTCGATGACCATGCCGTTGTAGTTCGGGTCGGAGCTCGTGGCGTTGGCAGTGATCACCTTGAACGGCTGGTTGCCGTCGGCGACGAAGTCGTCGACTCCCTGGACCGTGACGGTCTGCGGCGCTTTCCAGTTGAGGGCCGTGAAGGTGAGGCTGGAGACGTTGATCGTCCCCTCGGTCGTGTCGGAGCTCGACAGGCCAATCGTCACGTCGCCGGTGGGCTCGGAGTTGAGCACGACGGTGAAGGTGGCGAAGGTGCCGGCTTCGGTGGTGACCGGGTTGGTGGCGACGATGGTGACGCCTGCGCTGTCGTTGTCGGTGTTGGTCAGCGCGTAGTTGGCGGCGTCGAGACCGGCGTAGTTGGGATCGGTGCTGGTCGCGGCAGCCGTGATGACGGAGTACGGCTGGTTGCCGTCCTGCACGAGGTCGTCCTCGCCCTTGACCGTGATGATCTGGGGCGCGTTCCAGTTGGCCGGCGTGAAGGTGATCGAGTTCGCAGCGAGCGAGCCTTCCGTCGTGTCGCTGCTCGTCAGGCCGATCGTGACGTCGGCAGTGGGCTGCGAGTCGAGGACGATCGAGAAGGTCGCAGTGCCACCCGCTTCGGTCGTGGTCGGCGTCGAGATCTGCTTGAGCGTGATGCCGGCACTGTCGTTGTCGTTGTTGGTCACCGAGACGTTGGCGGGATCGATTCCCTGGTACAGCGCGTCGGCGCTGACTGTCGCAGCGGTCACGACCGTGAACTGCTGGTTGCCGTCCTGCACGTTGTCATCGACCCCCGTCACCGTCACCTTCTGAGGTGCATTCCAGTTGGCGGGCGTGAACGTCACGGTCGCCGGCGAGACCGCGCCTTCCGTGAGGTCGCTGGACGAGACCGCGATGGAGACGTTGGCTGTCGGCTGGGAGTTGAGGACGATCGCGAACTCCGCGGTACCGCCGGCCTCGTTGGTGACGAGCCCGGTGACCGGAGTGACGGTGACGCCCGCGGTGTCGTTGTCGGTGTTGGTCGCCGGGACGTTGGCAGCGTCCAGGCCGCTGTACTTGGTGTCCGTGCTGACGGCCAGTCCGGTGAGAATGGTGTAAGGCCGGTTGCCGTCTTGCACCGCGTCGTCGACGCCGGTGACGGTGACGGTTTGGGGCGCGTTCCAGTTCGACGGGGTGAAGACGAGGGAGGCCGGAGCGACCGTGCCTTCGGTTGCGTCGCTGCTGGTGAGCGGGATGGTGACGTTGGCGGTGGGCTCGGAGTTGAGCACGACCATGAAGGTGCCGGTGCCGCCCGCTTCGGTGGTGGTGATGCCGAGGACGTTGGTCACCGTGATGCCGGCGCTGTCGTTGTCGGTGTTGGTCACCGAGACATTGGGCGGGTCGAGGTTCTCGTAACCGGGGTCGGTGCTCTGCGCCGGCGCGGTCACGATGGTGTAGGGCTGGTTGCCGTCGGCCACGGCGTCGTTGACGCCGGTCACGGTCACGATCTGGAAGGCCTTCCAGTTCGCGGGCGTGAAGACCAGAGTCGCCGGAGAGACGGTGCCTTCGGTCAGGTCACTGCTCGTCACTGCGATGGTGACGTTCGCGGTGGGCTCGGAGTTGAGCGCGATGCGGAACGTCGCCGTGCCGCCCGCCTCGGTGGTGATCAGGCCGGAGACCGGCTCGACTGTGAAGCCCGCGCTGTCGTTGTCGGTGTTGCTCAGCGACACGTTCGCGGGGTCCACTCCGTTGTAGGTGGCATCGGCGCTGGTCGCAGCGGCCGTGACGATCTGGTACGGCTGGTTGCCGTCAGCAACGTCGTCGTCGATCCCGGTGACCGTGACCACCTGCGGTGACTTCCAGTTCGCGGGAGTGAAGACCAGCGAGGCGACCGACAAGGTTCCTTCGGTCGTGTCGCTGCTCGACAGCCCGATCGTCACGTCGCCCGTCGGCTCCGAGTTGAGCACGATCGAGAAGGTCGCAGTCGCTCCGCCTTCGGTCGTGGTCAGCCCGGTGATCGGGGTGACTGTGATGCCGGCGCTGTCGTTATCGGTGTTGGTCACCGACACGTTGGCCGGGTCGATCCCGTTGTAGGCGGCGTCGGTGCTGGTCGCTGCGCCAGTGACGATCGAGTAGGGCTGGTTGCCGTCCTGGACCGCGTCGTTGACGCCCGTGATGGTGACGGTCTGGGGCGCGCTCCAGTTCGTCGCCGTGAAGGTCAGGCTCGCCGGGGCGACCGTTCCTTCCGCCGTGTTGTTGCTGGTCAGCGGGATCGTGACGTCGCCGGTGGGCTCGGAGTTGAGCACCACGGTGAAGGTCGCCGTGCCACCCGCTTCTGTGGTGACGAGGTCCTTGACCGGGGCGACCGTGATGCCGGCGGTGTCGTTGTCGGTGTTCGTCAGCACGACGTCCACGGCGTTCATCCCGTCGTAGCCGGGGTCCGCGCTGGTGGCGTTGCCAGTAATGATCTTGTAGGGCTGGTTGCCGTCCTGCACGTCGTCGTTGACGCCGGTGATGGTGACGGTCTGGGGTGCGTTCCAGTTCGCGGGGGTGAAGGTGAGGGAGGACGGAGCCGCCGTGCCTTCGGTCGCGTCGCCCGTGGAGATGGGGATGACCACGTTGGCGACGGGCTTGGAGTTCAGCACGACGGTGAACGTCGCGGTGCCGCCGGCCTCGGTCGTGGTCAAGCCGGCCGTCGGGCCGACCGTGATTCCCGGGGTGTCGTTGTCGATGTTCGTCACCGACACGTCGCCCGCATCCAGGTCCTTGTAGCCGTTGTCCTGGCTGACCGCGGGGCCCGTGAGGATCTGGTAGGGCTGTGCGCCGTCCATCGCGGCGTCGTCGACGCCGGTGATGGTCACCCACTGCGGGGCGTTCCAGTTGTCGGGCGTGAAGGTGACCGACGCGGGCGCGACGGTTCCCTCGCCGGGCTTGCTGCTGGACAGCGGGATGGTGACGTCCTGGGTCGGCTTGGAGTTCAGCACGACGGAGAACAGTGCCACGCCACCGGACTCGGTGGTGGTGAGGCCCATCGACGGGCTGAGCGTCACGCCGGGGGAGTCGTTGTCCGTGTTGCTCGCAGTGACGTCGGGCGGATTCTTGTCCGCGTAGTCGGCGTCGGTGCTGGTCGCTGCGCCCAGGGTGATCGTGTACGGCTGGTTGCCGTCGGCCACGAGGTCGTCGACACCGGTGAGGGTGACGGTCTGCGGGGCGTTCCAGTTGTCGGGCGTGAAGGTGAGGGAGGCCACCGACACCGTACCTTCGGCCGTGTTGGAGCTGGCCACCGGGATGGTGACGTTTGCCTTGGGCTGCGAGTTGAGCGCGACGGTGAAGGTCGCCGTGCCGCCCGCCTCGGTGGTGATCAGACCCGTCTCGGGAGTCACCGTGAAGCCGGCGCTGTCGTTGTCCGTGTTCGAGAGCGTCACATCCGAGGCGTTGAGCCCGTCGTAGAACGGATCGGCGCTCACCGCGGCCGCGGTCACGATGCTGTAGGTCTGCGCGCCGTCGATGAGAGCGTCGTCCACGCCCGTGACCGTGATCGTCTGGGGCGACGACCAGTTGCTGGGGGTGAACGTCACCGTCGCGGGCTCCACGGTGCCTTCGGTCTCGTCGGAGCTGGTCAGCGCGATGGTCACGTTCGCCGAGGGCGGCGTGTTCAGCACGATGGTGAAGGTCGCCGTCTGGCCCCCTTCGGTCGTCGTCAGCCCCTGAAGCGGCGCCACCGTGATCCCCGCGGTGTCATTGTCGGTGTTGGTGACCTCGACGTCAGTCGGATCCACTCCGGCGTAGCCCGTGTCCGTGCTGCTCGCGGCGCCGAGCACGATCGTGTACGGCTTGTTGCCGTCCTGTGCCGCGTCGTCCACGCCCGTGACCGTCACGACCTGCGGAGCATTCCAGTTCGTGGTCGTGAAGGTCAGCAGCGCGGTGGACACCGTCCCTTCGCCCGTGTTGCTGCTCGACACCGGGATCGTCACGTCGGCCGAGGGCTTGCTGTTGAGCACGACCGAGAAGGTCGTCGCGCCGCCCGCCTCCGTGGTGGTCAGGCCCTGCGTCGGCGTGACCGTCACACCCGCGCTGTCGTTGTCCGTGTTCGTCACCGACACGTCGTCGCCGTCCAACCCCTGGAACGCCGTGTCCGTGCTCGTCGCCTCGCCCACCACGATGTTGTAGGGCTGGCTGCCGTCTGCCACCGCGTCGTCTACGCCCGTGATCGTCACGGTCTGCGGCGAGTTCCAGTTCGACGCGGTGAACGTCAGCGTCGCCGGGGACACCGTGCCTTCGGCTACGTTGTCGCTGGAGATCGGGATCGTCACGTCCGCCGTCGGCGCCTTGTTCAGCACCACCGTGAACTCCGCGGTCCCGCCGGCTTCCGTCGTGGTCAGGCCGGAGGTCGGCTCGACCACCACGGCCGCAGTCTCGTCGTCCGTGTTCGTCACCGACACGTCGTCCGCATCCATGCCCGTGTACGCGACATCCGTGCTCGTCGCCTCACCCAGCAGGATCGTGTAGGGCTGATCGCCGTCCACGATCGCGTCGTCGACACCGGTGATGGTCACCGTCTGGGGCGAGTCCCAGTTGGCCGGCGTGAAAGTCAGCGAAGCCGGGGAGACCGTTCCTTCGGCGGTGTTGCTGCTGGAGACGGGGATCGTGACGTCGGCCGAGGGCTTCTTCTTGAGCACGACCGTGAAGGTGGCGGTGCCGCCCTTCTCGGTAGTCTCGAGCCCCGAGGTCGGCGTGACGGTGATGCCCGCGGACTCGTTGTCCGTATTCGTCACCGCGACGTCGTCGGCGTTCAGGTTCTTGTAGTTGGTGTCCGTGCTCGCGGCTGCCGCGGTCACGATGTTGTAGGGCTGGTCGCCGTCCGCTTCCGTGTCGTCCACGCCGGTCACAGTGACCGTCTGCGGGGACTTCCAGTTCGTCGGGGTGAAGGTGACCGACACCGGGCTGACCGTGCCCTCGGTGTCGTCGCTGGACGACAGCGCGATGGTCACGTCCGCCGTGGGGGCGCTGTCGAGCACGATGGTGAAGGTGTCCGTGCCGCCGGCCTCGGTGGTCGTCAGCCCCGTCTTCGGGGAGACCGTGATGCCAGCGCTGTCGTTGTCGGAGTTGGTGACCTCGACGTCGTCGGCATCGACGTCCTGGTAGCGCGCATCGGCGCTCGTCGCCTTGCCCGTGACGACCTTGTAGGTCTGCTTGCCGTCGATCTCGTTGTCGTCCACGCCCGTGACCGTTACGGTCTGCGGCGCGTTCCAGTTGCTCGGGGTGAACTTCAACGACGCAGGCGACACCTTGCCTTCCGTTGCGTCGCTCACCGAGAGCGGGATCGTCACGTCTGCCGTCGGCTTGGTGTTGAGCACGACCGTGAAGGTCGCCTTGCCGCCCGCCTCCGTCGTCGTCAGCCCCGTGGTGGGGGTCACCGTGATGCCCGCGGACTCGTTGTCCGTGTTGGTCACCGACACGTCGTCGGCATCCATCCCGTCGTAGCGCGTGTCCGCGCTCTTCGCCGCCGCCGTCACGATCTTGTAGGCGACGTCGCCGTCCGTGTCCGTGTCGTCCACGCCCGTGATGGTCACCGTCTGCGGCGCCTTCCAGTTCGCCGCCGTGAAGGTCAGCGTCGTGGGCTTGACCGTTCCTTCCTTCGTGTTGCTGCTCGAGACTTCGATCTCGACATCTGCGGTCGGCTCAGCATCGAGCACGACGGTGAACTTTGCCGTTCCTCCCGCCTCAGTGGTCTTCAACCCGGAGGTCGGGCTGACCTTGATCCCCGGCGTGCCGCTCGGCGGCGTCGGAGTGGTCGTGCCGTCATCCCCGGACGAGCAACCCAGCACTCCTGCCACCAGAAGAGCCGCGACGATAAGCGATGGTCGTTTCCTCATGATCTCCGTGCCTCCCGATTCCGGAACCGGCGCGACCGTTCGAAAGTCGAATTGCCGCGACAATGGTTGCGACAACGTCCTCCGTTCTGGCCGCGACGTCAAGCCCAACGGTGTTCGGACGGGCGCCCTTGGGAGACGCTGGGGCCAAGCGCGCAAGCCGCGGGAGATCCCAAGGGTTTGTGAGCGTCCCGTCGATTCCAGTCACCGCGGAACGGAATCGCTTCACCTGGCGCGCGTCACGGTTGTTGGCACCCCTGCCCGCACTCGTATTCCCACCCCGCCTCGCACCCGTACCACTCGCCCGAACACTCCTTCAGCGTCGAGCAGTCGATCCCACTCTCCCAACACCCCAACACCGGGCCCGAAACATCACAGAACACGGGGAGATTTGCTGGGCAACAGGCGAACGGGCGCGCTGCGCCGCAGTGCGGGGAATGACCTGCAGCGCAGGCCATCCAGTTGTCCTGACAGAACGTGACCGTTGCGCAGTCCGTCCCTGGATTCCAGCATGCCGGGGCACCCGCTGCGCTGCACTCCACTTCGCCTTCCGCACACCCGGCGTCCGCTCCCCCAGCCCCCCCCCCCCCCCCCCCCCCCCCCCCCCCCCCCCCCCCCCCCCCCC
>CAYMUE010000159.1:0-15456 GCA_964393505.1 uncultured Polyangiaceae bacterium
CGAGCACGAGCACGAGCACGAGCACGAGCACGAGCACGAAGCCCAACCGCACTGGCCCCCGGCCGCGGAATGGACCTGTCCGTCGTTTGGAAGCCCCTCAGTGCGCGGCAGAACACGCATGCGGCCAGCCCGGTCCCTGCCATCACGGGGTGGCTCCCGTCGCTCTGGAAGAGCTGGATCGAAGAGTGGTGCTTTCGCACGTAGCGCCACGCCTTGCCGACCGGCACGACCGCTCCGCTGCCCGCGTCGGCTGCTTGCGAATACGCCGAGTACAGACCGCCCTGCATCTTGCTGGGCGTGCCGCCGGACCACGTCTCCTCGGGTCGCCGCCGAACGCCGACGCGAGGAGCACTCTCAAGAGGATCCGGGGGCCGCCGTGCATGCAGTCAGAGCAGTACTGCGTCTCCGGAGTGAATAGGTGGATCGCTCGTCGAGCCCTCCCCTCCATGGTCGACCAGCCCCGCCGCGCCGAGGCGGCAATCCCACTGAGCATCGACGAGCAGGCTGGCGAGCTCTCGTCGGGCGACAAGGTGAGGTTCCCCCGGATGGCCGGCCGCTCCGCCACCGGAGACGCAGCGGTGTTCGCTGCCTGTTGCAGCGCGAATCTCACCGACACGCTGGTCTCGTTCAAGGGCAGCGCACCGCTTCAGAAGGTAGTCGCCGTGGTGCTGCGCCTCCGCGCTCCGGAGCCGGGCTCGCGCTCGCCCTGAGCGGGCACCGCCTTGCGCGAGCTGTGCTCAGAACACCATCTGGAACCGCGCCGATCCGGGACCAACGCCCAGCATCCAGGCAGTCTTCGGAGCTTCGGGCGGGCTCTTCGACGGGGGGGAAGAGGTCTCCCGCTTGGGGGGCATGATCCGAGCCGCAACGACGGCGATGGCGCCCGATGCCAGGAGCCCCCAGCCGATGTCGTTCAGGAGGACAGTCCTGTCGAAGTCCTTCGAGGGCATGGACGACTCGTTGCGGTTGTAGATCGCCCAGCTCAGAACGACGCCGCCGATTCCGACTCCGGAGGCGATCCAACCCGCTCTCTCGATGTTCAGCGATGCGCGCGTGCGTGGAGGCTTCGGTTTCTCGGGCACCACGGCCCGGGGCGGAGCCGGAAGGAACAAGGGAATCGAAGGGTCTGCAGGGTCGTCGACCACCGAGGGCGCGACATCGGGATTCGCTGCGGTTTCGGCATTACTGAGCAGCGGATCGGTCGCCTCGCCAGACTGCAGTCCAAGGCCGGACAACGCAGCGGCGAGGGGCACACCGAACGCGATTCCCTCCACGCCGCCCCCGACTGCCTTCCAACTGGTGATCGCGGTCCACCTCCCAGCAGAATCGATGAAGGGGCCACCGCTGTTCCCGCGATTCACGGACGCGTCCGTCTGCAAGTACGAGACGTCGTCGATCTGGCGAAACCCGCTCACGATTCCGCGTGTGAGGGTGAAGGAGAAGGTCTTCCCGAGGGGCGATCCGATGGCGTAGACCTCATCGCCCACACGCATCGGCTCGCTCCTGGCCGCGAGGCACGCAGTGGGCTCCTTCGAGTCCGCCCGGAGCAGGGCGACGTCGTCGCGACGGTTGGAGCGCACCACGATCGCAGGCAGACGCGTTCCGTTTCGCAGTTGGATGGACGTGTGGCCGGTATCCGCCAGCACGTGGGCCGCAGTCAGCACCAGGCCGTCGGGAGATATGAGCACACCGCTCCCGAGCGCCTCGCCAGACTCGACCAGCACCGTCGCTTCGAGCGCTCTTTCCGCCGCGCCGGGCATGCCCATTGAAGCCGTCCGACAGTGCTTGAAGGCCGCCGCGGGATGATTGGGTCGTTCGGCCGACACCTCCTTCTGCTTCTTCAGGGAGCTTGCGAACGCAGGTCGGGCCAGTAACGATTGGAAAGCTCCCTGGACCAGTTCCGCTCCCAGCCTGTCGGGGTCGACCCCGGTAGCGAGGTGACGCGTAGTGGTCCGGTAGACGACCGTCTTCTTGCGGCGGTCCAACAGCTCCCACCGAATGCCCAGTCTGCACCTTCGCCACTGCGGCCTGGCCACGGGCGCGCACTCCAGCTCGTCGGCGGTACCTCCGAGGGCGAACAGTGCCTTGTCCGAAGAGTCCTGATCGAACACCACACTCTCGGCGCCCATCGCCGGATAACCGTTCGCCCGCAGCGCCTCCAGGAACTGGATGCGAGCTGACTCGCCCGCGACCGAGATCTCTCCGGAGCCGGGGACCCGGAGAACGAGTCTTGCGAACGTCACGGAACTCATCTCCGCGGTCGTCACACGCACCGGCGCTTTCATGGGATCTGCTCGCGCACTCGACGAGCACGCAACGGCCATCGCGAGAACCGAGGTCGTTCGAAGGACGGAAGGCGTGAAGAGGCGGGCGGCACGATTTCGGCGAGAGCCGTTGGTGTTGCTCGAGGGCATGACGCCGCACCCTAACCTGTCTTCGGCTGCACGCGCAACGACACTGGCAGTCGTGACCCCGCGTGGCTTCAACCCCGGATGCGCTTGACTCCTAGTTCCGGCTCATGTCATCTCGCTGCCGTGATGACTGTCCGTTCAGACCACAAGCGATACGCGGGCCGGAAGGCGAACTGCCTCCGATCAGGCAGACTCCTGGCCGGAGCCGGTGCATTCCTGATGATCGCCTTCGGACCGAGCGCGTGCCTGCGCCTGGAACAACAGCCTCCCCTGCCATGCGAAGAGCAATTCGATCTCTCCTCTGACAGGAACAACTGCGGGACTTGTGGGAACGTGTGCTGGTCGTACACGGAATGCCGCAATGGCGCCTGCGAGTGCCTGGAAGGGATGGTGCGGTGCGGGACGAGCTGCTTGGACCTGCTCTCGGACGAGAACAACTGCGGAGAGTGCACGCGTAGTTGTCCCACGGACAGTACCTGCCAGGATGGTGACTGCGTCTGCAACCACGATCAGTGCGGCTCCGATTGCGTTGACTTCGCCACGGACGTGAAGAACTGCGGAGCCTGCGGGAAAACCTGTGCCGACGGCGATCAGTGCAAGGATGGCAAGTGCTGGCGCTGCGTGGGCACGGCCACGCCCTGCTACGACAGAACCTCGCAAGAGTGTTCAGCGGGATGCCAGATGGGCGGGGGATGCACCGGAGGCGCCTTCAAGTGCTCTGTCTTCGACCACTCTTGCGATAGCTGCGAGCGCAAGGTGGGCTGCTCGTGCAACTCCCTCGGGCATTGCGTGGGGACCGGCATCTGCGAGGAACAAGGGCCCATGGACTGCAACGAATACGCGGGGTGCAGCCAAGGAACAGGGTGCCGGGGGACAGCCACGCCGTGCGATGCTCTTCCCGACGGGGTTTGCGATGCAGTCCCTGGTTGCACGGTGAAGTGGATTCCCTGAGCACGGAGGAGCCGACGCGGGTTTCCGAGCGAGTTGGAAAGCCGAAGACGGGGCAGGATACGGGTGACGATGTGCTCGAGAATCGCGGTCGGAGGGGCGCTCCGTCACCCCGGGGTCACAGCCGCAGGCACGCGCGAGCAGCCTGGCCCGATCGACGAGGCCAGCAGAGCGGTATGGCTAGAAGTCGTTGGGCAGCGCAGCGAGCTCCTGCGCCGTGAAGACGGGACCGTCCTTGCAGACGTACACCGGGCCGCAGTTGCAGCGGCCGCACTTGCCGATTCCGCACTTCATGCGGTTCTCGAGAGTCGTGTAGATCTGGTCCTTGCCGAACCCCAGCTTCTCGAGCACCGGCATCGTGAACTTGATCATCACGGGCGGGCCGCAGATGACCGCGTAGCAGTCCTTTGCCGCCGGCGCTGCCTTCTCCACGATCGTCGGCACGAACCCGACCTGGCCGTTCCAGTCCTTCGTCTCGCCCCCCGGATCCACCGTCTGCCAGAGCTTGACGTCCGCGCGCTTGGACCACTCCTCCAGCTCGCGCTTGTAGACGAGATCCCCCACCGAGCGCGCTCCGTAGACGATCGTCACGTCCTTGAACTTGTCGCGCAGGTCGAGGGCGTTCCAGATGACACAGCGCACGGGAGCGAGCCCGATGCCGCCCGCGATGAAGACCAGGCTCTTGCCGTACATCTTCTCGAGGGGGAAGGAGTTGCCGTAGGGGCCGCGGAAGCCCATCGTGTCGCCGACGTTCAGGTCGCGCATCGCCTTGGTGACGCGACCGACGAGCTTGAACGAGCACTCGATGTAGCCCTTGCGGGTGGGAGCGGAGGCGATGCAGAAGGTGCACTCGCCGGCGCCGAACACCGAGTACTCGCCGAACTGGCCGGCCTTGAACTCGAACTTCTCGGCCACCTTCGGATCCTGGAAGCTCAGCTTGAGCGTGCGCGTGTCGACCGTCTCGTCGATGACGTCGTCGATGCGCATCAAGAAGGGCTGATACAGATTCATGCCGCACCTCCGGCCATGCGCGCGATGTCGCCGAGGATCTCCAGCAGATCCATGCCTCCCGGGCACTGACGCTGGCAGCGCCCGCAGCCGGTGCACAGGATCTCCCCGAACTTGCCCGGGTAGATCGCGAACTTGTGCGTCACGCGCTGGCGGAACCGCGCGTTCTGATCGTGACGCGGGTTGTGACCCGAGCCGTGCAACGTGAACCGGCCCGTCTGGCAGGTGTCCCAGTTGCGCCTCCGCTCGCCCGCCTGCACGCCCGCCTGCTCGTCGACGATGTCGAAGCAGTGGCACGTCGGGCACATCGTTGCGCACGTGCCGCAGCCGTGGCAGCGCAGCGCGATCGTGCGCCAGTACGCGTCCTCGAAGTTGCCCTCGAGCCACGCGCGCATCTTCGGAGCGTCGAAGGACAGGTTCCCCTCGACCTTCTTGCGCGCCGCCTCCTGGTACTTCTTCGCCTCGTCGGCCGACTTCGCCTCGCCGAAGCGCTTGGAGTACTTGCTCACCAGCTCCTCGCCCTTGGGCGTGAGCACATCGACGTGGTAGCCGGCCTTGACCGGAGTGAGCAGCAGGTCCGCGCCCTTGCTGCTCTCGGGCCCCAGCCCCACCGCCGTGCAGAAGCAGGACTTGTCCCCACCGTCGCACGCCATCGCCACGATCGTGGTCGCCTCGCGACGGCCGTTCCACAGCTCGTCGCGGTAGTCCCAGTTCATCACGCGGTCCACGATTCCGGGGGCCGCTGCGTCGCAGGGCAGCGCGCCGATCACCACGGTCTGCTGAAACGTGGTGGGGATCTCGTCGATCGCGACGTCGGACTTCTTCTGCTTCCACCGGAAGACAACCTCGGTGGGCGGGAAGAACATCTCCTTGATGGATCGCTTGGGCAGGCCGCGGTCGAGGACCATGTCCTCGGCCTTGTGCAGGGGCCTGTACTCGACGTGTTCGAGCGGGCCGATGCCCACGAGGGAGGGAGCCACGACGCGCTTGTCGGCGGCGAGGATATCGCTGACGAGCGACGTCAAGTCGGCCTGGGTCAGGGTCTTCGCGCTCACAGAATGAACTCCTGCTTGTCGTCCAGACGATAGGTGCCGATGGGTGCGGGGACCGAGGGGTCGTCGCTCACCCGGTATCCGTACCGCTCTTCCACCACGGCAGCGACCTTCTTGAGGATGAGGCCGAGGGGGATGTTGGCGGGGCAGGCGCGGACGCACTCGCCGCAGCCGACGCAGCGGCCGGCCATGTGCAGCACGCGCGTCATCTGCCAGGAGAGGTTCGCACGCGGGTGCGCGGAGCTCTCGATCCACTGGGGCATGCTCTTGTCGGCGATGCATCGCTCGCAGAAGCACATCGGGCAGACCTCGCGGCAGGCGTGACAGCGCACGCACCGCTCGAGCTCCTTCTGCCAGAAAGCCCAGCGCTCCTCGGGCGTCATGGCGTCGAGCTTCGCCACCATGTCCGGCCCCTTGGGCGTGGGCGGAGCCGGGGGCAGCTCTCCCACGAGGTGATCGGCCAGCTTGGGCTCACGCACGTCACACACTGCGCAGCGCGGAGCGACGTTCTTTTCGGTGAGCTTGCCGTCGCCCATCGGATCGCCCGTGACACCGCCGCAGCGCACGCCGATGACGACGACGTCCTCGCGCTTGATCTGGGTTTCGCGGATGAGTCCGGCGACGGCGCGGGCGTCGCAGCCTTTGACCACGACGGCCTTCTTGCCGAGAGTGACGAGGTGGTTGCGACGCGGGCTGAGGAAGGTGGTGAGGTTGTGGACGCAGCGGGGGTCGAAGATGAGGCGGTCGGCCTGGTCGGGCTTCGTGATGAAGGCGGGGCGCACGCCGTGGGGGCCTTCTTCGTAGCCGATGACTACCGAGACGGTCTTGTCCTCGAGCAGCTTGCGGGCGAGTTCCTGTAGGGCTTTCATGCGGTCCTCGCAGCCATTTCGCGGTACGCGGTGAAGGGCCCGATCCCGCGGACGCGGGCCGTCGTGTCGTTGACGACTTCCGCCCACTTGCCTCCTTCCGAGGCCGAGACCCAGGAGAAGGTGATGCGGCGGGGGTCGATGCCCATGAAGTCGAAGATCTCGCGGGCGACCGCGAAGCGTCTGCGCGCGTGGTAGTTGCCGGCCGTGTAGTGGCAGTCCGCGGGGTGGCAGCCGCTCACGATGACGCCGTCGGCTCCGCGCTCGAAGGCCTTGATGATGAACAGCGGGTCGATGCGTCCGGTGCAGGGCAGGCGGATGATGCGGACGTTGGAGGCCATCTGGAGGCGGCTGGTGCCTGCCAGGTCGGCGCCGGTATAGGTGCACCAGTTGCACACGAACGCGACGATGCGGGGCTGGAAGCTTGTTGCCTCGGAGGTTGTGGTTGCTGACATGCGCTTTCCGCTCCCCCGGCCTCGGCCGGGCTATCGTTCCGTGGGCTCAGAATGCGTTGATCGCCGCGAAGATCTGCTGGTCTGTGAAGCCCTCGAGCTCCACCGACTTCGAGGGGCAGGTGGCCTGGCAGGTGCCGCAGCCCTGGCAGACGCCCTTGTTGACGGAGGCGACGATCTTGACGACGTTGCCCTTGCGGTCCTTGACCTCGAAGTGCTCGACCGCGCCGTAGGGGCAGACGCGCTCGCAGTGGAAGCAGCCCACGCAGGTGGAGGGATCGACGCGCGCGACGAGGGGCTCGCGCTCGAGCTTCTCGGAGCTGAAGAGGCCGAGGATCTTGGAGGCGGTGGCGCTGGCCATGGAGACGGCGTCGGGGATGTCGCGCGGGGCCTGGCAGGCGCCTGCGACGAAGACCCCGGCGGTGTTGGTTTCGACGGGGCGCAGCTTGGGATGCGCCTCGTTGATGAAGCCGAAGCGGTCGTAGGAGACCGACAGCTTCTGCGCCAGCGACTCGATCCCGGGCTGCGGTCGCATCGCCGTGGCGAGCACCACCATGTCGGCGTCGATCTCCATCTGCTCGCCGCTGAGCGTGTCGAAGCCGTGCACCTTGATGACGTCGCCGTCGCGGTACATCTTCGAGACGCGTCCGCGCAGGTAGATGGCCTCGTTCTCCTCGATCGCGCGGCGGGTGAACTCGTCGTAGCCTTTGCCCGCGGCGCGGATGTCCATGTAGAAAACGATTGCTTTGCCGCCGTGCACCTTGTGGTGATAGAGCATCGTGTGCTTGGCGACGTACATGCAGCAGATCTTCGAGCAGTAGTCGATGCCCTTGGCGGGATCGCGCGAGCCGATGCACTGCAGGAAGACCACGGTGCGCGGCTCCTTGCCGTCGGACGGGCGAAGGATCTTGCCGCCCGTGGGGCCTGAAGCCGACGCGAGACGCTCGAACTGCAAGCCGTCGATGACGTCGGGGATGGTGCCGTAGCCGTACTCGCCGTAGCCCTCGACGCCAGCCTTGTCCTGCTTCTTGCCGATGGAATAGAGCTGGTAGCCGGTAGCGACGACGATGGCGCCGACCTTCTCGGTGACGAACGAGTCCTTCTGATCGTAGTCGATGGCCTCGCGTCCGCAGGCCGCCTTGCACTTCGCGCAGGCGTCCTTCTTCAGGCCGCGGGCGCGCCCCTTGTACAGGGCGCAGTTGTCCTTGTCGATCACGGGGATGTTGGGCACGGCCTGGGGGAAGGGGACGTAGATGGCGGTGCGCTTGCCGAGACCCTGGTCGAACTCGCTCGGGATCTTCTTGTTCGGACAGACCTTCTGGCACTCACCGCAGCCGTTGCACTTGTCCGGGTCCACTCCGCGTGCCTTCTGCCGGATGCGCACCGAGAAGTTGCCGATGTAGCCATCGACCTGATCCACCTCGCTGTACGCCATCAGCTTGATGCGCGGGTGCTGGTAACACTCCACCATCCGCGGCGTCAGGATGCACTGCGAGCAGTCGAGCGTGGGGAACGTCTCCGACAACTGGCTCATGTGGCCGCCGATCGACGGCTCCTTCTCGACCAGGATCACTTCGCAGCCGCCGTCGGCGATGTCGAGGGCGGCCTGGATGCCGGCGATGCCGCCGCCGATGACCAGGGCCCTGCGTTCGACCGGGATCTGGATCGGGTCGAGGGGGACGTTGTGCTTGACCTTCTCGACGATGAAGCGTGTGAGGTCGATGGCCTTCTCGGTGGCCTGGGCGCGGTCCTCGTGGATCCAGGAGCAGTGCTCGCGGACGTTCGCCATCTCGGTGAGGAACTTGTTGAGACCCGTGGAGGCGACCGCCTTGCGGAAGGTCTTCTCGTGCATGTGGGGGGAGCAGGCGGCGACCACGACGCGATCGAGCTTGTGCTCGGCGACGGCGGCCTTGATGAGGGCCTGGCCGGGGTCGGAGCACATGTACTTGTAATCGACGGAGTGGATGACGCCGGGCAGCTCGCCGACGGCCTTGGCGACGGCCGCGCAATCGACCGTGCGGCCGATGTTCTCGCCGCAGTGGCACACGAAAACGCCGATACGCGACATCAGGCTTCCTCCCTCGCGGCGGGCAGGGCCTGGGTCGAGACCTTAGCCAGGACCGGCTCCACGCTCACGAAGTGACGATTCAGACCGAGGACCTCATTGGACAGCCCCATGGCGAGGCCGACCAGCTGGGTGACGAACAGGATCGGCAGGTCGAGGGGCTTCGCGAGCAACTGCGACATGGCGTGCTGGCGGAGGTCGAGGTTGGAGTGGCACATGGGGCAGGCCACGATGATGGCCTGGGCTCCGGCTGCCTTGGCGTCCTCGAGGATCTCGCGCCCGAGGCGCAGCACCGAGCCGGTGCGCGACATCGAGAAGCCGCCGCCGCAGCAGTCGAGGCGCTTGTTCCACTTGACCGGCGTAGCGCCGACGGCGGTGGCGATCTCCTCGAGGGAGGACGGGTCCTCGGGGTCGTCGAACTTCACGACGTTCGGCGGTCGCAGCAGCAGGCAGCCGTAGTAGCAGGCGACCTTCAGATCGGTGAGGGGGCGCTTGACGTTCTCCTTGATCTGGGGGGCGAGGTCACGGAGCCACGCGGCGATGTTGACGACCTCGACGCTGTTGGAGAAGTCACGCTGGAGGATGCCGGTGACCTTCTCGCGCAGGGCGGGGTCTTCGGCCATTTCGTGGCGGGCCGTGGCGAGACGGCTGAAGCAGGCGGCGCAGGGGGCGAGGACCTTGTCCTGCTTCTGCGCTTCGGCAAGAGCCAGCGTGCGCGCCGGCAGCGCGATGCTCAGCAGGTGGTTGCTCGCGTGCGCCGAGGTCGCCCCGCAGCACGCCCAGTCCTTCACCTCGTCGAGCTCCGCCCCGAGCATCGTCGCAATCGCCTGCAGGCTCAGCTCGAACTCCTTCGCCGTCGAGTGCTGGGAGCATCCAGGGAAGTACCCGATCTTCATCGCTCCTCCTCCGCCACGCACGCGTCGTAGATCCGACGCACGTCGTCGATGCCGTCGATCGTGCTCGGAATGAGCTTGAGCTTCCCCCGCAGGAACATGCCCGGCGCGTTGTCCACGTCGTCGAACAGCGCTCCCGTCTTCATCTTGTACGCCATGACCATGCCGAACTCGAAGACCCGCCCGTGCGAGCGGATCTGATCGAGGAACGCCTCGTGGAACGCGCGAATCCTGCGAGGCGCGTTCTCCGCGTTCTCGGCCAGCGACAGCTCGCGCAGCCCGTCGATCATCCGCGCCGGGTCGAACCCATTGGGACACCGCGCCGTGCACGTCTCGCACGTCAGGCACAGCCACATGGAGTCGTCCTGCATGAGACGATCCTTCCGATCGAGCTGCACCAGGCGCACCATCTCGTGGGGCATCAGCGTCATCTCGGAGGCCATCGGGCAGCCCGCCGAGCACTTGCCGCACTGGTAGCAGCGCGCTACGTGCAGTCCGGTCGCCTTGCGCACACACGCAGCGAACGAGTCGTGATGACCGCCGTGCGAGGAGGCAGACGCGTTCCCCGAAGCCCCGGAAGCGTTCTCTTTCTCCATGTCGTTTCCCAATCGGTTGCGGGGGATCTCCGCGGCAGCCCGGCACCCGGGCTGGCGGTGCCTGTTTAGTTCCGCCGTCGATCCGCAGTCAAGCAGGGACGCATCACGGTAGCCAAGTCTGATCGGATCCCGGTGGGCCCGCCAGCTTTCTCCGCACGCAACGCCCTTGCGCCGGAGCCCCGCGCCCCGCAACGATTTCGCGTTCGCCCCCGCTCCGCCGAAGGCTCCGATCTCAACGCCCGGGGAAGTACGCCTTCGGACACCCTTTCATTCGCTGTTCCAGCACCTCGATCTCGTCGCGCAACACCATCACCTGCGCGTCGATGACCTTCGTCCCGATGTTGTCCTCCCCCAGCAGCTCGACCGATGACAGGTAGCGCCGCTCGAACCCCTGCTTGGTCGCCTCCGCCCAGTCGTGCGTGGCCCGGGCCGCCGGCGCGCACGGCTCGCCGATGGCCTTCGCCTTGTCCGCGGACTCCTCCGCCGCGCTGCGCGCCGCGAGCATCCGCGCCGTCCCGTCGCCGTCCTCCAGCCGCGCCGTCGCGATCCACAGCTTCGCAATGATCACCCGCGCGAACGGGTTCTGCTCGCCATCGTAGCTCGCGGCCATCGGGTCACGATCGCGCGCGTAGCGCGGCGCAACGGGCGCGGCAGAGGCGGACGCCGCGGGCGTGGCCGCGGCAGGGGCGGGCGCGAGCGGCCGCGGGGCCGGGCCGCACGCGGCCAGCAGGAGCAGCGGCAGAAGGACGAGGTACTTCATGCGGCCTTGGTCTTGAAGTCCTTGGCCAGCCAGCCCTTGGCGACGAGCAGGATGACGCTGGAGGTCATCGCGATGAGGCCATAGATCAGCCACATCAGCTCCGTGTTCCTGGCGCCGTTCTCGGGACAGAACTTCATCAGGAACCAGCCCGCGTACAGGCCGGTGATGACCTTCGTCAGGAACCAGGGGAACTGGGCCACGCCCATGTACGCGCCGGTTCTCCCCTCGGGAGCGATCTCGGCCGCGTACTGCAGGAACCGGGGCTGCCACATCGCTTCGCCCACCGACATGACCACGAGGAAGACCAGCAGCAGCGCGATGCTCGGCTTGATCGCCAGCAGGAACGTGGGCGACGCCATGATGAACGTGCCCGCGATCATCATGTGATACACGTTGCGCTTGCGGGTGAGCGCAGCCACCGTCGGCGTGAGCACGAAGATCAGGATCGGGTTCAGGTTGACGAAGAACTCCATGTAGTCGCGCCCGACCTCGCCCATCGCGCGGAACACGTACTGCGGCAGCGTGAGCCAGTTGTGCGCGAACAGCGTCTGCACGGGGATCAGCGCGAAGATGAAGAAGGTGAACTTCGGATCGGCGAGCGGATGGTCGAACCGCTGCAGCAGCATCGCGACGCCCGAGAGCAGCAGCGCTCCCAGCACGCCCGCGCCGGCGAGCAGACCGACGCCGAGACCGGAGCCGGCCGCGATGGCGTGGTGGCGCGCGAGCAGCCAGCCGCCGAACACACCGAGCCCGATGCCCGCGACGCCGAACGCGATCACCAGCCCGTTGAGCTTGATCTGGCCCTTGCGCCTGCCTCCCGCCTCCGGCGCCTCTTGCTTCTTGTCCCCCTCGTCCTTCGTCTCGGGTGCCTCGAGCGAGGCAAGCGCCGTCTCCTCTGCCCGGCGCGTGATGAGCACCGCCGTCACGATCAGCGAGACGACGGTGGTGGCCGTGTACATCCAGAACACGCCGGGGACGCCCGCCTTGGCCCGCACGGGCGGCGACGCCAGGCCCGGGAGGAAGCCGCCAAGGTTCATCAGGGCGTAGAGCATGGCGTAGCCCATCGCCGCGGTCTTCGAGTCGGTGTACTTGCGCACCGCCGCATAGGCCGCGGGCTGGTAGAGCCCGTAGCCCGCGATGACGAAGAGCATGCCTGCGGCGCACGCCCAGAAGATGTTGCTGAAGGCCCCCGGCGAGCCGTGGGTCGGCAGCGGGACCTTGTCGGCGAACGCGGCGAGCAGATCCTTGTAGTTCAGGATGATCGGGAACACGAAGGGCGCAGCCGAGATGATGATTCGCCCGACGAGCATCAGCGCGAAGGAGATGACCAGCGCGCGGCGGACGCCCCACTTGTCCGCGAACCCCCCGAAGAAGAGCATCGACAGCGTGATGCCGCCGGTGAGCACGCTGACCATCCAGTCGGCGTGCATGTCATTGAGGCCGACGAACTGGTTGAAGAACATCGCCAGCCAGGTGAGCAGCCCGAAGTAGCAGAAGCCCTCGAGCATGTTCGGCAGGTTGATGCCCCACAGCACGCGAGGCGCGTGGACCAGGTCGACGAAGGGCTGCGTGATCTCCTTGAGAGGACTGGGAGGGGGCTCAGGCTCCTTGGGCTCCGGGGCCCCGGGCTTGCGCTCCTCGATCGGCGGCTTCGACACGACGTCGCTCTCGGGCGACGACTCCTCGCGAACTGGATCTTGCGCGGTGGTCAAGCGGACCTCCGATGGCTGGCTGGGAATGGGGGCGCATTCTGCCAGACCGGCTCCGTCCTGTCAGCTTCCGCCCGGTCAGTCCGTCACCACCCGACGCTTCGCCCACGCAATGCCGCCGCGATTGTCGTGTACCACCGTGTACACGTAGAACGTCTCTCCAGGCGCCGGCGGCTCCAGCTCCACCCCGTTGTCCTCGTTCCACCCCTTCAACGCGTCGTTCACCAGCCTCGCCGCCTTCGTCAGCTTCCCCGCCGTCGTGTAGTAGTTCACCCACATCTGCTCGCTCAACTGACGACCGTCCGGGTCCGTCGCCCCGGGATCGATCTCCGCACTCGCCGGATCGATCAATGCCTTCACCGAGGCTTTCGGGCAGCTTCCCTGCCCACATCCCGGGATGTGCGTGTCGGGGATCGACGCCCCCTCCGGATACGAAGTCCCCCCGACCGCGAAGCCGTCGAGGATCGGGTTCGCATTCGTGCGGGCGTTGTACGAGTACAAGCTCAGGTAGCCCGGGACGAAGTCCTCCTCGCCCAGTTGCTTGTCCTCCGCATCGAAACACCCGAGCGGAAGCACGTCCGCAGCCGGATCCTCCAGCGGCTTGATCGTCCCCGCACAAGCCAGGAAGAACACGAAGCTCACACCGTAGGGCTCCACGCCCTCCTGGGTCGGCCGACGCGTGATGACGTCCGAAGGGATCTCCAGATCGAAGGAGCTCCCCGTGGACACGTACTTCATCCCTTCGGGCGTGGGCTTGCCATCCGCTGCGAAGAGCGTCGCAAACTGCGGATAGCAGCCGTAGTACAGATCCCCCGCCGGATCGAAGCACCCCCCGATCCACAGGATCTGCACCGGACGCGGCGCATCCGCCGGCGCCTTGCCGTCGTGCCACAGCATCTCGAGATGCACCGTGGTGCCCGGCTTCGGATACGGCTCGTCCGCACGCACCGCGAGCACACGCAGCGAGTTGAGCGTGCTCGACGGGTCGAAGTCCTCATCACAACCGGGCACCGCAGTGGCCGTCAGCGCTGCCGCCGCGATCCATCCGAAGTGTCCCAACCATCTGCCTGGTGTGCGCGCTGCCATGGCTCAAAACTCCCCCCGCACGCCGAGACTCGGGATGATCGGCAGCCCGGTCACGCGCGTGCGCTGGGTGAAGTTGTAGTTGTAGCTGAAGTCCTCCACGTTGCGGGCGTAGTACACGTTCTGCACGTCGAGATAGGTCCGGAGCTTCCATTCGCCGAAGTCCCACGCCTTGTCCACCCGCAAGTCGAGCTGGTTGAACGACGGCAGCCGCTCCCGGTCCCGAGTGGACGCCAGGAGCGCCGTATAGGACCCGGCCGACGCGTCATACAGCGACCCCACGATCGGCGTCACCAGATTCCCCGACACCAGCCGGAACCGGGCCCCGAACTCCCAACCCCGCCCCAGCCGGCAGCTGCCCAGCACCGTCAGGATGTGCGTCTGGTCGTAGACGAAGTGGAACAACGGCTCGTCGGGCGACAGCCTGCGCATCGTGCGCGATAACGTGTACGCCACCCAGCCGAAGAACCGCGCGTCGGGCTTGTACTTCAGCAGCGTCTCCACCCCCACCGAGTAGCCCGAGCCCAGGTTCCCGTACGTGTACCCCCCCGCGTCGTTCGGCACCCGCGACACCATCCCGTCGAGGTCCTTGTAGAACCCCTCCGTCGATACCTCGACCTGCCGCGTCAGCTCCTGCTCCGCTCCGATCGCATAGTGGATCGCCCGCTCTGCGTGCAGCGTCGCGGACCCGAACGGCGGCGTGGACTCCTGGTACTGCGGCGGTGAGTGGAACACCCCGACCCCACCCTTGAGCGCCGTGCGGGGGTACTGCCGAACGAGCTGGTAGCGCGCGTTGAGCCGCGGACTCAAGTTCCAGTCCCGGACCTCCTTCGCGTAGTCCACGCGCACCCCCGGCACGATTCTCACCCGCCGGTGAGGTGTGAGCTCCAGCTCCGCATAGGCCGCCGGACGATACGCGCGGTTGTGCATCCGAAGCTGCAGCGGGGGCCGGCTCGCAAACGGGCCCGGATCGGGCTCCCCCCCGCGGGGTGGCGACGGCATCCGAACGTCCACCTCGCTCGATGCCCACAGCATGTCCACCCCGGTGTGCAGCGTCGCTCCCCGCGCGACGCGCGCCGTCAGCTCCGTGCGGTTCGTCACCGGCACCGTGTCCAGCTTGAAGAACAACGACCCCACCCCCACATCGATCGTGTTCCGACCTGTCGCCGTCACCGATTGCAGACTGACCCCGTCGGCGAGGTCGTTCCGGTAGCGCGCCATTGCCCGGTAGAACCCCGTGTACGCCCGGAGATTGCCCGTCAACACCGGGTCCACCTCCGCCGTGTCCTTCGTCAGAAGCTCCAGCCGATCGTCGGAGCCGATGAACGACGCCGGGAAGCTCGGTCGCTCCGAGGGGCGCGTCTCCGCGATCAACTGGTAGTCGTAGTACACAGGGGCCGCCGACACCGACGCCCCCGCAGAGGTGAGCACCGGCTTGAGCCACGTGTCCACCCACCTGCGCCGCACTGCCGCCGCGAAGTGCCAGCCCTTCGCGTACGGAACGGGCCCCTCCAGCATCGCCCGAGCGTCGATCAGATCGAGCTGCGCCAGCCCGTGCGGCTTGCCGTCGCTGCGCGGCGACCGGATCCCGACCTCCACGATTCCGCCGGTCA
>CAYMUE010000160.1:0-15299 GCA_964393505.1 uncultured Polyangiaceae bacterium
CGCGGGGGTGTGCCTGATCATGGGCCTGCACCTGATGAGCATCCTGAACTTCACCTTCCCGTCTCCAATCAAGGCGCCCCCCGAGGTGAAGGGGTTCGTCGGGGCGTCGGGCCGCAATCGCGGCGCGGGGGGTCCGGGAGCACAGGGCGCCCCGTGGCCGAGCAGCCCGCAGGGCCTTCGACCGGGAAGTCGGCCATCGCGCGGCTCGCTTTCATCGACAAGGCGGATGCCTGCGATTGCACCCGCAACAGCATCGGCAAAGGCTGGAGCTCGCTGCAGACCGTGCTCGGGACCAGCAACCCGATGCCAGTCGATCGGATCCACACGAACACGCAAACCGATCCGGCTGCGCCGCTGCTCAACCAGCGCAAGATCGTCGCCGTTCCCGCCGTCTATCTGCTCGACGCCAACGGCTTCGTGATCGACGTGCTGCAGGGCGATCTCCAGGAGACCGACCTTCGCAAGGCGCTCCGATAGGGCACGGGGCAGAGCCGAGCTTCCCTGCGCTCGAGCGCACGCGCTCACGCGAGGTAGTCGTCGGGTCGGGGCCGCGATCGTTCGACTCCCGGAGCGTGTCTCGTCGCCGCGATCGGATCGAGCGGACTGCGCGGGACACGCGATGCCGGGGGGGCTCTACTTGGGAATCGGGAAGACCTTCGTGACGGTGAAGTCCACCCAGAACACTCCGCGAGAGTTGGGGATCTTCCCCAGGAGCTCTGCGGCGATGTCGCCCGGGGGATCGGAGAGCTTGCTCCACCACCCCTCGTCGGCCTCGTAGCCCACCTGGAATCCCACGGGCGCCGGCGAGAAGTGCGCCCCCCACTGCTGGAACTCCGCGCTCAGCTCCGCGAGCGAGCTCAGCCCCTGGCTGTCGTCGATGAAGAACAACCCCTCGCGCACGGTCGGCGGCATCTTCGCCGCAACCCAATGCTTCAAGAACAGCGTGCGCTGCTTGCCGTACTGGTCGAGCGTCTGCCTCCAGAGCGATGCCTCCGCGTCCGTGACCGCCTTGCCTTCCGGGTTCGCCAGCGATTGATACCACTCGACGTCGACTCCGAACCCGACCACGCTCGGATGCTGGCCGTAGCGATCCATGACCAGCTTGATCAGCGATGCGACGTCGGCGTTGGCAGGCTCGACCTGGAGCCACGCGTGCGCTCCGGACGCGTCGAGCGCATCGAGGTACGACTCGCTCAGGTCGGTGTCCGCGTGGGCCACGCTCGGCAGCGCTGTACCGCTGCCGGGGAATCCGACGTAGCAGGTGCCATCGTCACCGGACTCCGCGACGATCCACACACCGGCGGGAACGGCCCCCGGGACTCTGCTCGCGTACTGCTCGGCGACATGGGGCCAGTACGAGGCCTCGGGAAACGGAGAGACGCCATAGCGCGAGGCGCGGAAGCCGACGTGGGCCGTGTCGAGAGTGGCGGGAGGTTCGGCATCGGAGGTCGACCCCTGATCGGGCTGCGCATCAGCGAGCTCCGCGTCGACGGGATTGACGGTGTCGGGGGGGGCGTCGGACGCCGCATCGGGTGCGGTCTCCGCAGGAGAATCGGAGGCGGCATCGACCACGGCGTCGGGGGCCGCGTCGGGAGTCGAGCCCGACGGTGCCGACGAGTCGCCGTCGCCGCAGGCGGGGAGAAGAAGGCACGAAGCTGCCAGCGGGACAGATGCGAACGCTGCGCGAGCGAACCGGAACATGGCGACCTCCGCGTTGGATGATGGCACGCCGCAAGCGTCCGGGTCCATGGCGCAGAGGGCGCGGGCGTGTGCTGGATGGTGTCACGGCGGCACTCAGGCAGAAGGACCGCGCTTGATCTCCCATGCGGGCCGGCGCATCGTGGGCGCGTTTGGAGGGAGGCTCGCGAATGGCAGGGATGGATTCCAGGAAGCTGTCGGCGAGGGCGAAGCAGCCGGGCCACGACAGGACCTTCACTGCGTCGGAGGGCAACTTCATCGAAAGCGCCAGGAGGAGCCTCGACGCGAAGTTGTATCGAGTCGAAGCGCAGCCAGGCCTGCTCTCCGACCTGTTCGGCGGCGTGTATGGCGTCAAGCCGGAGGCCGTGATCACGAACGTGCAGACGAAGCGCATGCTCTTCGTCGAGGTCAAGAAGCAGGGCGATGCCGGCAACGCGGAGGAACGGGCCTACGAGCACCACACCGTGCAGTTCTACCGGACCCTGCACGAGCGATTCGGATACGACTACCATCCGTTCGTCACGGTGATGTGCGAGAGTCTGGCGACGAATCCGCGGTACACGACGAAGTTCCCCTTCCTCCTCGAGCCCGATCAGTACTTCTGCTGGGTGGACTACGACGAGCGGGCGCTGGGCGAGTGGCTCCGGGGACGTTGCCGGGCCTGGCTCGACAAGCGGCCCTGAGAGCCAAGGACCGTCGAGTGCGAGACGCGTCCCGTCGAGCGAGTGTCGAGCCGACGGGCGCTCAGTCCAGGGGCAGCCGGAGCTGCTGCGCGGTGGACTGGCTCTGTGCCACAGAGGCTTGGGGCGAGGTCAAGGAGCGGAGCCGATCGAGCACGCGCTTGTCGCGCGTCGCGACGTAGACGTACTCGGTGTTGCGCAGGTGGCTGACCTCGCCGACCTTCTCGCCCTTGGGGTTGTGGATTCCGATCTGGGCGCCGACGTATCGCTTGAAGTCCTTCTCGATGACGAAGACCTCGCCGCGGCAGGCGAGCATCTGCTCGAAGGCCTCGCGGGAGAAGTAGCCTTCGTTGTTGAAGGACACTACCACGTGAGGCGACCGGATGCGCTCGAGCATGGTGCGCATCGCTGCACCGGACTCGCGCTTGGAGTTGAAGACGCTGTCGCGCTCGCGACAGTCGATGCGCTTGCAGGCGACGCCGTAGACCTCGGGCTTGTCCCAGAGAACGAGGGACTCCCAGATGTGGTAGTTGCCGAGGTACTTGTGCTGGTTGTAGGGAGGGTCCACGTAGCAGATGTCCGCTTCGACCTGCTCCACCGCTTCGAGGGCGTCGAGGTGCAACGCACGACCTTTCCCGCTCGCAGCGCGTGGGAGCAGATCGGGGACGCGCAGCTCGAGGTCATTGAACGCCCGCGGAGCCCATTGCTTGAGATACGCCATCTGCAGGCCAGTCGTGGAGTCCACCCGGTCGGCGGCCTCCATCAACGACACGAGCACGATCGCCTCCAGCTCGGGGTCGAGCCCCTTGGCGGCAATCGCTTCGCGGATGGCATCGATGCGCGCGCCGTTTCTCGGCTGGAAGAACCGGCTCCGCTCGCAGAACGTCTCGGTGAAGTAGCCGGGCCTCCCAGGGAGGGCGTTGAGCTCATCGACGAGCTTGCGCACGGCCTTCAGATGGTCGGTGCTGTCCGCCTGCACGTAGCAGGTGGCGAGCGCGACGGCGTAGGCGTTGTGATCGTTGGCCACAACGCGGTAGCCCGCTCGCTTGAGGGCATGACCGACCCGCGAAGTCCCGGAGAACAGGTCGAGGACCGAGCCCGACCCCTGCACCAGGGAGATCGTCTCGAGCAGGAGGGGAATCAACACCCTCTTGGACCCGATGTACTTGATCATCGAGTCGGCTCCGACAGGCGGCCGCAGGGGCTCACCGCGACGAGCTCCTCGCGCGAGACGTGGCGGCAGCGGCCCGATCGTCTGGGGAGCCGAACATGGCGCAGCAGTACAAGGCGGTGCTCACCGGGTCAAGCGCGAAGGCGCGAAGCCCGCGCCCCATTGGCCTGCATTTGCAGGGGAGCGGCGCGTCGTGGTCCTGGAACGCTCCTGTATTCCTTCTCACTCGTACCGCGCAAACCCTGGCAACTTTCCCTTCCAGGCAGTGTCAGGCTGGAGTACCCAAGCGCCCTCTTGACGACACTGTCGCACATCGGGTAACTTGCATTTTCACGACCCTCGTGCATCCGCGCGCGGGTCGCGCTAGTCCCGAGCGTTCCCCCCCTTCACGGCAGCGAGGTTCCCATGCGCAAGTTCCTCCTCTCGATCCTGACGGCCGTTGCTTCTCTCTCCGTCTTCGCCTGCGGCGATGCCCAGACCGACGAAACGCTGCCCGATGACGGGATCAACGAAGGGGACTACGTGAAGCCGGAGGAGGGCAAGGACGACTCGAGCGTGATCGCGACGGTGCTCGACTTCGAGTTCGACGGCGAGCTGATCACCAACTCGAGCTGGGGCGCGGCCAAGCAGGTCGTGCAGGATCAGCTGCTGTACACGATCGGCCAGCTCAACTACGAGCACTCGGTCGGGCGTCTCGATCGCGTCGAGCTGACAAATGTGCAGAAGACTTCGGTCGACGGCAAGTACAAGTACACCTATCACGCGAAGATGCCGGTGGCGTGGGGCAGCAAGACGAACCTGCCCAAGACGTACACGTTCGTGCTGCCGCGGGACGTGAGCTACGAGGGCACGGACGCGTTCACGAAGAAGTACAACCCCGCCTGCGTGGATCCGCACGCCCACGACGTCGATTCGGGCTCGATGTGGTACTACTACCGCCCGCAGCTCTCGAAGTGCTCCCTTGCGGAGGCCGACGTCGTGAAGCTGAGCGCGACGGTCGCCGTGAGCGCGGTGAACACCACGGGCAAGTACCCCGAGTACCACAAGGTCTGGGAAGACAACCGGCTGAACGTGGTTGCGGTCTTCGGCAAGTACGAAGACGAGGGGACCACCTCGGCGGATGCCGGAATCGCGGCCTACAACGAGTTCGTGGCGGCGATGAAGACGCGGCTGAAGGCCTACTCGCCCACGACGATTCCGGAGACGATCCCGACGGCTCCCGGGGTTTCGAACATCGACATCCAATGGGATGCCACGCTGCCGGACGGCAAGCAGGTGCAGGTCAACGCGCTGCTGGTCAACAACGTGTCGAACCCCGCCGACGGCGGTAAGTTCTTCGCACGCTATGAAGGGCTCTCCACCAAGGCCGACTTCATCGTCTACAACGGCCACGCGGGGCTCGGGCAGAACGTGCGCGCGCTGGCGCAGCATGGCGAGTGGGTATCCGGCCAGTACCTGGTGCTGTTCATGAACGGGTGCGACACGTACGCGTACGTGGACGGCTCGCTGGCGCAGGTTCGCGCTCCGCTCAACCCCGACGATCCCACGGGCACCAAGTACATGGACATCGTGACCAACGCGATGCCTGCGTACTTCCACTCGGACTCCGAGGCGACGATGGCGATCTTCAACGGGCTGATGGCGTATCCGACCCCGATGACCTACGAGCAGATGTTCAAGAACATCGACTCCGCACAGGTCGTGCTCGTCACGGGCGACAACGACAACGTCTTCGTCCCTGGCTATCCGGACAACGGCGGCGGCGGTGGCGGCACGGCCTGGTCCGGGATGAACGAGTCGGGCTCGGTCGCGAAGGCGGAAGAGAAGCGCTTCTCCACGCCCGCGCTCGACGCCGGCAAGTACCTGTTCAGCATGACCGGCACGGGCGACGCGGATCTGTACGTGCGCGTCGGCACCGAGCCCACCAGCAAGCTGTACGACTGCCGCCCCTACAAGACCGGCTCCAAGGAGAGCTGCTCGATCGAGCTGAACACCGCGGCTCCGATCCACGTGATGGTCCGCGGCTATGCGACCTCCTCGACCTTCGAGCTGAGCGGCGCGAAGCAGTAGTCCCTCGGCTCGCACCTGCCCGGGCAGGCGAGGCTTGCCAGGGCCCGGGACAACCCGACACCTTCCCTCACGCACAGCCTTCGCCGAGAGCCTCCCTGGAGAGACAAGGGAGCCGAATCGAATCGTGTCGTGCTGACGCCCGGACCCGCGGGCAGGCAATACCTACTCTCGAATGCCGCACACCTCGGCCAGGGGACGCCCGGTTCGCAGGGCCTTCTTCAACTGCGAATACCGCCAGTACGTGTAGATGACCGGAATCAGCTCCAGGGTCAGGAACGCGCTCGACAAGAGCCCTCCGACCATCGGCGCTGCAATCCGCTTCATCACGTCGGCGCCACTGCCCGTCGCCCACAGCAAAGGAGTCAGCCCGACAAGCATCGTCCCCACGGTCATCAGCTTCGGTCGGACCCTGAGCACGGTGCCTTCGGTGTGGGCTGCGATGATGTCCTGCAGGGAGTGGATGGATCCCTCGCGGACGCGTCGTTCGAAGGCGTGGTCGATGTACACGATCATCACGACGCCGGTCTGGGCCGCGAGGCCGACCAGGGCGATGACACCGACCCAGACGGCGGTGGAGAGGTGGTAATCGAGCAGATACAAGAGCCACACGCTGCCGACGAGGGCGAAGGGGATCGACAGCAGGACGATCAGGACCTCGGTGACGTTCTTGAACTGCAGGTAGAGCAGCAACGTGACGATGAGCAGCGTGAGGGGGACGAGGATGCTCATGCGCTCGCGCATCTGCTCGAGCAGCTCGTACTGCCCGGTCCACTTGAGGTACATGCCGGGCTCGAGCTTCACCTGGCCCGACGACAGCGCTTGCTGGACGAGCTCCTTGGCGTCGGCCACGTAGCCGCCGACATCGCGGTCGGGGGCGACGTCGACGTACACGTACCCGACGAGCAGTCCGGCCTCGTTGCGGACCATGGGGGGGCCTTCGGTGATCTGGACCGATGCAACCTCGCCGAGGGGGATCGGGGCGCCGTCGCCTCGCGCGCTCATGGGCATGGGCACGAGGACCTGCTCGAGCAGCTCCGGCGAGGAGCGGAAGTCCTCCATGTAGCGGACGTTGACGGTGTAGCGACGTCGTCCTTCGACGGTGACGGTGACGGGCTCGCCGCCGATGGCCTGCTCGACGACGCGGTTGACGTCTTCGACGCGCAGGCCGAAGCGGCCGAGGGCATCGCGGTCGGGGACGATGTCGAGGTAGGTTCCGCCGAGGGAGCGCTCGTACAGGACGCTGCGGGTACCGGGGACGTTGCGCAAGGCGGATTCGAGGGCGAGGCCGGTGCGCTCGATGGCTTGCAGGTCGGAGCCGAAGACCTTGATACCGACGGGGGTACGGACGCCGGTGGTGAGCATGTCGACGCGAGCCTTGATGGGCATGGTCCAGGCGTTGGTCCACCCGGGGAAAGCGGCGGTGGCATTGAGCTTGGAGATCAGCTCGTCCCAGGTCTGCTGGCGCTGCTCGGGCCAGAGCCTGGACAGGGGCTCTCGGAGAGACGCTGGGGCCCAGGAGCTGTACCAGCGTTTCTGCGGGACTTTCGGCCAGGCGTCGGGTGGGTGGAGCTGGATGACGGTTTCGATCATCGACAGCGGGGCGGGGTCGGTGGGGGTCTCGGCGCGGCCGACCTTGCCGAACACGCTCTTGACCTCGGGCAGTCGGCGCAGGGCGCGGTCCTGCAGCTGCAGCTGTCTTGCGGCCTCGGCGGGAGAGATGTTGGGCAAGGTGGTGGGCATGTAGAGCACGTCGCCCTCGTTGAGCGGCGGCATGAACTCGCTGCCGAGCTTGAGGAAGACGGGCACGGCGGAGAGGAGGGCCAAGGCGCCGATCAAGAGGGTGGTGACGGGGCGCCGCAGGGCGACGAACACAAACGGTTCGTACAACGAAATGATTGCGCGGGAGACGGGATGCTTCTTCTCGCTGCGGATTCGTCCCCTCAGGAGCAGGTCCCGCAGTGCGGGAGCGAACGTCACGCTGAGCACCGCCGCCGACAGCATCACGAACGTCTTGGTGTAGGCCAGCGGCTTGAACAGCCGGCCCGCCTGCCCGTTGAGCCCGAACACGGGGATGAAGGAGGCAGCGATGATCAGCAGGGAGAAGAAGATCGCGGGGGTTACCTCCTTGGCTGCTTCTCCCAGCAGCCTGGCTCGTTGCAGCGGCGTGAGCCCCTCCGGAGCGTGCTCGAGCTTCTTGTGGCACGCCTCGATCATCACGATCTCCGCGTCGACGGTGGCGCCGATCGCGATGGCGATTCCCCCGAGGCTCATGATCGTCGCGGGGACGCCGAGCGCGTACATGGGGATGAACGCGAGGAGCACGGCGAGGGGAAGGCTGATGATCGGCAGCATGGCGCTGCGCAGGTGGAGCAGGAACAGGAGGACCACGAGGCTGACGACGATTCCCTCCTCGACCAGGGCGCTGAGCAGGGTCTCGATCGCGCGCTGGATGAGCGAGGTGCGGTCGTAGGTGGTGATCACCTCGACGCCCGCGGGCATGCCGGGTTGGAGCTCCGCGAGCCTGTCCTTGACGCGCCGGACGACCTCGTAGGCGTTCTCGCCGTAGCGCACCATCACGATCGCACCGACCGTCTCCCCCTCACCGTCGAGCTCCGCCGCGCCCCTCCGGATCTCCGGTCCGAAGCGCACGGTGGCGACGTCGCGCACGCGCACCGGCGTGCCGTTCGTCTCGGTTCGGATCACGGCGTCGGAGAGCTGCGCGATGTTCTCGAGGTATCCGCGTCCGCGGACGAAGTACTCCCGTCCGCTCATCTCCAGCAGGCGTCCTCCGACCTCGCCGTTGGACTGACGGACCGCGTCGGCGATCTGGTCGATGGTCACGCCGAAGCCGCGCAGCTTGTCGGGATCGACGGTGACCTGGTATTGGCGTTCGAATCCGCCGACGGAGGCGACCTGCGCGACGCCGGGCACGCTCTCGAGGGCGTAGCGGAGGGTGAAGTCCTGCAGACTCCGCAGCTCGGCCAGGTCGTGCTTTCCGGAGCGATCTACCAGAGCGTATTCGAATGCCCACCCGATGCCCGTGGCGTCGGGCCCGATCATCGGCATCACCCCTTGCGGAAGGCGTCCCTGGATCGAGTTCATGTACTCTACCACGCGGGATCGCGCCCAGTAGACGTCGGTGTCCTCCTCGAAGAGCACGTAGATGAACGACATGCCGAACATGGAGAAGCCGCGGACCGCGGTGACCTTCGGTGCGGCGAGCAGGGAGCTCGCGATCGGGTAGGTCACCTGGTCTTCGACCAGTGTCGGGGACCTCCCCTTCCACTCGGTGAACACGATCACCTGCGGATCGGACAGGTCGGGGATCGCATCGAGGGGCACGCGTCGCATGGCCGACAAGGCGACCGTGGCCAGCGCGACGTAGGAGAGGAGCACCAGCCAACGGTGCTTCGCGCATAGATCGATCAGCCTGCCAATCATGGTGGACCCGCCTGGATCAAGGGTGGCTGGAGGCCGAGGCGAGGGATGCCTGGAGCCTGCTCTCGGAGTCGATCAGGAAGGTTGCGCCGGAGACGACGCGGTCGCCCTTGTCGAGGCCGGCGAGGATCTCGACGCGGTCACCGGACTCGGCGCCGACTTGCAGGGCGCGAGGAGAGAAGACCCCGGCATTCTTCTCGACGAAGGCGTACACCTGCCTGCCGGTGTGGACGACGGCGTCGCGGGGGATGGTCAGGGCGGTGCGCGCCGGCGACTGGAACTCGACGTAGCCGAACTCGCCGGGCAGGAGCTGCAGGGAGGTGTTGTGCACCTGCATTCGCACGCGGGTGGTGCGCGCCTGCAGGTCCACCTGCGGGTAGATCAGATCGACGGCGGCCTCGGCGGTCGCTTCGCCGCGAGACGCGGAGCGGAAGCTGCCCCGCGTTCCCACCTCGATCTTGCCGACGCTCTGCTGGAAGACGTCGGCGACCACGTACACCTTCGACAGGTCGACGATCTCGTAGAGCACCATTTCGGGGGTGACGTAGGAGCCGAGCACGACGTTCTTGCGGGTGACGAAGCCGGAGATGGGCGCGCTGACGGAGACGTTGCGCAGCGGCTTGCCGCTGGACAGGGCCTTGTCGGCGACTCCCGGGCCCACACCGAGCAGCTCGAGCCTGTGGCGCGCCGCCTCGCCTCGCTTCGCGGGATCGGCGCCAGGGATGAGGCCGCCCCAGTCGCGAGTAGCCAGCAGCTCGCTCTGGGCCTGGTAGACCTCGGGGCTGTACACCGACACGAGGGGCTGTCCCCGCTTGACCTTCACACCGGTCTCACGCACGGAGATGCCCTCGACGAATCCCGGCGTGCGCACGTGCACCTGGGCGACGTTCTGCTCCGGCGCCTGCACCACGGCGGTTGCGCGGACGGAGGTGACGGTGGGCTGCTCGACAGCGGCAGTTGTTCGTACGCCGATCGCTTGGATTCGATCGAGGGTGAGCTGCACGGCGCTGGTGCCGGCGGGAGTGGAGCCGGGTGTCTCTCGGCCATCGCTGCGCGGCTCGCGTCGGATCTCGAGATCCATCTTGCAGATCGGGCAGGAGCCGGGCTTGTCGGAGACGACCTCCGGGTGCATGGGGCAGGTGTAGACAACCGACGAGGCGGGGGCGGATCCAGCGGGCGCAGGCTGTCGTCCCGACTGGGAGGGAGCGGCGTTCTGCTGGGCATCCTGGCTGCCGCAGTGGTGCTCGGGTACGGCGTGGTCGTGGTGGGGATGCTGCACGGCGGGAGCGGCGCCGGGCTTCAACCGATCGGCGGAGACGAGCTCGAGGCTCATGTGGCAGATCGGGCAATCGCCCGGGTGGTCGGACACGATCTGCGGGTGCATGGGGCACTGGTACTTCGCGGCGCTCGTGGAGCTGGTGTCGGATCGTGCGAAGGTCCACCACGAGCCGATGGCGACCAGGACGGCGACGGCGAGGATGACCCATCTCACGATGGCCATTGCACGCACCCCCTTGGGCGGGGACTCGGGCCTCGGCCGGGGCTGGGATTCGGGGGCATGGGCCCGGGGTTCGGAGTCGGGCAACTTGGGGGTGTCGGAGTCGGACATGGACCGGCATCTCCTCGGGGGTGTTCAGGGTCGAGAGGGAATCGGCGCACGGCGCACGGGTGATCCGACGGCCTGGTCGAGGTTGACGAGTGCGTGATCGATGGCGGCGCGTGCCTCGACGAGGCCGAGCTCGAGCTCGACGAGCGCCTTGCGCGCAGCGAGCAGGGAAAGGATGTTGGTGCGGCTGCTCTCGTAGCCGGCGGCGGCGGCTTCCCACGAGCGCTTTCCGGCGGGCAGAGCGCGATCGCGCAGCACCTGATAGCGGCGCACGGCAGCGCGCACGGAGGCGGCATCGGCCGCGACGTCCGCGCGAATCCTCGCCACGATCTCTTGCAGCTCCTCGCGCGTGGCCTCGGCGCCAGCGCGGCTCGCGCGCGCCTCGGCTTTCGATCGCCCCCAGAGCCACGGTAGCGACGCTCCCACGGACACGCCGTAGGCGTTGTGGGGCATCTGGTGGGTCGGAGCGAACCAGGTGGCGCCGATCGAGAACATCGGCCAGGATGCTTCGGCATCCGAAACACGCGCTTCGGCCTCGCGCGCTGCGGTGCGCGCACGAATCGATCGCACCTCCGGCCGATTGGACTCGGCACGGGCCATCAGGTCCGCGTCGCTCTCCGCCGTCGTCACCGCATCGCCTGCGGCGGATACGCCCAGGGGGGCTTCGGGGGCACGCAGCAGCAGCCCGTTGAGCCTTGCGCGTGCCACCGCGATGAGGGCGCTCTGCTGCTCGACGTCGACCTCGATGCGGGCGACCTCGACCTCGGCCTGTGCGACGTCGTCGAGCGCGCCGCCTGAAGTGTACCTGGCGCGGGCGGCAGCGAGCACGCGCTCGGCGATGCCTTTGTGCGCAAGGTGCGCGCGATACTTCTCGGCGGCCTCGGTGTAGTCCGTAAGTGCGTGGGAGACCGCGCCGGCGATCTCGCGCACGCGCTCGGCGACCATGGCCTCCTCGACATTGGCGGCTTTGTCCTTCGCCTCGGCTCGCGCGGACAGCGAGCCCGGGGCGGGGATCGGCTGCCGGAGGCCGATCATGATCATCTGGGCATCGCTGACGGCGTAGGGGCGGGAGGCTGGGATCTGCCAGACCTGGAGCTCGGCTTCGGGGGCCGGGAGCCGGCTCTGCGCAGCGCCCATGCTCCGCATCGCTGCAGCGCGAGCCCGGGCGGCGCTCAACGCGGGGCTGCGTTGCACGGCGAGACGAACGAGCAGCTCGCGATCGACGCTGGTTGCGAGACTCGCCTCGTCGCCCGGGTGGGAGGGCTCGGCGGAGACCGCAGAGGGGGCGATCGCGCACAGGGTGGCGGTCAGAGCGAGCGAGGTCAGGAGGCGGGAGGAGATCATCGTGGCACGCGATGGGTGGAGCGATTGCGAATCAGCAACGCTCGTGCCACGTGCGTTTCCGAGGGATTGCGGCTGCAAAGGAGGGAGTCGTCGGCGCCGCAGCAGACTATTGTCCTCGGCGGTTGCAGACTATTCGACAGTGCGGGGCCGGGCTTCGCGCCGGACCTGCTCGCGCGCGAGCTTGGGCGACGGCGATTTCGAATACGACGGTGCCGAAGGGCCAGCGCGGGACGTACCCGGGCGGGGATGCGGATCGGCACGCGGTGCTCTAGTCTCTTTGCGATGCAGCAGAAGGCACTTCACTCCCGGGTGCTGGTGGTCGACGACGACAGCTCGTTTCGGGAGGTGCTCGCGTTTCACCTTCAAGAGGAGGGGTATCGTGTCGATCTCGCCTCGGACGGGGAGGATGCGCTGCGGCTGTTCGATCCGATGCAGCACGCCGTCGTGGTGACCGACATGAAGATGCCGCGCATGGGTGGTATGGACCTGCTGCGCGCCATCAAGCGTCGAGCACCCGAGACCCTGGTGATCGTGATTACCGCATTCGGCGAGCTCGCGGCCGCGGTCGAGGCGATGAAGGCTGGTGCGTTCGACTTCCTGCCCAAGCCCTGTGATCGGGATCACTTCAAGCTGACGGTGCGCAAGGCGGTGGAGCACGCGGGGCTGCGTGCGGAGGTACGGGAGCTGCACAGCCGACTGGACAGCGCAGGCAAGGAGCTGGTCTTCCGGTCCGAGGCCATGCGAAAGGTGGTGGCGATGGCGGACCGCGTGGCACGGTCGGAAGGCACGGTCCTGATTCACGGGGAGAGCGGGACGGGCAAGGAGCTGATTGCGCGGCGCATCCACCGTGCGAGCGAGCGGCGCGAGGGTCCCTTCGTCGCGATCAACCTGGCGGCTGTTCCGCGGGATCTGATCGAGAGTGAGCTGTTCGGTCACACGCGCGGCGCGTTCACCGGTGCGGTGCGTGATCGCAAGGGGCGGTTCGAGCAGGCGAGCGGGGGGACGATCTTCCTGGACGAGATCGGGGACGTTCCCTTGAGTCTGCAGCCCGCGTTGTTGCGGGTGCTGCAGGAGCGCGTGGTGCAGCCGGTGGGGAGGGACGCCGCGGTGGAGGTGGACGTGCGGGTCGTGGCGGCCACGCATCGGGAGCTGCAGAAGCTGGTCGGCGAGGGGAGCTTCCGCGAGGACCTGTACTTCCGGCTCGCGGTGCTTCCGGTCCACGTGCCGCCGCTGCGCGAGCGGGTGCAGGACATCGAGCCGTTGGTGGAGCACTTCCTGCGCCGGCACGGGGGCGATCGCGCGCTGACGGTGACCGAGGGGCTGATGCGGCGCCTGGAGTCGCAGGAGTGGCGGGGCAACGTGCGGGAGCTGGAGAACTACTGTCAGCGGATCGCGGTGCTCGCGGAGGACGAGGTGCTCGGAGAGGAGCTTGCGCCGGAGGCGCCGGAGAGCGCGCTGCGTGTGACCGCGGGGTCGGGGATCCAGCTTCCGTCGGAGGGGATCTCGCTGGTGGATCTCGAGCGCGAAGTGATCGTGCGTGCGCTGGAGATGAACCACTACAACCAGAGTCAGACGGCGAAGTTCCTGCGTATTCCGCGGCACATCCTGCTGTATCGGCTCGACAAGTACCAGATTCCGGTCAAGGAGCGGGCGTGATCGCGGGGGGGCCAGAGACACGCAACTTCCGTGCGCTGGCGAGCGTCAGGGGCCTGCTGCTGGTGTTCCTGCCCATCGCGGCGGTGACCGCCGCGCATTACGGGACGGGGCCGGAGCTCGCGTGGGTGCACGACGTCCTGAGGCGGCTCTACTACATTCCCATCGTGCTCGGCGCCTTCGCGTTCGGTCTTCGCGGAGCGCTCGCGGCCTCGATCCTCACCTCGATTGTCTACCTTCCCCACGCGTTCCTGCAGTCGCACCACCACCATCACGATCCGGGCGCAGGCGTGGAGAAGCTCCTGGAGCTGCTGCTGTACAACGTGATCGCGATCATCACCGGTGTGCTGGCGGATCGCGAGGTTCGCGAGCGGGTGGCGCAGCAACGCATCGCTCGTCGGCTCGAGGACAACCTCGAAGAGCTGCGGCTCATGGAGGAGCAGCTCGTGCGCGCGGGGCGGCTGCGCGCGCTCGGCGAGCTCACGGCCGGACTGGCCCACGAGATCAAGAACCCGCTCGCATCGCTCAAGGGCGCCGCGGAGATCCTGTCCGACGAGATCAAGCCCGACTCCCCTCGCCACCGAATGCTCGACATCCTGCGCAAGGAGCTCGACCGCATGGAGGCCCTGCTCGAACGTTTCCTGTCGTTCGCGCGACCCAGGGCCACCGCGGTCATCGACGTCGCCATCGACGACCTGATCGGACCGGTGGTGGCGCTGGTGGAGGCACAGGCCCGCAAACAGAACGTGGTCCTGCAGTGGACCAGGGCTGGAGAGCAGGCGGTGGTGCGCGGCGACAAGGATCAGCTGACGACGGTGGTGGTCAATCTGGTGCTCAACGCCGTGCAGGCGATGCCGAGTGGCGGGACGGTGCGGATTGCCACGGAGCGGGTGTCGAGAGGGCGCCGCGACTGGTGGATGATTCGCGTGGAGGACGAGGGACCCGGCGTGCCGTCGGACCTGCGCGAGAGGATCTTCGATCCGTTCGTGACCACGCGAGAGGGAGGAACGGGAATGGGGCTCGCGATCGTGACTCGAGTGCTGGACGCCCATCAGGGTCTCGTCGAGCTCACGGATCGACCCGGAGGAGGTGCGGAGTTCCGCATCCTGCTGCCGGCTACGTAGCACCTCCCGCTCCACGAACCGCACGTCCACGTGAGAACGCAGCCAGGTTGGCCCTGCGCGCCAGCTCTGAAGGAGTGACCGCGAGCAGCGCCCGCTGCCATGCTCCCTCGGGAATGCGACACAGTGGCTCGATGGTGGACAGCAGTCCCAAGGCCACCACGTTCGCGGTCCTTCCCTGATCGTCGCCAATGGCGCGCGTCTCGGCGAGCGCATCGAATTGCACGACGCGCAGTCCCTCGAGCGAGGCGAGGATCGAATCACGCGTGGGGTAGTCCTCTTCCTTGGAGCCGACGGGCAGGATCCTGACCTGGTTGAGCAGGACCGTTCCTCCGGGCGCGAGCAGCTCCAGGAATCCGGGCCGAAGCACCTCGGACTCCTCCAGGGCCACCAGCACGTCGACGCTCCCGGGGGCGACGACCGGCGAATGAACATCGCCGCAAGCGAAGGTCGAGAGCACGGCGCCGCCGAGCTGAGCCATGCCGTGGGTCTCGCCCTTGATCACGTTGCGGAAGCCA
>CAYMUE010000161.1:0-4729 GCA_964393505.1 uncultured Polyangiaceae bacterium
GCGGGGGGGGGGGGCGGGGGGGGGGGGGGCGGCGGGGGGGGGGGGGGGGAGGGGGGGGGGGGGGGGGGGGAGGGCGGGGGGGGGGGGGGGGGGGGGGGGGGGGGGGGGGGGCAGGGTGGATCTGCGGGCATCTCGCATTCGCTTGTGGGGGCGGGTGCTGGTGGATGGCGAGGCGGGGCAGGTCTACGCGGGCGACGACGCATCGGGAGGCGGATCGGGGGGAGGGATCTGGCTGCAGAGCTCGCTGCTCGAGGCCTCGGGCGGACTGCTTCGTGCGGCGGGGGGAATCGGCGGCAGGTCTTCGAAGGACGAAGGCGGCTCGGGCAGCGGAGGCAGGATCTACTTGCGAGTGGACGCGCTTCCTGCGGGACTGGTCACGAGCGTCGCGGCGGGAGCATCGGTGTGCGCGTCGGCGCGCGGAGGCGACGGGGTCGTCGATGTGCAAACGGGGTCCGCATGCATGGATCTCGACGAGGACGGTGTGGTGTCGGAGGCGTGCGGGGGGGAGGACTGCGACGACTCGGATGGTGCCGTGCTTCCTGGGGGAGTGGAGCGATGCAACGGAGAGGACGACGACTGTGACGGCGAGGTGGATGAGGGGGCGAGCGCGGCGTGCGTGATCGGCGAGTGCGTGGGGGGCGAGTGCGTGGAGCCGGATGCCGGAGCGCAGGATGCCGGGCAGGATTCGGACGACGGGGGGACATCGTCGGAGAGTGGAGTGTCGGGCAGCGAAGCGGGAGTGGATGGAGGGGCCAGGCCGAAGGCCGAGCGGTACGAGTTCCGAGGCGGATGCTCAAGTTCATCGGGCAATGCCGGAGGTGGGTGGCTCACGGCGCTGGTGGTGGGGCTCCTCGCGGGGCGCAGACGGATTGCATCGAGCCGCGGGAAGGAACGTCGAACGGGCGAGCCGCGGCTCGGGCAGGTTGCTTGACCGGGTTCGTCGTTGATCCATAGTTGAGAATCCTGGTGGCTTTTGGGCCACGCTTCGTGATTGGGAGTACAGGGCGTGGGACTTGGCTTGCACGACACGGCGGGTGCGCGGAGCGTGCCTTGTGGCGTGAGTGAAGCAGTCCAGCGGCGCGGAAACCGCCCTGCACCGTGCGGGGAAAATGATCGCTGCACGAACGCGAAAGGTGGACGTTCGCCTTGACGCGGCGAACGGAGCGGGATACCCCACGGGTATCCCGGTGACCGGGAACCCTGGACGTGGGCTGGAGGCTTCAGATGAGAACGGTACATTGGATTGCTCTGATTGGTTCGATTGCTGCGCTGGCGATTGCTTGCTCTTCGGAAGATGACACTCAGCAGATCACCCCGGGCAAGGGTGGATCGGGCGGCGGAGTCGTGGGCAAGGGCGGAGCGGCCGGTAAGGCTGGTGCAGCTGGCACGACGAACGAGGGCGGATCCTCGAATGAAGGCGGCGCTGCTGGCTCGGCAGCCGGCGCGGCGGGCGGCGGGGCATGCGATCCCGAGACGCAGCCCAAATCGACGGCCTGCGAGAACTGCCAGAAGAGCGCCTGCGCGGCCGAAGGCTCAGCCTGCAAGGGCAACGAAGAGTGCCTCGCGATCTTCACGGCGGCCGAGAGCTGCCAGGACAACGCGTGCATCTTCAAGGCGTTTGCGGATCACCCGAACGGCCAGAAGGACGCGATCGGGTACCTCGGCTGCTCCGAGGCGACCTGCCACGATGACTGCTACTGCGCTGGCACCTGCACGATCGGGACGAGCGACGACACCTGCAACACGTGCTTCCACGGCGCGTGCGGCGCCGACTGCGCGGGCTGCGACAAGAACAACGCCTGCATGTCGCTGCTGATGTGCTTCAGCTACCTCGACTGCAACGACGACGCCTGCATGCAGAACTGCGCGACGCTGTTCCAGGACGGCGTAGCTCCGTACAACGCGGTCGGCACCTGCATGAAGACCAACTGCGCGACCGAGTGCGGCTCCGGCACCTGATCCTCCCCTCCCCTCTCCTTCCCATCCCAGCCTGCTAATACTGCCGTCCGATCCGAATCGGACGCTTCCCTCTACTCATGCTACCGATGCCCCATGGCCGCTTCGCAGCGGGGCCGGGCCTCCCTTGCCGCATTCGTTGTTGCGTCGGCCAGCGTGTGCTCGTCGAATGCGGGCGGACCTTCGCGTGAGCCGCTGCTGCCCGCAGCGACGACGACCGCGCGAACGGGCTCGGTGGCGGTGCTGCGCACGCCCGGAGCCGAGATGGTCCTGGTGGCTGCGGGGACCTTCGAGATGGGCTCGCAGCCAATGGAGCTGCAGCTCGTGATGGACGCATGCAAACGCGAGCCGCGCGGAATCCAGTGCGACGCGCGGTTCTTCGCCAACGAGCTCGCGACCCATCGGGTCACGCTCTCGTCGTACTGGCTCGACCGCACGGAGGTCACGGTCGGGGAATACACGCGCTGCGTGGTGGCGGGCCCGTGCGATCCTCCGCCCTATGAGCAGGGAGCGTCGAGGTTTGATCGCCCCGAGCTCCCCGTGGTGATGGTGTCGTGGAACGACGCGCGGACGTACTGCAGCTTCGTGGGCAAGCGTCTGCCGACCGAAGCGGAGTGGGAGCGTGCGGCGCGCGGGGTAGCGGCGCGTCGGTTCCCGTGGGGGCATCACTGGGCGACGCGTCGAGCGAACCACGGCAAGCTGGCGATCGACGCGCACGATGGGGCGGACGGGCATCTGGAGCTGGCGGCGGTGGGCACGTATCCGGATGGCCGGACGCCCGACGGATTCGAGGATCTGGCGGGGAACGTGTCGGAGTGGGTGGAGGACGTCTACGAGGACGCGTACGAGGCGATGCCCGTGACGAACCCGCGGGGGCCGTCGTCGGGGGGCTTCCGGGTGATCCGCGGGGGGTCGTATCTCGACGCGATGCCGTGGCTGCGCGGGGCGTCGCGTGGGTATCGCGGACCGGGGGCGCGGGAGACCACGATCGGTTTTCGGTGTGCGCGTGACGCGAGGTGAGCTTGGCGGCAGGGGGTGTTGCGAAGTGGACAGGCGGCCGTGCTTCCGCTAACGCGTGCGCCCAGCATCATGAGAATCGCACACTTCTCCGATCCGCACGTGCTGGCCCTCGAGGGGGTACCGATCTGGCGACTGGTGACGAACAAGCGCGTCACGGGATACGCCAACATCCTGCTGCGGCGTGCGCACCAGCACCGGCTCGAGGTGGTACGAGCGCTCGCGCGTGATCTGTCGGATCAGAAGGTCGATCACGTGGCGGTGACGGGAGACGTCTCGAATCTCGCGCTCGAGACGGAGTTCGAGGCGGTGCGGGAGCTGCTCGAAGACGATCTGCGTCTTCCGCCCGAGGACGTGTCGATCGTGCCGGGCAATCACGATCGCTACACGCGCGGCTCCCACAAGGCGCGGCGATTCGAGGGAGCCTTCCTGCCCTACATGCGCAGCGACATCGCGATGCCTCAGGGGGTTGCGCGGGATCACTACCCTGTGGTGAAGCTGCGAGGCCCGGTGGCGATCGTCGGGCTGGCAACGGGGGTGCCGCGGTTGCCGTTCGTGGCGGCAGGCGAGGTGGGGACGGTGCAGCTTCGCGCCCTCGAGTGGGTGCTTCGGCAGCCGGAGGTCGCATCGCGCACGCTGGTGCTGCTCACGCACCACCCGATCGCGGAGCCCGCGGGGGCATTGCATGCGTGGCTCGAGGGCCTGCGAGACGCGGACGAGCTGCGTCGCGTGCTCGATCGTTGTCCGCGCGGGCTGGCGCTGCACGGGCACCTGCACCGTCGAATGCTGCGCATCGTGCGAACAGGAGGGGGCGAGATCTGGTCAATCGGAGCCACGAGCGCGTCGCTCGTACACAGCGCCGGCACGAGGATGGCCGCCTACAACGTCTACGAGATCAACGACGCGGGAGAGATCGGGCGCGTGACCTCGCGGGTGCTGGACACGCGGAGCAAGACGTTCAGCGAGACGCCGGTGCCGGTGTTGAGGTGAGCGTGGATGGACGAAGGGTGATCGGCTGAGACGCCGCTTCGGAACGATCTCCCCTCGTGTGGTGCTCCGCGCGCGGAGCGTGTGCGGAATCAGGCCTGGGGTGCAGGCGCTTCGTCGGCGAGGCGGGTCACGTTGACCGCCTGCAGGCCCTTGGGACCTTCCTTCACCTCGAACTCGACCGTCTCGTTCTCGAAGAGGCGGCGGCGCCCTTCGCCTGCGATCTGCGAGTAGTGGACGAACACGTCGGGGCCATTGTCCTGCTTGATGAACCCCCAACCCTTTTCATCATTGAACCACTTCACCTTACCGACTGGCATTGTGCTACCTCCACTGCAGAGCTCGCGTTGTCGCGCGAACGTGCTTCTGCTCGCACCGGGCCTGCCGACAATTCGGCGAAAGCGCCCGACGAGCGGAGCCAAGTTAGCTTTCCTCGGATCTCAAGGTCAAGCACCGGGGGGCGGAAAAAGCGTGCCGGGAGAGGGCACGGATGAGCAGCGCTCCCGTCGGCAGGTGATCCCCCGCGGACGATCGGGCCTCGATCCCATCTATCCCGATCAGGCGGAGGGGGTTTCGGACGGCGGCGCCCAGAGGTCGGAGCGCATTCGCTCGTAGCGTTGCAGCAGGGAGGCGAGCGCATCGGCCTGGCGGTCGCACGAGGCCGCCGCCTCGTCGAGGGCATGCTGTCCCTTAGCGCGCTCCTCCCGGGTCGTCTCGAGGACCTCGAGGATCTCGCGGAAGACCTCCTGGCCGGCAGCGACGACCCACG
>CAYMUE010000161.1:4829-15296 GCA_964393505.1 uncultured Polyangiaceae bacterium
TCGAGGACCTCGAGGATCTCGCGGAAGACCTCCTGGCCGGCAGCGACGACCCACGCGTCGAGCTTCTGCGCAAACTGGTCGATCATCTCATCGAGCTTCGGGGCGACGGTTTCGGCAGCCTGACGGATGGCGGCGGGTGCGAGCTCGCGGGCACGCGCTCGGGTCTCGGCATCGATGCGACCGCGGACGAACCAGGCGAGCAGCGGGCTTGCCGCGATGAGCGCGGCGCCCAGCAGGACGTTGCTGAACAGCACGCCGATCCCGATGATCGCCGGGGCGGCGACACCGACGTCGTACGCGAAGCTGTCCACGGCGATCGGGGGCGCCTTGAGATCCGCGCCGAGGGCGTCGGCGAGCTTGCGTCCCGAGTCGCGGGCGTCATCGCGCACGAGCGCGATCGTCTTCTCCGCAAGGCTCTCGAGGGCGTCGGCGATCTCGCGCGTTTCGGCCTGGGCCCAGTCCCGGAACGAGCGCTCGAGGAACGGGCCGAGGTGAGACTTGAGCTCATCGACGCTGGAGCGTTCGACGATTCCTGGGATCTGCTCGGCGACGTCGGTGACGAGGTGTTCCAGGTCGCGACGGGACCAGGCCTTGATGGCGGCGACCTCTTCGCGGATGGTGGAGCGACGCTGCTCGATGGTCTTCTGCTGGCCGGCGAGCTCGCGCTCGACGTTCCCGATGCGGCGGGAGAGCTCCTCCACGGACATCTGCAGTGCGCGCCTTCGGGCGCCGATCCCCTTGTCGAGGATGCGGCAAGCGGCGACGGCTTCTCCGAGGGCGTTGTCGAGCAGGATGCGACCGCGCTCCTCGGACAGGTACAGCTCGAGGTGATTCATGAGCTCCGTCATGCCGGAGTCGGGGCGGTTGTCGATGGCTTGCTCGGCGCTGACGGCGAAGAGCCTGGGGGACGGGACGAGCCTGGCGAGGTTGTCCCGTGCGTAGGACATGACGTCGTCGAGCTCTGAGGAGGAGAGGATGTCCTTCTTGGTGACGACGAAGACGATCTTGTCGCGTGATTGACCGAGGAGCTTCTCCTGCAGGAATACGCGCTCGGAGGCTGTAAGCATCTGGCCGGCGTCGAGCAGGAACAGCACGGCATCGCACTGCGGGATGTACTTGTAGGTGATGTCTGCGCGCTGGAGCGACAAGTCGTTGACGCCGGGGGTATCGACGAGGTTGACGTGGTCGCGGAGCAGAGGTGCGGGGTAGCGCACGAGCAGGGCGCGGACGGGGCCGGGGTCGGGATCGGGGGCCGGATTGCCGAGGGCGAAGAAGCGGACCTGATCGAAGGGGACCTCCTTCAGCTCGCCGGACTCGTACTCGGTGCGAGCGGAGGGGGTATCACCCCAGGAGATTTCGTGGATGACGGCGGTGGTGGGGGTGACGCCGACGGGCAGGACGTTGGCGCCGAGCAAGGCGTTCACGAGGGTGGTCTTGCCGTGGTTGAACTCGCCGACCACGACGAGGTTGAAGCGGTCGTCGCGAAGCTTCTGGACGATGGAATCGCGAACGCGAGCGGCGACGGAGCGAGCGCCGACGGAGTCGGCGACGGAGGCGAGCTCGGAGACGGCGTCGACAATGCCGAGGCGCTTGAGCTGGAAGGAGTCGAGCATCAGGTCACCACCTTGAGGATATCCTGCACCTTGTCATCGACCTCTCTCATGGAGAGGCCGTCGTCACCGAGTCCTGCGCGTTTGCGGAACAAGCGGCTCTGCTCGAAGACGCGCAGGGCGAGCACGCGCTTGGGAACCCACGGATGCGAGGCGAACAGCTCGGACAGCCTGCCCGGGCCTTCGCGGCTCTCGGCGTGCTGCTCGAGGAAGACCTCGAGGTCGAGCTGCTCGTAGAGCTTCTGGGAGCCGAGGGCGAGCTTAGCGAGGGAGCGGGTCACGACGGCGGGGTCGCCGACGCACAGAAGAGCGGCTCTATCGCTGGTGATCTCGGCGCGACGGCTCCAGCCGCGCAGTGCGACGATGGCCGGGGTGACGACCCAGGACAGGAAGACGCCGGCCATCTGGGTCAGGTAATGAAGCGTGGTGAGGTAGACCACGTGGCTGTTGTGGATGTGACCGCACTCATGGCCGATGACGGACTTGAGCTCGAGATCGGACATGTGATCCACCAGGGCCGAGTGGATCAGAATGAACGAGTCGTCGTTGGTGCCGAGCGTGCCCGCGTTGAGGACCGGGTTGTTGACGACGTACACGGTAGGCGGTGCGATGCCGAGGGACTCGGAGCAGGAGGCGACGAGGGCGTGGACGCGCGGGAACTGGCGGGGGCCGATCCGCACGGCCTGGCCGAGCAGCTCGTTCTTCCCGAAGGCCTTGAAGGCGCGGACGGCGGCCTCGGTGGCGAGCTGGACAGGCCGGGCGGTGTCGAAGGCGAGGCGGGTCTGGCGATCGAGAGCGTAGGCGTACGCGTGCTCGCCGCCGTCCTCTCCTCCAGCGCGCTCGCCCTTGCGGTCGGCCACCCATTGATTGAAGTCGAGCTGGCCGATGCGGGCCATGATGGAGAGCTCCCCCACGCGCCGGGGTGACGCGTGAACCCCACGAAGGTAGCTCAGCCGTGAGCGGGGGCAACAGCGACGATGCCGAGGAGCGCGGGACACGGGCGAGGAGGCGTGTGGGCAACTGCGTGGAGGGAGCCGGGGCTGGGGGCTGGAAGGGGGGGCGACGCGGAGGTCGTTGCGGCCGCGGGCTTGGCGTTGTCCCTGCCTCGTGCCAGACTCTCCGGCGGGAAGCAGCGAATCAGCATGCCAGAACTGTTCGGCAACACATCCGGGCTCTCGCCCCTGGCCATCCAGAAGCTCGAGAGAATCTACAGACGACGCGTCCCGCTCGACACGATCGCGAGCGCAGAGCTCATTCGTTCGTTGAGCGAAGCATCCAGGGAGAGCGCGCGTCAGGTGGGCGCGCTGGTGCACCGCTCAGGGCAGGTGGACTACGTGATCGTGGGGGACGCCACGCGGCTGATGCTCCCGAACGTGGGGCGTCTGCGCAGCGCGAGTGGACGGTTCCGCGGGCTGCGACTGGTTCACACGCACTTGCACGGCGAAGCCTTGACGCACGACGACCTGGTGGACCTGGTGCGTCTGCGGCTGGACCTGGTGGCGGCGCTGCAGATGGGGGCCACGGGCGACGTGCGCTCGGTGTCGTACGCGTACAACGTGCCGGCGCAGCCGCAGGAGAAGCCGTACCGGGTCATCGGGCCGGTGCCCGCGGGGCAGCTCGACGAGGACTTCGGGCAGCTGATGACCGCGCTCGAGAGCGAGTTCGCGAAGCGGGCGCGCACGCGCGAGGTGGCCAGCGAGGGGCGGGCGATCCTGGTGCAGGTGGGGGACAAGGGGCGCAAGGACGCGATCGCGCGCATGGACACGTCGCTGCGCGAGCTGCGCGAGCTCTCCCGCACGGCAGGCGTGACGGTGGTCGACGCGGTGGTGCAGGTACGTGACGGGATCGATCCGCGGTACGTGCTCGGGCGCGGCAAGCTCGACGAGCTGATCGTGCGGGCGGTGGGGCTCGACGCGTCGCTGTTGATCTTCGACAACAACCTGACGCCGACGCAGGCGTCGACGATCGCGCGGCAGACGGACTTGAAGGTGGTGGATCGAACGCAGCTGATCCTGGACATTTTCGCGCAGCGGGCGCAGAGCCGGGACGGCAAGCTGCAGGTGGAGCTGGCGCAGCTCAAGTATGCGCTGCCGCGGCTCTCGCAGAAGGACGACTCGCTGTCGCGTCTCACGGGAGGGATCGGTGGGCGGGGGCCCGGGGAGACGAAGCTCGAGATCGGCAAGCGCAGGGCGCGCGAGCGGGTGACGCACCTGGAGACGCAGCTCAAGAAGCTGGCGGAGCAGCGCAGGCAGCGCAGGCAGCGCAGACACCGCAACGCGGTGCCGATCGTGGCGATCGTCGGGTACACCAACGCGGGCAAGAGCACGCTGCTCAACACCCTGACCGGGGCCGACGTCCTGGCGGAGGACAAGCTCTTCGCGACGCTCGATCCCCGATCGAGGCGTCTGCGGTTCCCGGAGGAGCGCGAGGTCGTGCTCACTGACACCGTGGGGCTGATCCGCGACATGCCCAAGGACCTGTACGCCGCCTTCCGCGCCACCTTCGAGGAGGCCTCCGACGCCGACCTCATCCTGCAGGTGGTGGATGCGTCGGATCACGATCGAGATCAGCACATCCAGACCACCGAGGAGGTGCTCGAGGATCTCGGGCTGCTGACGGTGCCCCGGCTCCTGGTGTTCAACAAGGCCGACCTGCTCACGCCGGGAGAAGGCCGTCGCCTCGTGCTCGGTCGCAACAATTCCATCGTGATCAGCGCGACGGAGCGCGAGACCGCGCGGCCGCTCCTGGAGCGCATGGCGGCGATGCTTGCGGAGCGATGGGCCGCGGCAGCGATGGTGCCGGAGTACGATGCGGGCGAGGCGGAAGAGGAGCCGATCGAGGACGGGAGCGAAGACCCGGCCGGATCGCTGCACACCCTCGAGGATCTGCTGGCCGCGTCGGGACGCAGGGCACGCCCTTCGGCGCGTCTGAACTGAGGCTCGGCAGCGGCGCGCGACTTTTTTCGCAACCGCCCGCGGGGTCCGGCCGACAGGGGCTCCATGAATCGGAGCGCGTGGGTCGTGGTGTCGATCGCTGTGCTGGCTGGAGCCCTGATCGGATGCGGGGGCTCGATGTCCCGGGGGATCAAGGACTTCCACAGAGGCAGATACCCCGAGGCGGTTGCGGAGCTCATGGAGGCGGAACCCGGGCAGGCCGATCGGTCGGCGGAGTCCAAGGCGCGCTACGCTCTCTATCGAGGACTGACCCACCTGGCGCTTGGGGACACGGAGTCGGCGCAACGATGGGTGGCCGAGGCCAAGGCGCTATGGGACGGGGACCACGGGCTGCTCGATCGCAAGGAGCAGGGACGGTTGCTGTCGGGTTGGGAGTCGCTGGGGCACGAGCCAGGCGAATGGGGTAGCGAAGAGCTCGCGCGCAGGGGGATGGGGTCGCGGCGTTGAGCGGCCCATCCCCTTCCCTCTCCGGTCGGATGACTTCGGGTAGACGGTGCGTTGAGGCCGTCGGCGCAGCGATCGCCGGGAATGCGCGTCGAGAGCAGGATGGGAGGGAGCGAGGGAACGGCTCACTGCGCAGGAGGCACGGGCAGGGATTCGCGCGGACCGACAACCTCAGCAGAAGTCACCCTGTCCGCGAACGCGGGATGAATCAGCGTGAGTCGGGGCGACGGCTGCGCCTGCGCCTGCCGATGCCGGCGACAACGACTCCTGCGAAGAGAGCCACGTCGCCAATCGATCGCCGGGAGGCGGGAGATGTTGCGCAGCCTCCCTCGGAGTCGTTGTCCCAAGCAGCGCCCTCGTCGGGAGGATTGGAGGGAACCTGATCATCGGTCCCGGCATCGTCGCCGATGGATCCACCGGAGGCTCCCGCTTTGCCCGCTGCGCCGGCGGCGCCTGCCTTGCCCGCTGCCCCACCCGATCCCCCGGAGCCAGGCTTGCCCGCGGCCCCCGCGGCCCCTGCAGCGCCTGCAGCACCTGCCGCACCGCCAGCACCTCCCGCGTCGGGCTCGACCGGAGGAGCGCCCTGCCGCGTGAGGCGCAGGCCATCGACGGCGATGTGCTGGTTGTCCGCAACACCCTTCTTGTCGTCATAGACAGCGATCCACTGATCGCTGCCGCTGGCGAAGTCGAAAGTGGAGAGGGTTCCGAGCTGGACCCAGCCGTTGCCGGCGGACTGATTGACCTGGAGGGTATCCACCACTCCGGAGTGCCTCACTTCGTATCTCACTCCGGTCGCGACGGCGAAGGCCGGCTCGAGATAGATCTCCACCAGGTAGCTTCCGGCCTGCGCGAAGGTGAGGTTCCATCGAGCCCAGTTGCCCGGCTTGTCGGAGTCGAAGGCGTTGGTCCAGTGCAGCCCGCCGCCGTACCCGACGCCCTGCTCCTTACGCCAGTAGGCCGATGAACCGAAGTAGGTGATGCACGCCTCGTCGTCGTCGATCACTGCGCCCGTGGACGCGATCGAGCACCGGGGATACTCGGGGGGAGTGACGGCGTTTTCGAACCAGTTGGTGGTGTTCTTCGAGGTCTCGACAGAGAGCTCGATGTGAAGATGGTTCTTGTGCGGGTTCGAAGTACCGGAGTACGCACCCACCTTGTCACCGGCAGCGTGGGATCCGACCCAATCCACTTGATCCCAGATGATGTACTGAATGCCGATGAGCTGGGCGTTCTCGATGAGGAAGTTGCCGATCGGATCGCCGAGATCGTTGTCGGCGTCGCCGCCGTCGAGCGGGATCATCACGTCGATTGCGCGCCCCGTCCCGTGGATCCCCATGTTCTCCGGGTGGACCGTCCCCTGATCGCAGCTGTAGCCGAGGATGCTCGAGATGCCGGCGAAGTGGTCGAGCAGGTACTTCCGGAGGATGGTCGCCCCCGGAGTGAGCGACCCGTAGCAGTTGCTGCCGTTCTCCCACAGCCCGGCCGGCGTGTACTTGACGTACTGCGTGTCGCCTTTGGCGACCGTGGCGGCAGGGATTTGCCAGGGTCCGGGATGGGCCACCGGCGCGGACCTCTCCCCGACCGGCTCGTCGATCGGAGAGGAGCATCCGCCAAACCCGACGGCAGCTACGAACGGCAGCGCGAAGATGGAGATGGAAGGGCGCATGGTACCCATGAAGATACCACGGACTCCTTGTCAGGCTCAGAACTCGATTTTCTGGAGCGGTGCGGGGTTGACGACGTCGTTGTGGCCCTCGTGCCGGAAGCGCTCGATCAACGCCTGCTGCGCCTCGGGCTCACCATGGACGAGGGCCACGCGTCCGAGGCCCTTGTTGTCGCGGACGGCGTTGGCGTAGGCCGACAGATCGTTGCAGTCGGCGTGGGCGCTGAAGCCGGAGAGTTGCTGGACGCGGACCTCGCGGCGGTACTCGACGCCGAAGATCTTGAGGAACTGGCGTTGCTCGAGGAGGCGACGTCCGAGGGTGTGCTGGGCCTGGAAACCGACGATAGCGACGACGGAGCGAGGGTCTTCGACGATGGCGCGCAGGTGGTGGACGGCGCGGCCGGCCTCCAGCATGCCGCTGGCGCTAATGACCACGCAGGGGTTGGCCGACTCGCTGATCGCCCGGCTGTCTTCCACCGACTCGACGAGGCGCAGGTTGCGTGGTTCGAACGGGCTGCGACCATCCTGGATCAGCCCCATGGTCTCCTCGTCGAAGCAGTCCTTGTGGCGGCCGAAGACCTGGGTCAGACGCACGGTCAGGGGGCTGTCGAGGACGATCGGGATCGCAGGAAGACGCCCGGTCTTCTGCAGGCGCGTGATGGCGTGCAGCACCTCCTGGGCGCGCTCGAGGGCGAAGCTGGGGATGAGGACCTTGCCTCGACGCGCGAGGGTGTCCTCGATCAGCTTCGCGAGCTGCTCGTCCATCTCCTGGATCGGCTCGTGAACCCGGTTGCCGTAGGTGCTCTCCAGCACCAGCACGTCTGCTCGCTCCACCGTCTCCGGGTCGATCAGGATGGGAGCGTTGCGCCGCCCGAGATCCCCGCTGAACACGGCCCGCTTGCTGGAGCCGTTGCTCTTGATCTCGAAGTCGCAGATCGCGCTCCCGAGCACGTGTCCCGCGTCGAGCAGCTCGAGCGTGACGTCGTCGGCGATGGGGACACGTCGGTGGTAGGGAAGCGGCTCGAGACGGCTGAGCAGCTCCTCGACGTCTTCTTCGGCGTAGAGAGGCTCGACGGGGGGATCGTCGATGCCGTGACGGGCGTTGCGACGGTTGATGAAGTCGGCGTCTGCCTTCTGGATACGTGCGGCGTCGCGCAACATCGGATCGAGCAGCGAGCAGGTAGCCTCGGTAGCGAAGAGGCGGCCGTGGAAGCCATTGCGGATCAGCACGGGCAAGGCGCCGGAGTGATCGATGTGGGCGTGGCTCAGGACGGCGACATCGATCGACTGGGCATCCACGCGGAGCTTGCGATTGACCTCGTTGGACTCCGCGCGGCGGCCCTGGAAGAGGCCGCAGTCGATCAGGACACGGGACTTGCCGGTGTCGAGGACGTGCATGGATCCGGTGACGGTACGGGCGGCTCCGATGAACTGGATGTGCATGGGAGTCACCGTACCATGGCCATGCACGGGGGCACGGCAGGGACGGATCAGAAGGCAGCGCCGATGCCGAGGGTGGCGAGGGGGAGCCAGAAGTCGACGGATTGGCCGAAGGAAAGGCTGGCGCCGAAAGCGCTCGCTTCCTCGCTGGAGATGCCCTGCAGGACCTTTTCGATGTAGCCGGGCTTCGCCTCGGCGGAGGCGGTGAAGTGCGCTGCACCGATGCCGGCGTTGATGACGAGGTGCCCTGCGATCACGAACTGATAGCCGAGATCCCCGCCGATGCCGGTCGCCTTGCCGACGCCCTCGTCGGTCTCTCCGCGCGCAAGGATCAGGCGGGGGCCGAGGTAGAATCCCGACACGCCGCGGCCCTGGGGGAACAGGTGGTAGCCGAAGTCGTATTCGTAGACCGGCACCTGACGCTCGAGGTTGGTGATGTAGAAGTCGATCTTCGAGAACTCGAAGTACAGGGCGTGCGCGGCGAGCGGCGCGATCTCGATGCGCCCCGCCACGCGCCCCCAGGGGGCGAGCACGGGGTTGACCAGCGCGCTGACCCAGATGCGCTCTGAGTCGCGCGCGCCACGCGTCCGGATCCTGTCTGCCGCATCTGCGGCGGGCGGAGGAGAAGGGGCGGCTGCGGGCGCGGACCAGGGTTGCGGGAGCGTCTCGATCGGAGCCCAGCCGGCGTACGAAGAAGAGGGTGCGGAAGCGACGAAGGCCGGCGAAGCGATGCGGGCGCCACCGGGCATGGGCATCGCGGGCGGTGAGGAGGGGGCGACGGGGACAGTCGTGGTGTGGGCGTCGGGGATCGAAGGTTGTGCGGGCAGGGTGCGGACCGGCAACGGCGCAGACCACGGGGCGAGGGGCCCGTTGGGAGCGAAGGGGGACTGGGCGTGGGCGATGCGAGGAATGGCGCCGGCGAGGGCGGTCACGGCAGCGAGCAGGAGGAGTCGACGGCACATCGGTGCTCGAGAGGAGCGAATCCTGTACCAAGGACGGGAGGGGTCATGAGATGCGGGAGAACGGCCCGATTGCGCGAGCGGGGGCCGATCGTCCTCGGCACAGAGTGGGCCATTCGAGGGCGAGGAGCGCACAGAGGGGGGGACAGAGCAGGGGATGACCGACATGCAACACACCACGGTATGGGTGTGTAGCACGAGGTCGAAGGGTTCGGCGCCGGACAAGACTCCGCGTCGTGACCGTTGCTTCGGGTCACGAAGGGAGAGACGGCGAACCGTTCGGCGCAGCGATCGGGGATCGGCGGGGCGGGGTGTTGGGGCTACTCGCCCTGCGACTCGCTTCCGGTGTCCACGATCTTGCGGCCCTTGTAGTGGCCGCACTTGGGGCAAACGCGATGGGGGATCATCGGCTCGCTGCACTTCGGGCAGGGAACGAGGTTGGGGACCACGATCTTCTCGTTCGCTGCACGTCGCATGTTGCGCTTCGAGGGGCTGGTACGTCGCTTCGGGACTGCCACGGCAAACTCCTTAGAGCTTCTTCTTCTGGATCTCGAGCAGCGGGCGGAGCCGCGGGTCCACCACTGGGGCGGGCTCGACGGGCGCACACTGCGCTTGGGGGTCAGGACGGATACCCGGACATTCCTCCGAGCACAAGGGGAAGATGGGGGTCTCGAGCAGGATCCACTCCCGGACGAAGGGATCGAGGACGACCTCGTCGCCGTCGTAGGTGTCGGAATCCGCTTCGTCTTCGGCGAATTCGTAGACGTCGTGGTGGCCGTCGCGAGACCAGCGGCCCTTGCCGGCGAACTTTTCGGGACGGGCTTGGACCTTGGGGGCGCCCTTGGAGGCGTCCCTGGCGGAGCGCTTCGACTTCGCGGGCTCGGCCTCCGGGGCGTCCTTGCCCTTTCCCTTCGGAGCAACGGGGGCGGGATGCACCTTGCCCGGGCTGAGCATCAGGGAGATCTCGGTGTCGATGTCGAGCTTCATGGGCTTCAGACAGCGTCCGCAGGGCATGCCGAGAGCCGCACGCACGCGGCCATGGACGATCACGTCGCGGCCCGACATCGTGAGACGCACCTCGAGATGGCCCGGCTCGTTGTCGAAGGGCACCGCCTCGCAATCGTTCAGCAACTCGCGCAGCCACTCCGCCGGCAACGGAGCGTCGATGACCTTGGGAGCGTTCTGCAGGTCGTGGACCGGGTAGGCGAAGCGGTGGGTCATGGGGGGCGACACTGTAGCTCCCGAACGCCGGAGCGGCAAACCCCACCCGGCGGTCTCCGGTCATCGAGCCCGGACGAGCCGGCGCCGCTCGCCTCGCGTGCGCTGGAAAAGCGAGGCCGGGGTGAGTAGGCTGCGCGGGCGCCGCCGACGCGGCCGCCGGAAGGAAAGGGGCACGC
>CAYMUE010000162.1:0-1756 GCA_964393505.1 uncultured Polyangiaceae bacterium
TCGGGCGCGGGCTCGGGCGCGGGCTCGGGCTCGGGCGCGGGCGCGGGCTCGGGCGCGGGCTCGGCTTTGGGTTGGGGGACGGGCTCGGGCTCGGCAGGAGGGACGCTGCCGGTCGTCACCGTGTCGGCTTCGACGAGGCGGGGAGGGCCTTCGGTGATCGTGCGGAAGCCCGGAGCGCGAGCCGATGGAGGAGGGGCGGGAATCGACGGAGGGACGGAGCGTCGTTGCTCGGGCACGGGGGCGGGAGAGGAAGTCCGTTCGGGTGCCGAAGCATTCGAGCCGTCGAGTGATGCGGGAGGCAGTGAGGAGTCCGGCTCGATCGCGGCTGTGGATGCTGCATCCCGGGGCAGCGGAGAGGGAGAGTCGGATGCAGGAGCAGGGTGCGGTGTCGCCGGCGCAACGTGAGCAGCGACCTCACGGGCGCGCTCGGTCCCCTCGGGTGCTGCCGACGCGTGGGGAGCCGTTCCATCAGACACCGGAGGCGTTCCGGCGCGCTCGAGCTGACCCGTCTTGCCGCGCGATCGTCTGCGCGGGCGGTCCGAAGCGTCGGGAGCTCCCTGTGCTGGTGAGGCTTCCTTGCGACGGCTGGACTTGCGGCGACCATCGCGAGGGTCGGCGGGCCGGGCGCCTTGCGCTTGCTCGGTTCGGGCGTCGGCGGGCCGGGCGCCTTGCGCGGGCTCGGTGCGGGCGTCGGCGGGCTGCCGACTTCCCGGATTGCTACGACTCTTCTTGTCGCCTTGCCTGGCCGCCACGATGAGTTCCTCCGCCAAAAGACGCTGGTCGGGCGCACCCTATCACGCGGCGCGTTGGGGAGGGAAGCCGGGGGGAGAGCGGGAGATCCCGAGGCGACGGGCGGGCTCACCTACTGCGGGACGCACTCGTTGCCCTTGCAGATCATCTTCTGGTTGGGCGTGGAGGGGCACTGGGAGTCATCGACGCACGGATTGCGAACGACCTTCTCGGTCCACTGCGCGATGTGGTTGCCCGAATCGGGGTCCTGGAAGGGGAGCCAGAAGGCGGGGTAGCTTCCGTCCTGGCCGTTGGCGGCCTTCTCGGGGTCGAACGCCGCCATCCAGATCTGCCACTTGCGCTTGTCGCCGGCGTCGGGCTCGGGAACGATCGTGGAGTTGATGATTCGAACGCCGTAGTCGCGTGCGCTGGAGAAGGTGAACCACAGCAGTCGCTTGCCGCGGTTGCACAGCTTGAACGGCGCCCACTTCGGCCACGAGTTGCCGACCTGATCGCTCACGTTCGCGCGCGACATCGCGATCGCGTTGCCCCCCTTGCCCGCGACGACCATCACCATCGAGTCCGGGGCGAGATACGAGTCGTGCTGCGCGGATCGGTTGAAAATGATCCAGCCGCCGTCCGGAGAGAACGCCGGGTAGTAGTTGTTCTCCGAGTCGTTGGCGGCCTTGACCATCGTCTGCTCGGGGCCCCAGGAAGCACCGTTGCGGGGCAGGAGCATGATGGATGCGTTGGAGATCCCCGGCGAGGCGACGAAGACCATCCCTTCGGGTTTTGCGAAGACGACCGAGGTGTTGTCGGGGTGGTAGTCGGGCATGGTGCCCTTCTTGACGAGCGGATTGGGATTCAACGCCGCCCCGGTCGTGGCGTTGCGCAGGATCATGTTCACGCCACCGGAGGTGATGATTTCGGTCTCGTCCGGAGAGAAGGCCTGGAAGTTGGAGCCCTGGCCGCCGCTCAAGGTGAAGGCCGTGACCTTGTTGGCGACGTTGATGATTCGAAGCACCGA
>CAYMUE010000162.1:1856-4429 GCA_964393505.1 uncultured Polyangiaceae bacterium
GTGCCTGCGTCGGGAGCGGGCAGCGGCTGGCAGTTGTCCCAGCCTCCGACGCCTGCAGCGCCCGAGCCGCCGTCGGTGCTGCCTCCGCCGGCTCCCGCGTAGCCTCCCTCGCCTTGTCCCGCCTCCCCCCCTTCGCCTCCCTGCGCGTCGTCGCTCGCATCCTCCACGCCTGCCCCGCCGCCCTCGGACTGTCCCGCCGCGCCGGCAGCCGAGCTCCCGCCGACCCCGGGGGGCACGATCGGAGACGCATCCCCCGAAGCCGAGCAGCCGATGGCGACCGCGATCCCGATCGCGATCAACAGGCCCCAGGTCCAAGGATCCCTCCGACCGAGCTTGCCGCTCCAGCGCATGGGCACCTCCCGTGGAAGCTCATTCGTACCACGCTCACGGATCCGGCTCAATGAGAGTGGCCGGGAAAACCAGCCACCTGAGCGCTGCGCGCGGCTCCGCGTCAGCGGGAACTTGACCGACAGGGTTCCGGCTCGTATCGCAACGCGGCGGATGCGAAGCACACACGATTCGAAGAAGGCGTCGAAGCCCCTGCTCTGGGTTGGCGTGGGGCTGATCGCCTTGACCGCGACCGGAGCGGCGACGGTGGGTGCGTCGCGCGCGCGATCGCACGCGACACCGCAGGCAGCGGCGCGGGCCTTGGGATGGAAGCCGCTGGTCGAAGCGTTGACGCCGCGCCCCCCGGAGCCCGAGCCGGAACCGTCGGACGAAGAAGCCGCGACCGTGCCGGATCAGCGCGAGGCGCTGTTCGCGGTCATGGAGAAGAAGCTCGGGCTGAACGCGGAGGCGATGCAGAAGGTGCGCGAGATCTTCGCGGGCTCGCGGCTGCTGAGCCAGGGGAACCCGAAGACGACGCAGCACCCGATGAAGCGCTCGGAGTGCAGGCGGATCCGCAAGGAAGCCGGGCTCAAGGACGGCGGTCACGCGATGTGCGGCGCGCCGTTCATGGTGCCCCTGTTCGATCCGCGCGCGGGGCAGACCGAGCGCGACGCGCGCGTGTGCATCGACCAGTTCGAGTTCCCGGGCGTGCCGTGCGAGTACCCGGTGGTCTTCCCGCGATCGCGCGAGGCCGCGCTGCTGTGCGAAGCGGTCGGCAAGCGGATCTGCGACGCCCACGAGTGGGAGGGCGGGTGCGCCGGCGCTCTCGAGCCCGTCGAGAAGGAGTACGACTGGGGCAAGGAGCGCATCGCCTCTTCGTACTTCCACAACAAGGCCCGAGAGGTCCGCTGGGCGTACGGCAAGGACAAGGACCACAAGAAGTGCGGCACGGGCAGCTTCAAGAACAAGAAGTGCAACGGCGGAGATCCCTCGGTGTGCGGCTCGAACACGTATCCGGCAGGGTCCTTCCCCACGTGCGTGAGCCCGCTCGGAGTCTATGACCAGCACGGCAACGCGGCGGAGCACATGAACCTGCCGCTGTCGGCCGATCAGGTGGCGTCGGCGGGCAAGTACGGCGTGACGGAGATGAAGGGGAGTTGGTTCATCTTCCAGTCCTATGAGGCGCACGAGGACGATTGCCGTTGGCGCGCGTGGGACTGGCACGGCACCACGCTGATGGACAAGGAGAGCCACCGGAACTACCACCTCGGGTTCCGCTGCTGCCGGGACGTTGAAGCTTCGAAGGCTCCGTGAGGCGCCACGAAAGCGCCTGAGCCACGCGGAGTCGCGAGGTGGCAGACCTTGCGCCGCAAGGACGCCGAAGCTAAGTCGGGTTCTTTCCGAAAGGCCCCGACATGCCCCGCTGGCTCGGCTTCCTCCTCATCCTGTCCATGTTCGTCGTCGTGTGGGGAGGGGTCCACGCCTACCTGTACTGGCGCGTCGCCTACGGCCTCGAGCTTGGAGCGCGCGATCGGCTGACGCTGAAGATCGTCCTGGTCACGCTTGCCGCGGTCTACCTCGCGGGTCGCGGGCTGGAGAGGACAGTGGGGCAATCGGTGGGCATGCCCGTGATGTGGGTCGGGGCCATCTGGATGGGGGTGGTCTCCATCACGTTCTGCGTGTTGCTCGCCTTCGACTTGTGGGTCGCCTTGCCGACCTGGATCCTGCAGCGGGCAGGGGCCGTCCGCGCACCGACCGCCGCGATGATCCTCAAGTGGGGCATGGCCGCAGGCCTCGTGGTGTCGGCGGCGCTCACGGGCTGGGGCCTGTTCGTGGCGTTGAAGGGGCCGCGGATCACCGAACTGCGCGTGCCGCTTCAGGGGCTCCCCGCGTCGGCCGACGGATTCACCATCGTCGCGATCTCGGACATCCACGTGGGTGATGTGATGACGCAGCGGTATCTGGATGGGCTGACCGCGCGCATCGAGGGGATGAAGCCGGATCTGCTGGTGGTCATCGGGGACATCACCGATGAGGCGGGAGGGGGTGACGGGACGACGTTCCGGAAGTTGGCCGCGGTCGGGGCGAAGCACGGAGTGGTCGCAGCGACGGGAAACCACGAGTGGTACTCCGGGGGCGAGAGCGTGGTCGAGGCGCTGCAGGGGGCAGGCGTGCGGGTGTTGCGGCAGAAGCACGAGGTGGTGGGAGGGGCGTTCGTGTTGGCGGGGGTGGACGATCCGACGTTT
>CAYMUE010000162.1:4529-15191 GCA_964393505.1 uncultured Polyangiaceae bacterium
GTCGGCCGCGAACTCGCCGTCGGCCGCGAACTCGCCGTCGGCCGCGAACTCGCCGTCGGCCGCGAGCTCGCTGTCCTGCGCCCCGGCCATCAGCAACGCCACCGTCGGCCGTGATCTCCGCGCGGCAGGCGCGTAGGCGAGGTTCTCCGGCAGCTTCATGAACCGCGACGGCGGCATGAACCGCACGCGCGAGCCGGGGTGGTTCCTCGAGCTCGACGAGCTCGCCGAGCCGCCGTTCGCGACGCGGGAGCCGGTGGCGCTGTCGGAGCTGGTGCGTCCGATGAAGCTCGATCCGGTGGCGATGGCGGCGGATGAGACGTACTGGGCGCGGGTGAAGAAGCAGAGGAACCTGCCAGCGGAGGTGGCAGAGGGGTTGTAGCCCGGCGAATCGTCCCCCACCGGGACAGACGCGCTCAGGGGAGCTTGTCCAACGACTTGGAGGCGAGTCCAACCTCCCCGACCTCTTGTCCCACGGATTTGGAGCCTTGATCCGCGGGGTTGGAGAGCTCCTCCGGGACCCCGGACGGCCCGGCAGCGAATTCCGACGCCTTTCCGAAGGTTGGACAAGCCTCGGGGACGTTGGAGTGGCATCCCGTGCCGTTGGACAAGCCTTCCAGCCGCCAGGCAAGGGCTCTGGAGCGATTGGACTCGCCTGCTGCGACGCTGCCGAAGCCGTTGGGATGCTGGACAAGCCTTCAGGGGATCGGGTCCGGGCCCGAGATAGCGTGTCACGATTGTGGGTTGCGCCTCGGATGTCGTTGACGTACTCGTGCGCACTCTCGGGCGAGGGGCCCGAGACCAACCGAGGTGAGCGTATGTCGAAGACGCAGATTCTTCCCCGTGACGCCGAGCGCGCTGCGCTCCGCGGAGGCAAGTGGCTCCGGACCCTGAGCACGCGGCCGGACGTGATGGCTGTGATGGTGGGGCTCGGGTACTCCGAGAAAGAGCATCAGCACGGCTGGGATCTCTATCTGAGGATGCTGGGGTACAAGGGTGCGACCAAGCCGACTCCGATTCTCCCCACGACGGTCGAGCAGCGAGAGGCGCTGTCGTCGGTAGACGGCTATGACGAGAAGGCGTTTGCGCGAGCGCGAGCGGCGCTGGAGCGTCTGCACTCGCAGCAGGCGCTGTACGTTTTCGGAGACGGTCTGAAGGCGGCGACGGGGCCGGAGGCGGTGGGCACGGTGCAGACGTTCCTGAACCGGTATGCGGCGCTGCGCGACGGGACCGATCCGGCGCGAGGCGAGACGCGCGACGCGGACAAGGCTGCGGCCATGACGCTCGAGGAGCGCAACATCGTGAACCCGACGATCGAGAAGCAGCTTCGCGCACAGATCGAGATCGTGCGCAAGCTGGCGCCGGCGCCAACGGCGCAGGTGATGAGCGCGTCGGAGGAGGCGCTGAACATCGCGACGGGGGAGTTCACGACGTGGCTGAAGGACTGGCGTACGACGGCGCAGGCGGGCGTGAATCGGCGCGACTACCGCATCATGCTGGGCGTGGCGCAGCGTCGCACCGCGAAGACCGAGGGGGGCGACACTCCCGACGGTCCGCCGGACGACACGGACGAGTGATCGAGTCGAGGGACTCGTCGCTGCGCGCCCGCGCGGCGGTCAGGACGATCTGAATTCCAAATCACGTCAGAGGCTGAAGACCAGATGGCCCTGGTGGTGATGGGCTGAGGGGTCGAAGACCAGATCCGCCCTGCTGCCGATGGGCTGAAGGGTTGAGGACAAGATGGCCCTGCTGGTGATGGGGTGGGGGGTTGAAGACCAGATCCGCCTGCTGCCGATGGGCTGAAGGGTTGAGGACAAGATGGCCCTGGTGGTGATGGGCTGAGGGGTCGAAGACCAGATCCCCCTCCTGCTGATGGGGCTCCTGTTGGGTTCGGAGACTTGAGACACCACCGATGAATCGGTGGACATATGCAACGCGGGAGGCGTCGTTCGAAGCCCGCTCCGCGGGCTTGGTGGTGCCGACGAGTGCCCATCTCGATCCCCTGGTCCCCGGGCTCAGCTTGGCCGCGCGCCTCCCAGAAGAAAGGATCGGCTGTTGGACCCCCGCTCGCGCGGGGGAGCCGGGGGAAGGACTCCACGGTGCTTGCGCACTTGGGGTGGACCCCCGCTCGCGCGGGGGAGCCTTCGGCGGAGGTACCCACCTCAGTTCGTCGAAGGGTGGACCCCCGCTCGCGCGGGGGAGCCCACGACCAACGCATCGAATCTGTCCGCCATGTGGGTGGACCCCCGCTCGCGCGGGGGAGCCTCAGCGGGACCGCAGCAGCTTTCGCGCCGCTGAGGTGGACCCCCGCTCGCGCGGGGGAGCCCGCATCGGCGAGCCTCTTCTGCAGTGCCTCGAGGGTGGACCCCCGCTCGCGCGGGGGAGCCCACGAGCGCTGCAAGCTCGTCTGGCAGTGGATGGGTGGACCCCCGCTCGCGCGGGGGAGCCTACGACCCCGACTACGGCTACGACCTGGTACAGGGTGGACCCCCGCTCGCGCGGGGGAGCCTAGAACCGACCGTCCTTGCGGAAGTCGTTGATGGGTGGACCCCCGCTCGCGCGGGGGAGCCCCGGGCATTTGACCCCACAACCGACCGGGTGCGGGTGGACCCCCGCTCGCGCGGGGGAGCCGCCGCGCAGCACCGGCACGAGCCGGCTTTGCCTTTAATGGCATCGGTGTAGGGGGTGTTTAGAGGCAGCGGGGAGAGTTTTGAGGCAGCCGCTACACCGCGTTCACCGAGCGACAGGAACGCCCATTGCAAGGGAGAATCCCTTTACACCTTGCACACCCAGGATCGTGCCCCCAGACACCGATCCGTGAAGTCTTTCGAGCAGCAGTTGCAGGATGAGCGTGAGCGGCAAGACCGGGAAGACGCCGCATTCGCTGCCGTGAGATCCCTGTCTGCTGATTCCAGACGGCGCGTCATGGCCCGCCTGATCAATGCCGAAACCAAGGCACCCGAGCCCGCTCCCCGGCCAGTGCAGTCAGCTCCCGTTGCGGCCACCCCGTCAATCCCGCCCCCGGCCCCAACCTCGATGACCTACGTCGAGAAGGCAGCGGCATTCGTTCGACAGAACCCAGAAGGTGTTCGCACCCGTGATGTCGCTCATGCTGTCGGGCAGGACACGAGCAACGTGGATGGCTCGTTGAGGATGGCAAAGAAGCGTGGCCTGATCGAGCGACGGGGGCGAATGTGGTTCCCGGCAGGCCAAGCAGCTCCGAAGGCTGCCCCGGTCGCACCCAAGCCCGTCGCCACGCCCATCTCCATGTTCGCCCGCAAGCCGATGATCCGGGATCTCATCACGGAGGTCTTCCGGGCCAACGAGAACGCGCCGCTCGGGGCGTCGGACATCTACCACGCGATCTTGCCGATGAAGCCGGACATCAACCGGGCATCCGTGGACGGTGAGATCAACCGGATGAAGGTGGCAACGCTGCTCGTGAAGGCGGGCGTCGGACCACGCGGCCACCTGTACGCCTTGGCAACCAACGGGGGGAACCAGCACGCGATGAACGCCAACTGACCCCCACAAACGACGAAGCCCCGGCAGCAACCGGGGCTCGTCACGTTCGGCGACGGTAACCGCCCAACGCATCCCTACACGGAACGCGCTGGGTGTAGGCACCGCCGTTGCCGGGCGCAACCCCTCGTGTGCCCGGAGGTGAACGAAAGTCGATCAAGCCGATCAACGGCTCACGTTGAACCGAAGCACCGTGGGCGGTCATCCGCCCGGATCGGTTCGTTGTGCTTCCCGCATTCCCAAGGTGAGCAACCAGGACGACACGCCGATGCCCGCACGGGCTGCGGCGTCCGTGAGCGCCTTCTTCTGCGCCTCCGTGACCCGGATGCGGATGGAGTCCTCTTTCCTGGCAGCCTTAGGCTTGCGTCGCTTCTTCTTGATGACGGTTTCGGCCATAGGGCTAATGTAGCCACAACAGGTCCACACGTCAAATGATCTCCGACCGAACGATCTTTGTTCGGGCCGGTCCTTGACAGTGGTACTAATGTGGCAACATTAGTCTGCATGGATACCACGACCCTCGATGTTCGGGCTCAGCGTGGACTCGCGATTGTGAAGTCGAAGGGCAAGCGCATCAAGCAGATCGTCGAAGACAAGTACCTCGTGCCGAGTCAGACCGGCAACAGCGGCGGGTACGTGGTCGATGTGGCGGCAGGCACGTGCTCTTGCCCGGACCACGAAACGAGGGGGTGCCGTTGCAAGCACCTGTGGGCCGTCCTGATCGTTCGCCGTGAGGTGGCGATGCCGGATGGATCGAGCGTCGTCGTGACGGAGCAGCGGATCACATACAGGCAGAATTGGCCCGTCTACAACGCGGCTCAGCAGGATGAGAAGTCCCGCGTCGAGACGTTGCTCCGTAGCTTGTGCGACGGGATCGAGCAGCCCACCCCCAAGAAGACAGGTCGCCCGCCGTTGCGGTTGGGTGACGTGATCTACGGAGCAGCCATGAAGACCTACGTCGGAATGTCGGGTCGCCGTGCAACGTCGGACATCAGGTCGTGCCAGGAACGCGGGTTCATCGGCCACGACCCGCACTACAACACTATCTTCCGCTACCTCGAACGCCCGGAGATTGAGCCGTTGCTCGTGCAGCTTGTCGAGCAGTCGGCCTTGCCGCTGCGGGCCATCGAGCGGCAGTTCGCCATCGACGGCACCGGGTTCTCCACGAACACCTACGGTCGCTGGTTCGATCACAAGTACGGGGAAGAGAAGCGCGCCCACAAGTACGTCAAGGCTCATGCGGTCGTGGGCACCAAGACGAACGTGATCGCCACGGTCGCCGTGACCCACGGGTTCGTGAGCGACACCCCGATGTTGCCGCCGCTCATCAAGCGGGCGACGGACGCCGGGTTCCAGATCGATGAACTGTCCGGCGACAAGGCGTACTTGTCGCACGAGAATCTTGCGGCGGTCACGGCTGCCGGGGCGACGCCGTTCATCATCTTCAAGGACAACTCGCAGGGCAACTCCAAGGGATGTGCGGCGGAAGCCTGGAAGCGGATGTGGCACCTGTTCAGCTTGGAGCGCGACAACTTCCTCCAGCACTACCATCGCAGGTCGAACGTTGAGAGCACGTTTTCCGCTGTGAAACGCCTGTTCGGCACGAGCGTCAGAGCGAAGGCGGAAGTGGCGCAGTTCAACGAGGTCTACCTCAAGTGCCTATGCTTCAACCTGACGTGCCTCGTTCACGTCATCCACGAGATGGGGATCGAGCCCCGGTTCTGGGCTCCCACGATGGAGGTCGCATGAAATCGGATCTCAGCACGCAAGAGCAGACCAACGTGCGGACGGCGTTGCGGTTCCTGCGCATCCGGGTCGGCAGCCGGGAACAGCTTGCAAAGGTGCTGCACGTGTCGGAGTCGTGCTTCGACAGCGGGCGGCAGATCACGGCGAGCTTGGCCTTCCGGGTCGCAAGGTTCGCCAAGGTGGGCATCGATGATCTGCTCGCCGGGGATTTCCCGCCCGCTGGGACGTGCCCCTACTGCGGGCATTGTGCGTCGGCGGATGAGCCGGTCGGTGTATTAATCAGGGAGGCATCATGAGCAACGACACATCCAGGAAAGTGCTGGCCCGGTTCAAGGAAGCGATGGCGGTCGTGCTCCGCAACGTGGCGGACCACAACTGGGGCTGGTTCTCCCGCGAAGATCAGCGGATGCACTTGCAGACCGTGGATCAAGGGGCGATCACGGGGCCGCACAAGGTGCGGGTGTGGCTTGAGAACAAGGGCAAGCGGACGTTCGAGTTGTCGGAGGGGAGCCCGTCCGGGCCGAAGCTCAAGAAACTGAGGACGAAGGTGGGTGAGGACCGTGACCAGATCGAGGACAAGTGGATCGTGTTCATGATCGGCAATGGCTGGCTCAAAGCGAAGCTCAAGGGCCGGGTAGTGACGCTCACCGCCTACCCCGGCACGCACAACAGCTTCACGCGGGAGATTGATCTGAGTGAAAAGTTCCCCGGTGCGTACCCGGACAACGAGTATTCGTGGGACAAGGTGCCGGTCTACGCGGACATCGACCCGGAGCACTGCGCGCTCGCCGTGGGCACCGCCAAGAAGATGGATGACCGCAACCACATCTACTTGGGCGACGTGCTGTTCGTGGACTGAATCCTATCCGGCTGCCTTGGGTCGCCCCTTGACGATCTTCATCGTCGCCTGTCGCGGCCTCTTCATCAGATCCTCGATGGTGGCCCCGAGCACGTTGGCGATCTGCGCCATCTTCGCCAGCGTGAGGTTCTGAAGCCCACGCTCGACGAGACCCACGTACTGAACCGAGCAGCCCAGCCGTTCCGCGAACTGCGCCTGCGTCATCCCCTTGGCCCGACGTAGCTCGACGATGCGCCGGGCCACCCTTGTGATGAGTTCCTGGGGATCGATGGCGGCCACGCCCGCACCCCACGACAAGGCGGCGAGCGGAAAAAGCAAGCAATAGCTTTGACTTTGCCCGTGACCGGGGCGATCATGCGCCGGTCGTACCGGCTGTGGGTCTTGGGGGCGTGCTCCCCGTCGAAACGGAGATAGACATGAAGGTCTTGGGGTTCGTGCTGGTTGGGTTGATGGTTGCCTCGTGCTGTTCGCCGCCGAAGAAGGAATCAACGAGCAGCGATCCGATTCCGGTCACGACCACCAAAGAACCCCGCCCGGCAGAGACGCAGACCGCGAAGCCGAAGCCGGAACCAGCCGCACCTGCTCTGACCGTTGAAGCCACCACCTTGTACAAGGACTACGAGACCAACGAGGTCGCGGCAGACGACAAGTACAAGGACAAGGCGCTGCTCGTGACGGGCAAGCTGCAAGCCATCGACAAGGACTTCATGAACAACGTCGTGCTAAAGCTCACCACGGGTGACCGCTTCGGCATCAACGCCGTACACGCCACCCTTGAGGATTCGGAGAAGTCCAAAGCCGCGAAGCTCAGCAAAGGTGACAAGGTGTCGCTCCGATGCATCGGCGGCACCCGGATCATGAAGAGTCCGACCTTGAAGGACTGCACGGTCCAGTAAGCATCCGCGCTGTTGCCCCAAGACGGCGACACGGGTACGTGGTGCCCATGGAGGCGTCCGCATGAAGAGGCTGCATTCCCGGTGGCGAGAGATCGCCGAGAACAAGCTCAAGGGCATCCTCACCGAATGCCCTTGCTGCCGACACGAGGATCAGGTGATTCGGTCGGTCGTTGAGGCTCCCTTCACGCGGGCGAACGAAGCCCGCGTAGGGGAAGGCATCGCAGGTGAGTCACTTCTTGTCGTCGTGTGTCCGAAGTGCGCGTTCGTCCGCCTGTTCGCCGCTGCTGATCTTGGCCTCATGGTCAACGACTGAGGCAGACCCATGGCAGTCACAGGGGTTGGGATCACCTTGGATGATCCTGGCAGGCGGTGCTATCCAGCGCGCAAGCCGGAATAAGGGCCTTGAAATCCTTCGTCGAACCTCACGCAGCATGGTCTGGCTTGCCAACAAGTGGATCATGACGCCTCCTAGCCCGCTGTTCTGGGCACCTTTCCTCGCGCATCCAGCACGTCGGACAGGCCAAGCTCATGCGGGGCTCCTGGGGTTCGGGCAAACAAGGCTTCGGCAGCCGCTTGCTCATCCTCTGACATCGCTTGCCAGAGGCGGTCCAGCACCGCAGCCGTGTCCGATTCATCCTGTTGCGGCAACGTGCCCCCGGCGTGCTGCCGCCGTAGGAGTAGGTTCGTCATGATCTCGTTGAACCTGCGCGACGCGCCGATCATGGCCTGCAATCCTCCAACGGTTCGACCGTGAGCATCGAGCGGCCCATGGTCTGGTAGAAGCCGTCGATCCGCCCGCAGCCCTCGCACCTGAACTTGGGTGGCCCCATCGCGGGCATGACGAACAGCGTGGTCATGACCACCGCCCGGTTGCGTTCCAGCCATTGCTTGTGGAACTTCTTTCGGAGGCGGCTCTTGCGGCTGTGCCGGGGGCGACCGGCAGCCTTGAGCCGTTCGGCGGCGGCATCCCGCAACGGATGGTGTGGGGCCATGAGAGAACCACAGTCAGGGCACGTGATGGTGTTGGGCATGGGTACGAGGTACACCGGCAACCGCGCCCATCCGAATGGGAATTTTGACCGGGCTCTGTAGCCAGTCGGGTTTTGAGGCAGCCGATCCGGGTTATGGGGCAGCGGGGGCTTTGCCTTTAATCCCTATCAGGGAGGGGTAGTTTTAGGGCAGCCGTATGGGTTTAAGGGCAGCCAGACGCCAGGGCCGACAGCAAGGGTTGTGCCAGGATCTTTCGGTGTCCCAGGGCGTCCTGGAATCCTGGGGAGTTAAAAGGCAGCGAGGCACTTTCAGGGTTGCGGTTACGGAGTTCCGGGGTTCCACCCTGATGAGCTTGCAAGACCCTGATAAGCTGCTAGGCTCGCTTTTGTGAGCATCGTTGACCGCATCGTCCAACTCGAACGCGAGAAGAAAAACCGCCAGGACGCAGCCTACGCCGTGGTGAGGGCGTTGCCGCCTGATGAGCGTCGAGCCGTGCTTGCACGCCTCATCGACGATGAGGAAAGCAACGCCGGGAGCGGGGTTCAACCCGATGCCGCTCCAGCCTCGGCTGCCGCTCCAGCGGCCCAGCCCCAGCCTGCCCGCCCGAACATCCCCGGCAACACCTACATCGAGAAGGCCGTCGCCTTCATCCGTGAGCACCCGGAAGGCGTGCTCACGAGGGAAGTCGCGGAGGCAATCGGCCAGGACACATCCAACGTGGATGGCACCTTGCGCCAAGCCGTGTCCAAGAAGCTCGTCGAGCACCGGGAGCGCAAATGGTTTCCGGCCCCGCCTGTCCGACTCGTCAAAGACAAGGCCCCAAAGAAGACTATCCGTGACCTCATCACGGAAGTGTTCATGTCGGATAGCAACACGCCCCGTGGGGCGGCCAAGATTTTCCAGGATGTCGCGAAGCTCAAGGCCGACATCAACCGGGCCAGCGTGGACGGCGAGATTTCCCGCATGAAGAAGGAAGACCCGCCACTGATCGAGCGGGTGGACACCGGCACGACCGGCTGGCTCTACAGGCTTACGAACGGAGGGCAGCGGCAGGAATCGCAGGTAACCTGAGCCACAAACGATCAAAGCCCGGCTGGAACCGGGCTCGATCACGTCCGGCAACGAGGCCCGACGCATCCACCACAAGAGGGATGCGGCTGGGTTAGCACACGGGTTGCCGGGCGCAAGTCCTTCGTGTGCCCGGAGGTGCCAAGGCGGGAATACCAGCGCACGTAGCCAGCCCAGCACGCCTGCCGTTCAAGTGAGGGCGGAATGCCAGACCCCTACTATCCAGGGTTGATCTTGGCTGCCTCCCTCATGCAGACGGACAGCATCCATGACGATACACCGATACCCGCTTGGGTGGCGGCTGCCGTCAAGGTCTCCTTTTGTGCCTCCGTGACCCGGATGCGAATGGAGTCCTCTTTGCGTTGTGCCTTGGGCTTGCGCCGCTTCTTTTTGGTTTCGGCCATGGAGCTAATGTAGCCACAACAGGGCCACACGTCAATCGACTTTCGAGCCCTTGACACGTGGGCCTAATGTGGCAACATTAGACGCATGGACGCGACGGCAAATATCGAGGGTCGGGCGGAACGCGGGCTGGCGATCGTGCAGGGCAAGGGGAAGCGCATCAAGCAGATCGTGTCCGGCAAGTACCTCGTGCCCAGCCAGACCGGCAACGGCGGCGGGTACGTCGTTGATGTCGGCGAAGGCACATGCACTTGCCCCGATCATGAAACACGCGGCTGTCGCTGCAAGCATCTTTGGGCCGTCTTGATCGTGCGCCGTGAGGTCACGATGCCGGACGGGTCGAGCGTCGTGACGGAGCACAAGATCACATACAGCCAGGATTGGCCCGCCTACAACGCGGCTCAACAGGATGAGAAGTCCCGTGTTGAGACGTTGCTCCGTGGCTTGTGCAACGGCATCCCCCAGCCGACCCCCAAGAAGACCGGACGCCCGCCCCTTCGCCTTGCGGACGTAATCTACAGCGCCACCATGAAGACCTACGTCGGGATGTCGGGCCGCCGTGCAACGACGGACATCCGGTCGTGCCGTGACCGTGGGTTCATCGACGATGCAGCCCACTACAACACGATCTTCCGGTACATGGAGCGCCCGGAGATGACCCCGTTGCTCGTGCAGCTTGTCGAGCAATCGGCATTGCCTTTGAGGGCTGTGGAGCGGCAGTTCGCCATCGACAGCACCGGCTTCGGAACGAGCACCTACGCACACTGGTTCCAGGCCAAGCACGGTGGTGGTGAGAAGCGCGTCCACAAGTACATCAAGGCCCACGCCGTCATGGGGACGGCAACGCACGTGATCGCCACGGTGGCCGCCACCGCTGGCACCGTCAACGACACGCCGATGTTGAAGCCCTTGCTGGAACGTGCGGTGACAGCCGGGTTCGAGATCGGTGAGGTTTCCGGGGACAAAGCGTACCTGAGCCACGAGAACCTTGCGGCGATCACGGCGGCGGGTGCGGTGCCGTACATCGTGTTCAAGGACAACAGCGTCGGTGATTCACGCGGGTGCGCGTCGGACACGTGGCAACGGATGTGGCACTTTTTCCGCTCTTCGGCGGAAGCCGGGGTAGCTGATTTCGCGTAGTTGCGTGTGGCGCCCCGGCGGGCGCTGGGCTTGCGACCAGGG
>CAYMUE010000163.1:0-15172 GCA_964393505.1 uncultured Polyangiaceae bacterium
CGCGTGCGGATGTCGAGGAGCTTCCACCCCTCTTCGAGGACGACGGTGCCCGAGGACTGGAACAGATCGAGCGAGGCGGGGCTCTTCACCTCGGTGACGACGCGGGTGGTCCGGGTGCGATGATCGCGATGCCACGCCATCAGCAGACGCCGGCACACCAGATCGAATACGTGGGCCTCGTCGGGGCTCAGCCGCTTGCCCTCGGGGGACACGCCGGTCGGGATGACCGCGTGGTGGTCGGTGACCTTGGCGTCGTCCACGAAGCGCTTGGTGAGCGGCGTCTTTCCGGTGCCCTGGGCGAGAAGGCCGTCGTACCTGGGAGCGATCGCCTCCACGACGCCTCTCAGTGTGGTGGCGACGTCGCTGGACAGGTGGCGGCTGTCGCTGCGCGGGTAGCTCAGGAGCTTGTGCTTCTCGTAGAGCGACTGCGCTGCGGCGAGGGTGTCCTTTGCGGTCAGCCCGTACAGACGGTTGGCGTGGCGCTGCAACTCGGTGAGGTCGTAGAGCAGCGGAGGGGGGAAGCTGCGCTCGGCGCCGTCCACCGAGCGCACGCGACCGCGCCTGCCCAGACAACGCTCGCAGATCTGCTGCGCGAGCACACCGTCCGCTGGGAGACGCTCCGGTGGTGGCGCGTCGTCGCCTCTCTTGCGTTTCGGATCGAACCAGGTGCCGTCGTAGGCGTCGGGCCCGGTGCCGAAGCGAGCGCGGACCTCGAAGTACTTCTCGGGGACGAAGTCACGGATGGTGCGGTCGCGCTCGACGATCATCGCGAGGGTGGGGGTCTGGACGCGGCCGACGGAGTAGAGGTCATCGCCGCCGATGCGCAGGGAGTACGCGCGGGTGAGGTTCATGCCGACGAGCCAGTCGGCGCGCGAGCGGGCTTCGGCGGAGTCGGCGAGGGGGTCGAACTCGGAGGCCGGGCGAAGGCGACGGAATCCATCGCGGATTGCGTCGGGAGTGAGCGAAGAGATCCAGAGCCTCGTGACGGGTTTGTCGGAGCCGGCGAGGCGGTAGATGTAGCGGAAGATGAGCTCGCCTTCGCGTCCGGCGTCCGTGGCGCACACGATCCTTTCCACCGAGCGATCTTGCAGGATGCGCTGGATGTTCTGGAACTGATCCTTGCCTTCGGGCAGCACGCGCAAGGGCCAGCGCTCGGGGATCATCGGGAGGCGATCGGGGCGCCACGCGCGCCAGCGGGGATCGATCTCGTGGGGTTCTGCGAGCCCGACGAGGTGACCGATCGCCCAGGTGACGACGAAACCGCGTCCGGCGAGCGCACCTTTGCCGGGGCGCGTTGCGCCGAGGACATCGGCGATGTCGCGCGCGACCGACGGCTTCTCGGCGACGACGACGGTGGTCACGGTGCAGGAGTAGCCCCGATGGACTTCGGGGAGAAGGGGGAACCACGAGAGGCAGAGAGGAGAGGTGTCGAGGGACGATCCGGGCGACGCGGTCGCGGGCTTCGGCCATGACGGGTTGGGAGGAGTGATCGCACGGACCGACGGATCGTTCTCGATCGGGCTCCTGGCGGGACCCTGCTGGCCCTATTCGCCGCGGACGCGAAACTGCTGTCCGATCTCGGAGTCGAATCGCTGCTGTCCAAACCGGTCGGTCGCAAGCGACCGACGCGATCGGTCGTCAGCGCCCTCGGGCTCGAGCCGTGTCTGGCAGCCCGTGAGCTTCCCCCGGGAGCCGCACGAGCGACCCGCGTGACGCTGGCCGTCGATGCAGGACGATGCGAGGCGCAGGCCCGCTGTCACGTGCGCGGAAGCGACACCGCTGCGGCGTGGTCCTCCGTCCAGGAGGCCGGAACGCCGCAGGCGAGCAGCAGGATCTCCAACAACGGGCGCTGCTCGAGCATGGCGCGACGGACTTCCCCGTTGCCGAACAGAAGGTCGATCGCCGGGATGTCGTCCACGAACTCGTAGCGCTCGGTCCGGAACCGGAACTGATCGGGCGCCTGGCGACAGGCCAGCGCGGTGGCCGCGGTGTACACGGCCACGGGGCGGAAGCGGTCCGCGTCGGTCACGTGAAGCTGAACGCCTCCGCAAGTCTGCCCGGCGTGCTTGTGGAACGTCGGCGCGAATGTGATCGGGCGCGCCACGAAGCCTTCGAGCCCCACGCCGTGCAGCGCCTTCGCGAGCGCGCGACCGTCGAGCCACGGCGCACCGAAGATCTCGAACGGACGCGTGGTGCCGCGACCTTCCGACAGGTTCGTCCCTTCGAGCAGGCAGCCGCCGGGGTACACCAGCGCCGTCTCCAGCGTCGGCATGTTGGGCGACGGCATGACGAACGGGCGATCCCAGTGAGAGGCGAGGATGCCGCGGTCCCAACCTTCCACACCGACGACCTCGAGGGCCTCGTCGGGACCGAGCGCGAGGCCATGGAGCCGCGCCACGTGAGCGACGAGCTCGCCTGCGGTCAGGCCGTGTCGCACGGGGATCGGCTCGAGGCCCACGAACGACAGGTAGCGCTGCAACTGCGGGCGCCCTTCGCAGGGGGCCGAGGTGCCGCCGATCGGATTGGGACGATCCAGGATCACGCAGTGGATGCCGGCTGCAGCGGCTGCCCGCACAGCGAGCCACGCGGTCCACACGAACGTGTAGTAGCGGCTCCCGACGTCGCACAGATCGATGAGCAGGGTCTGGAGCCCCTCCAGATCGGAGCCGCGGGGCGACAGATCGTCGAACCGATCGCCGTACAGGGAGAGGATCGGTGCACCGGAGCGGGGATCGACGGCGCCGGCGACGCCGACCATGTCCTGGGCCTCACCGCCGTAGCCGTGCTCGGGGCCGAAGATGCGAGCGGCGCGCAGGTCGAGTCGCTCGAGGACGTCGGAGATGTGCAACAGATTGCGGTCCACGCTGGGGGCGTGGGCAAGGAGGCCGAAGGGAGCGCTGCGCAAGCGAGAAACGAGCGAAGCGAGGGCGGGAAGCCGGTCGAGTCCGACGAGCATGGTTTTGCAAAGATTGCATATTCGCGGGTGCGATGCTAACAAACTTGCGGACCATGCGACGCGTACTGGTAGTCGATGACGAAGAGAACATCCGGGTGGTGCTCAAGGCGCTGCTGCGTCGGCATGGGTACGAGGTGGAGACGGCGTCGAACGGGGAAGAGGCGCTTGCGCAGGTGGACTCGTTCGGTCCCGACTTCGTGCTGACGGACGTGCGGATGCCGAAGATGGGCGGGTTGGATCTGCTGAGCACGCTGCGAGCGAAGCAGAGCGACGCGACGGTGATCGTGATGAGTGCCTATGGGAACGTGGAGGCGGCGCTGGAGGCGATCAAGGCAGGCGCGTACGACTACGTGCAGAAGCCGTTCAAGAACGAAGAGATCGTGTTGATCCTCCGCAAGGCGGAGGAGCGCGAGGCGCTGCGCAGGGAGAACCGGGCGTTGCGCGAGGAGATCCGCAAGGAGAACAAGTACGAGGATCTGCTCGCCAAGAGCCAGTCGATGCAGGACATCTTCCGGACCGTGACGAAGATCGCGGACTACAAGACCACGGTTCTGATCTCGGGCGAGAGCGGGGTGGGCAAGGAGCTGGTCGCGCGGGCGATCCATGCGCGCTCGCTGCGCGGCTCGAAGCGGTTCGTGGCGGTGAACTGCGGTGCGATCCCGGAGACGCTCCTCGAGAGCGAGCTGTTTGGCCACAAGAAGGGGGCCTTCACCGACGCCACCGCGGATCGTCGGGGGTTGTTCGAGGAAGCGGACGGCGGAACCCTGTTCCTCGACGAGGTCGGGGAGCTGCCGTTGGCGCTGCAGGTGAAGCTGCTGCGGGTGCTGCAGGACGAGACGATCCGTCGCTTGGGCGATGCGCGCGACGTGAAGGTGGACGTGCGGATCGTGGCTGCGACGCACAGGGACTTGGGAGCAGAGGCGAAGGCCGGGAGGTTCCGCGAGGATCTCTACTACCGGCTGAACGTGCTGCCGATCGTGGTGCCGCCGTTGCGGGATCGCCGCGACGACATCCCAGTGTTGATGGATCACTTCGTGGCGCGGAACAACGCGCGGCTGGGGACGCGGATTCGCGGTGTGGAACCGGAGGCGCGTCGGCTGCTCATGGAGTACGCTTGGCCGGGCAACGTGCGCGAGCTGGAGAACTCCATCGAGCGGGCGATGGTGCTGGCCGAGTCGGAGATGATCTCCGCGCACGAGCTGCCCGAGCGGATCCGCGAGGCGCGCGATCCGATCAAGATGCAGCTCGCCAGCGGCGAGCTCTCGATCAAGAAGACCACCCGTCTGATCGAGGAGGTGCTGATCCGTCGCGCCCTGCAGAAGACGCGCGGAAACCGTACGCGTGCCGCTCAGGTGCTCGAGATCAGCCATCGCGCCCTGCTCTACAAGATCAAGGAGTTCGGTCTGACGGACCTGTGATGCGGCGTCGTGTGCCCGGCGCCAGCCAGCCTCCGCGAACCTCCCCGTGAGCGGACACATCCCGCGTTGACGGCAACGCTCGCGGGCTCTACTGAACGCTGCGCGCGCGTTCCCTCCACCCAGTCCGCGTGCGGAAGAACAGGCAAGACATGGCCACGACCCGCGAGCAGTTGCTCGAAGCCCTCCGGGGCGTCAACGACCCCGAGCTGCATCGATCCCTCGTCGACCTCGGCATGGTCAAGGACCTCTCCGAACCCGATGGCGACTCCGTCTCCCTGACCGTCGAGCTCACCACCCCCGCGTGCCCCCTCAAGGACACCATCGCGCGCGACATCGAACGCGCCTTCGCTCCCTTCGGCATCTCGAACGTCCGCATCCAGTGGACCGCGCAGGTCCGCGGTCGCGACGTCGACACCGAAGACCCAATCCCCGACGTGGCCAACGTCATTCTCGTGATGAGCGGCAAGGGTGGCGTGGGCAAGAGCACCGTCGCAACCAACCTCGCTCTCGCCCTGCAGGCCAAGGGCGCTCGCGTCGGGCTGCTCGACGCCGACATCTACGGTCCGTCCATCCCCACCATGATGGGCACTTCGGAGCAGCCCGGTTCGGTGGACGGCAAGAGCCTCGAGCCGGTGGAGCGTCACGGCCTGAAGATGATGTCGATCGGCTTCCTTCTCGACGACCCGAAGGAAGCGATCGTGTGGCGGGGGCCGATGCTCCACAGCGCGCTGATCCAGTTCCTGAAGGACGTGCGTTGGGGCAAGCTCGACTACCTGCTGCTCGACCTGCCGCCGGGCACCGGGGACATCCCCCTGACCCTGTCGCAGAAGGTTCACGTGACCGGCTCGGTGATCGTGACCACGCCCCAGGAGGTTGCCCTCCAGGATGTCTACAAGTCCGTCTCCATGTGCGCGAAGGTCGGCATCCCGATCCTCGGCGTCGTCGAGAACCAGAGCTGGTTCGTGTGCGATAGCTGTGAAACCCGTCACGAGATCTTTGGCAAGGGCGGAGGCACCAAGGTCGCCACCCTCGCCTCCGCTCCCCTGCTCGGCCAGATCCCCATCGACAAGGCCTGCCGCGAGGCGGGCGACTCCGGTGTCCCCATCGTGGTCGGCGCTCCCGATAGCCCGTCCGGACGGGCCCTCGCCGCCGTCGCCGACCAGCTCGCCGCGCGCATCGCCGTCCTCCATGCGGAACGAGGCGCTCGTGTCATCGCCCTCGACCGTCCGGGCTCCTCGCAGAAGCACCTGCCCGTCTTGCGCTAGCCCCTCTCGTCCGCTTGCCCTCCCACGCGCCGTCCGCGCATGATGCCCCCCGATGGCCATCCGGAGGGACGCACCTTGAGATTCGCGTCGGGAACCGCCCGACGGCGACGCCTCGCGGCCCTCGTGTCCTGCTTCGGATGCTCCGTTGCGCTCAACGCCCGCGCCGATGCCCCGAAAACCTCGAACCCCTCGGGGTACTCCGACTACGAGATCGAGACCGTTCAGGAGGTCCGCTCCCGCTTCCGCTCCGATGTCGATCCCCAACCCGAAGGCAAGCTCGTCGAGGGCGTGGACATCGTTCCGCTCGACGTGATCGAGCGTCGCGACCCCGCTCCCGCCTTCATGAACAGCCTCCACGCCACCACTCGGCCGTGGGCTCTTCGACGCGAGGTGCTCCTGCACGAAGGCGATCGCTGGCAGCAGGCGCTCGTCGAGGAGACCGAGCGCATCCTGCGTGAGTTCAAGCAGCTCTCGCTCGTGCTCTGTCTCCCCCTCCGCGGCAGCGCCCCCGACCGCGTCCGACTCGTGGTGATCACCAAGGACGTCTGGAGCCTGAAGATCAACGCGAACGTCAGGCTCGCCGGAGGCAAGCTCGAGTACCTGCTGCTGCAGCCCAGCGACGAGAACGTCGCCGGAACCTTGCGCACCGGCGGGCTCGTCATGGCGATGACACCTCTGTCGCTGCGGCTCGGAGGAAGACTCCACGCTCCGCGCGTCACAGGCTCCCGCGTCAACGTGACCGGCGATGCAAGCGTGATCCTCAGCCGCGTGACGGGCGAGACCGAAGGCTCGATGGGCGGTCTCGAGGTGACTCGCCCACTGTTCTCGTCGCTGTCGCAGTGGGCCTGGATCCTGTCCGGATCGTGGCGCAACGAGATCGATCGACGCTTCATCAACGGCGAGCTCGCCTACTACGACTCGCCGCGAACCCCCTGGCGCGATCGCATCCCGTGGCTCCACCGATCGAAGCAGAACGCTGCCTACGCAGCGATGACGCGATCGTGGGGGTGGCGGTGGAAGAACGATCTGACCCTGGGGCTCGAGGCGAGCTACTGGAACGCCCAGGGACCCGACCTGGAAGGCCACTCGGCCGAGGTGGCCGACGACTTCCGTCGTGCAGTGATCCCCACCAACGACACGCGCGTGGGCCCTTCGGTAATCTGGCGGACCTACACCAGCGACTTCCTCGAGGTGCTCGACTTCGAAGTGCTCTCGCTCCAGGAAAACTACCGCCTCGGCCACGAAGCCTTCGTGCGCCTCCAGCCCTCTCCGCGGATCCTCGGCTCCTCGCGCGACGTCGTCGGCCTGTATGGCGGACTGCAATACACGATTCCGCTCGGCGACGGCCTCGCCCGGGCCTACGTGCAGCCGTCGGTCGAGCGCGATCAGGACGGCGTCGCCGACGCATCGTTGCAGGCCGCGGTGCGCCTTGTCAGCCCGCGCACGGGGATTGGACGGTTCGTCATCGACTTCACTGTGCTCGATCGATTCCGCAACTACCTCAACCGACGCAACGCGATCGGCGGTGACACGCGCCTTCGCGGGTTCCCGACCTCCGCCTTCCAGGGCAGCGACTTGCTGGTCTACAACCTCGAGTTCCGCACCCGTCCCATCGAGCTGTCGAGCGTGCAGATTGGGATGACAGCGTTCCTCGACGCCGGCGATGCGCCGGACGGCCTGTCCAATCTGCGCGTCAAGAGCTCCGCCGGGCTCGGCTTGCGCGCTCTCTTCCCCCAGGTCGCTCGCTCCGTCCTGCGCGTCGATTGGGGAATCCCCATCACCCCCGGCTACGCAGGCCCCGGAATCCCAGGACAGGTCATGCTCACCCTCGGCCAGGCGTTCCCCATGCCCGGTGTCGCGCCGCGTCCGCCGAAGTAGACCTGCGGTTGTGACCTCTGCCGTGCCCGTTCCCGTGTCGTCGCCTCGGCCCCGCGCGCGCTCCCGGAGCCCCCGCTCCGGATTGGCTCAGGACGCCAGCCAGTCCGCGAGCGGCGCAAACACCATCTGCGGGGCGTGTCGGCTCACGAACATGTCGGCGTGGGTAATCGGGATGGAGTAGGTTCCCACCTCCAGCAGATCCCTGCGCTCCGAACGAACCTGCATGTGCGGCCACAGCACCGAGTCCCGCGGCACGATCCCGTCGTCGTTTGCCACCACCGTCAGCAGCGGCACGCTGATCGAAGAGACCTTCTCGGCAACGTTCACGCCCCCGATCACCAGGTCGCGCTGCTGGATCCACTCCGCGATGTCCTGGTTGAGGTGACGGCTCGGGCTCTCGAGGGCCTGCACGAGGGAATCCGATTGCGCGAGCAACTCACCGTCGGCGTGCAGGTAGAACGAGAGAATCCCAGGAACACGCTCGATCGCGGGCATGGCCATGCGCACGAAAGGGCGGGTGCGCGGCATCGGGATCTTTCCGATGAGCCGGGGCGAACGGAACGCGAGACGAACCAGGGGGTGGACGTGGATCCAGCGGACGGGGCCCCCCATGTTGACGATGCGTCCGACGCGGGGATCTTCGACCGCGGTGAGGTAGGCGAAGGCCATCGACCCACCCAGGCTGCAGCCGATCAGATCCACCTGGCTCGCCGTGCTCGCGGTCTTCTCGAGCACGCCGTGCACGCCGGCGAACAGATCCTTGAGCACCAGATCCCCCAGCCCGTAGCGCGTGCTGCCTCCGTCGTTGCGCGATCGGCCGTGGCCGCGAAGATCGATCGACCACACCTCGAAGCCCCGCGCGGCCAGCGACGCCTCCATCGACGTCCCCGAGGGCGGGAACGCGAAGAGCAGCGAGTTCGTCCCGTAGCCGGGGATCAGCAGCAACGGGTCCCGATCACGCACGAGCGCGGCATCATCGAACGTTCTACGAAGCGACAGCATCCAGCCGTCGCCGTTGGGGACTTCGTGGTGATCGACTTGGATCATGGTCAGCGCATTTCCGTGCGGAGCACGCGCTCCGGGAAGCGGCGGGCGGTGCTGCGAGCGCGGGTGTTCTCACCATGAATCGCCTTCGGGATCAACGACGCCGTGGCTTCGCACGAGCTTGCACCTCCCCTCGTGTTGCGCGTTGCATCATGAGCGGGCGTCGCGTCGGCTCGATCGCCGCCACCGCTGCGTGGTACTGTCGTGCGGCGTCGTGCTTCCGGAACCCTGTCTCCTCGCGTGGGGAGTGGGGCCGAGGGGCTGGAGGAAGGCAGCGGAGATGAGTGGCAGTCGACGGATCGCGGTAGTGCTCGGTGTGGCGGGAACGCTTGCTTTGCTGCACGGATGCGCGGCGAGTGACAGCGAGACGGGCACGGGATCCGGTTGGGGGGGTGCAGGGGGAAAGGACGCGGGGCCATCGGAGGCGGCTGCGGGACAGGCGGGGACCTCCACGGGAGGCAGCGCAGGAACGTCGAGCGGAGGCAGCGCGGGCGCCTCCGTCGGGGGGAGTGCAGGGGAGTCGCAAGGGGGCGGCGCGGGGGAATCCAGCGGTGGTGCGGCGGGAACCGGCGGCGACATCGCTCCCGAGCCGCAGCCGGAAGGAGGCGCCGAGGCGGGGATCGACGCAGCATCGGACTCGGGCCTCGAGGCAGGCTCCGACGCGAGCGATGCGGCGACTGAGGCCGCCCCGTGCGTGGGTCCGTGCCTCGGCGCGGGGCTTGCGTGCACGAGCGACGACGACTGCGAGAGCAAGCTGTGCAAGGCGGTGTTGCTGGGGAACGCGGACCAGAAGGTGTGCGTGGCGCCCTGCACGCAGCAGAGCGACTGCGTGCAGATCGGGACCGGCCTGTTCTGCGAGCCGGTCTCGGCGCTCTCGACGAGCGGCTACTGTGTCCCGCGCAGCCCAGCGCACTGCCTGTCGTGCGCGAGCGACGGCGACTGCGGCGTGTTGAGCGAGGTGTGCACGCAGGCCCAGGGCGATCAGGTCAAGGCGTGTCACGTGGACTGCTCCATCGCGGGCGCGGCGGCGTGCCCGAGCGACTACCAGTGCGTGCCCCTGCAGGTCGGTGGCGCTGCGCGGAAGCTGTGCCGCCCCAACGTGCCCTTCTGTCTCGATGCGAACGGCGGGTTCTGCGATCGGGTGACTGCGCCGCAGGCGTGCATTCGCACCAACAGCGCGGGGATGTGCGTGGGCCAGCGCACCTGCCTTGGCGGCCCCGAGCGCTTCACGGCGTGCAGCGCCCTTGCGCCCGCGTGCAAGGCGACCTGCTCCGCGCAGAACCAGGCGGGATGCGACGAGCAGTACTGTCCCGACGCGGCGAACCTTCCGACGGGTTGTGGCGCGTGCGACAACAACTGCACCACGCAGACCGTCACGACCACGGCCAATGCGTTGTGTCAGGGCACTCCGCCCGCCTGTGCGTTCTCCTGCAAGGGCGAGCGCTACAACGTGGACCAGAGCTTCGGCAACGGCTGCGAGGTCGTGGACTCGCCCGTGGGCAACCACACCGAGGCCACGGCTACGGCGGGACCGACCTACAACTCCTGCACCGACGGCGAGAGCACGTTCCAGTTCTCGGGGATGATCGTGAGCGACTCCGCGGTCCACGAAAACGCTTCGGTGCCCGGCTTCAACGTCGGCACCGGCTCGGCGCCGGACTGGATGTCGGTGCGAGGCATGGGGCAGGGCCTCTGCCAGAACAACTTCGAGGTCACCCTGACCGTGAGCGGATCATCCACGCCGGCCTGCTACAAGCTGACGTTCATCACCGACAACCTGAGCGAGTCCTGCACCACCAACGTTGCGGGAGCCTGTACGGTGTCGTCGGGAATGAGCAGCTACAGCGACGGGGCGTTGATGCACGCGGTCGTCGAGAAGACCTGCTCGAGCGCCGCGCTGGTCGAGAAGGTCTCCTACACGGTCGGCGGTCATCTCTGACGCCTGCGCCGTCGAAGGTCCCGGGCTCGCGCGAAACTGCACTTCCGTCGCAAGCATTGACGCCCGCGCGCCGAGCGGGGATGGGTGCTCCCCATGGCCAACGAGTTCGTCTTCAGCATGCTGGGTCTGCGCAAGGTGACTCCTGCCGGCAAGGAGATCCTGCGCGACATGTGGCTGTCGTTCCTCCCAGGCGCCAAGATCGGCGTGATCGGGCCGAACGGATCCGGCAAGAGCACGCTGCTCCGGATCATGGCGGGCGTGGACAAGGAGTTCTTCGGCGAGGCCGCTCCCGCGAAGGGGGTCAAGGTCGGCTGGCTCCCGCAGGAGCCGCAGCTCGACCCCTCGCTCGATGTACGCGGCAACGTGGAGCTCGCGGTGGCCGAGACGCGCGCGTTGCTGCAGCGCTTCGAGGAGCTCGGGATGAAGCTGGGCGAGCCGCTCGGCGACGACGAGATGAACGAGGTGATGGAGGAGTACGGGCAGGTGCAGGAGCGGATCGAGGCGTGCAACGGCTGGGAGCTGGATCGCGCCATCGAGATCGCGATGGATGCGCTGAGGCTGCCACCGGGCGACGCCGACGTGGAGAAGCTGTCGGGGGGCGAGCGCAGGCGCGTGGCCCTGTGCCGCGTGCTTCTGGAGCGCCCCGACCTGCTGCTGCTCGACGAGCCGACGAACCATCTCGACGCCGAGTCGGTGGCGTGGCTGGAGCGTCACCTGCAGGAGTATCCGGGCACCGTGGTGGCGGTGACCCACGACCGCTACTTCCTCGACAACGCCGCCGAGTGGATTCTGGAGCTCGATCGCGGACACGGGAAGCCCTTCAAGGGAAACTACTCGAGCTGGCTCGACCAGAAGAAGGCCATGCTTGCCATCGAGGAGAAGGTCGAGTCGGCGCGGCAGCGCACGCTGGAGCGTGAGCTCGAGTGGGTTCGCATGGCCCCCAGGGCCAGGCAGGCCAAGGGCAAGGCGCGTCTCGCCGCCTACGAGAAGCTGCTCGCCGAGGACCGCGCCGAGCAGGTGACCACCGGCGAGATCGTGATCCCCCCCGGTCCGCGCCTCGGCGACCTGGTGATCGAGGCCAAGGGGCTGCGCAAGGCCTATGGCGACAACCTGCTGATCGACGATCTGTCGTTCCTGATCCCGAAGAGCGGCATCGTCGGGATCATCGGCGGCAACGGCGCGGGCAAGACCACGCTGTTCCGCATGATCACCGGGCAGGAGAAGCCCGACTCCGGAGCGCTACGGCTCGGAGACACGGTACAGCTCGCCTATGTCGACCAGTCCCGCGACGCTCTCGATCCGGACAACACCGTTTGGAAGGAGATCAGCGGCGGCGCCGAGACGATCCTGCTCGGCAAGCGCGAGGTCAAGTCGCGCGCCTACTGCTCGTCGTTCAACTTCAAGGGACCCGATCAGCAGAAGCTCGTCGGAAACATGTCGGGTGGCGAACGAAATCGCGTGCACCTGGCGAAGATGCTCCGCTCGGGCGGCAACGTCCTGCTGCTCGACGAGCCCACCAACGACCTCGACGTCGACACCCTCCGCTCCCTCGAGGAGGCGATTCTCGGCTTCGCCGGGTGCGTGATGGTGATCAGCCACGACCGCTGGTTCCTCGACCGGATCGCGACCCACATCCTGGCCTTCGAGGGGGACAGCCAGGTCGTGTGGTTCCTGGGCAACTACCAGGAATACGAGGCCGACCGCGTCAAGCGCCTGGGTGAGGAGGCGTCGCGTCCCCACAGGGTCAAGTACAGGAAGCTGATCCATGAATAGGGGACAGGTTCCTCGGGCACGCTGAAGGCGCACGCGCACCCTGGTTGGGCGGAGGACGGCGTGGTCGGTTTCGTGGCGATCTGCTACCCCTTGGGGATGCTTGCGCGAACGAGCCGAACGGCGTGGTTTCTTGGGCTGGCGGGGCTGTGCATGATGGCGGGACACGCCGCGTGCAGCGCGGGGGCCGATGACGGCGACTACGGGACCGGAGGCAAGGCCGGGACGGCGGGCGCCGCGGGTGCGTCGGGCAACACGGGCATGGGCGGAGGGATCTCGTTCGACGCCGACACGACCGACTCGGAGCTCACGGCGGATGTCGCGTGCGCCGCGACGGAGCTGCTTGCCGAAGCGGTCCCGCTGAACCTCTTCTTGATGCTGGACACGTCGCTGTCGATGACGAAGAAGTGGGACGGCTGGAACGGCGACACGACGATGGAGGCGTTGCAGCAGGGGGTGACTGGATTCATCCAGGATCCTGCGTCGGCGGGCGTCATCGTGTCGGGGCAGCACTTCCCGCTGTCGGACCCGAACATGCCGTCGGTGGAGTCCTGCGATCCGGTGACGTACATGGCGCCTGCGCTGCCGTGGTCGGCGTTGCCGTATCCGGCGATGAAGTCATGGGTGGCGGGGCTGACGGCGGCGGGCGGGGGCACGCCCACGTTGGCGGCGTTGCAGGGGGCGATCGACGCGTGCAGCACGAGGCTGAACGAGGTGCCGAACGAGAAGTGCGCGGTGGTGCTGGTGACCGACGGGATGCCGCAGGGGGCGTGCGGGGTGGCGGACACGCAGATGCTGACGGAGCTCGGGCAGTCGGCGGCGGCGGGTGTGACGAAGGGGATCTACACGTTCGTGATCGGGTTTCAGGGGGTGGAGGCCGGGAGCGTGACGGACTGGCAGGCGGTGTTGACGACGATCGCGCAGAGTGGGGGGACGAAGGCGCCGGTGTTCGTGAAGGACGGCAACATCGGGCAGGCGTTCCAGGACGCGTTGACGAAGATGCGAGGGGCGGCGTTGGCGTGCGAGTACAAGATGCCGGACCTTCCGCAGGGCAAGAAGCCGACGTTCGTGACGGTGCGCTACACGGCCGGGGGAGGTGCGGTGCAGGAGCTGAAGCGCAAGCTGACGCAGGCGGATTGTGGGGTGGAGGGGGGGTGGTACTACGACAACGAGGCGGCTCCGACGAAGCTGATCATGTGTCCGGGGACGTGTGCGGCGTTGCAGGACGACCTCTCGGGGAAGGTGGAGGTCCTGGTGATGTGCGCCGAGGTGCCTCTCTGAAAAAAAGTGGTTGACAAGCGGGGCAGGATAAGGGAAAAGACCCGCCTCGCACCCACCTGGGGTGGTAGTTAAGTTGGTTATAACGCCGGCCTGTCACGCCGGAGGCCGCGGGTTCAAGTCCCGTCCACCCCGCCCAGTTGAAGCGAGAACGCCTCGGAGAAATCCGGGGCGTTTTGCTTTTGTCTCTCCTGGTCCCGCTCGTGGTCGCTCGGGGATCCTCGATCAAATTCTCTGAGGGGGCGTTCTGCTTCGTCCCGCGCCGTCCGCGTCGCTCCCAGCCGCTCCGTCGATCAGCTTTCCGGATACCCGCTCACCCCCGCTGCCCTACTTCGCCTCGTCGGGGCAATCCGGTGGAGGGTCCGGCGCGGCTGAAGCCTTCGCTCGCCAGCTCTTCCACACTGCGAAAGGCATCCTTCCGCAGGCGAAGTCCGACACGGCGGCCACGCTGCGTGACGTGAGATTCACCCAGATTGTCGCGAACCGCACCGCGTGGTCCGGGTGGGATTCCCCGAGGTACACGGGCCACAGACAGTCATCCATGTACGTCGGATCGCGTCTGCACGGAGTCGTGGGCGCGGACTCGTCCTCGCTCCACATCACGCAGTGCGACTTCTGCGGCGCCCTTTCCAGCGCTGCGCAGTAGCTCTTCACCTCGGGAAGGCCCGCAGCGACGTCCACCGCGACCTTGCCGGAATCGGCCGGGAATGCCGCGAGGGCAGTGGCGGGGGGCGCAGGGGTGGACGGCGACGACGCGGTGGGGGGGGTGACCTTCTCTCTCTCCGGTCCGTTGGGCGCGGGACAACCGCAGAGCGCAAGGCCGAGGGCAGTCGTCGGAACGACGAGCCCGCTGGTCACGAGGAGACTCTTTCCCTTGGCGGGCATGTGCCTGACGCTAGACGAGTCCTGCACCGGATGGAAGGGCAGGACCGACCCGCGAGAACGCAGAGCTCGCGCGCAAGGCGGAGATCGAACGCGTCCTCAGAAAGTGCTTGACTGAGTCATTGTATGAATCTAGATTCACGCCATGCACATGAGACTCAACTTTGCGAGTGGCGGTTCACTCTCCCTCGCGCTCCTCTCCGCGACCCTCCTGCTCCCGGCCTGCTCCGATGCCTCCTCCGGACGCGCTCACCTCCCCCCAGCTTCCGCTACCGCTTCCCCCACCCCCGTTCGCGTCGCCAAACCCATGACCCAGACCCCCTCCGGCGACACCCGAGTGACCGTCTCCGTGCGCAGCAAGAACGAGGCAACCCTCAGCGCCAAATCCACCGGACAGATCCTCGCCCTCTCCGTCCGCGTCGGCGACCGCGTCAAACCCGGCCAGACCCTGGTGCGAATCGACGCCTCGATGGCTTCGATTTCGCTGCAGAACGCCCGAGCGGCCGAGAAGCTCGCGCTCGCCAATCTGGGCAACGCGACGACCGAGGCCGAGCGGGCCAAGGCGTTGCACGATCAAGGTGCGCTCGCCGACGCGGTCTACGACAAGTCGCGCATGGCCCTCGACATCGCCTCGGCGCAGGTCGATCAGACTGCGGCTTCGAAGCGTGCGGCGAGCCAGCAGATCAGCGACGCGACGATTCGGGCGCCCTTTGCCGGCGTCATCTCGGCGCGGTTCAAGAAC
>CAYMUE010000164.1:0-14946 GCA_964393505.1 uncultured Polyangiaceae bacterium
CGCCCCCTGCCCATCGACCCCTCCCGCCACCCCGTCGCCTCTACCCTCACCGTCCTCTCCCGCAAAGGCGGCCGCCTCGACTGGTCCCCCGACGCCCGCTCCATCGCCGTCGACCGCATCGGAGACGACGGCTGCGCCGACGTCTTCGTGATGTCCTCCGCCGACGGCTCCGCGGCACGCTGCATCACATGCGATAACCAACGGCTCGGTCTCCCCTCGGGCCACAAGGGCAACCCCGCCTGGCATCCCTCCGGAGACTGGATCGTCATCCAGGTCGCCCAAGGCCCCGGCCGCTGCGACTTCGCAACCTCTCCTTCGCGCGGACGTTCCAACGAGCTGTGGGCCGTGCGCGCCGACGCTGCTTCCGCCGTCCGTCTCGTCGAAGTCAATCCCTCGCGCCCCGACGGTTGCCTCGAGCCGCACTTCGATCCCAAGGGCGAACGCATCGTGTGGTCACAGATGACCGACGCGCCCGCAGCGGGAGATCCTCGCCTCGCCTTCGGCGGCTGGAAGCTGCGCATCGCGACCTTCGCCCTGCGCGACGGCCACCCCGCCCTGGAGCGCCCGCAGGACCTGCCGACCACGCCGTCCACAGCCATGCTCGCCCAGGGCTTCACTCCCGACGGCGCCGCGATCCTGTGGGCAGGCAACCCCGATCCCTCCCAGGCCTTCACTGGACTCGACCTCGGATTCCTCGACCTCGAGAAACGTGTCGTCACCCGACGCATCACCTCCACGCCCACCGACCTCGAACGCCACGCCCGCGTCACCCCCGCAGGTCGCGTCGTGTTCGCCAGCACCCGCGGCCTGCCCGGCGATCTGCGCCGCCCAAGCGCGGAGTACTGGGTTGCCGAACCCGACGGCGCGATGTGGCGGCTCACCAGCTTCAACAACGCCGCCTGGGAGCTTCGCCCCCCGAACTTCCCGCTGCGCGTCGCGGCGTCGGACGCGGAGTTCTCACCCGACGGCTCGAGCCTCGCGTCCTACGTCGCGTTCGACGACGCCAAGGGCGAGGGCGCAATCCTCCGCATCCAGTTCTCCTCGCCGCTCTGACCGATGCATTCCCCGCCTGCTCACGGGACCAGCGTCGCCGGAACCGCGAGCGTCACCTCCCCACGCGGCGCCGCACGCTCGAACACCGCTCCCCGACGATCCGCAATCCCGATGCGCATCAGCCCGTCGGCAAGCACCAGCGCGAAAGGCGCACGCGGCTCGGGTGCGGTCCTGCCCGACGGCACGACGAAGACGACCACCGGCTCCGCCTCGGAACCTCGCGCCACACGAGCCGAGGGACGCTCCTTGCACGCCGCTGCAACCGACCCGTTCCTGTCGTCGTACGAGCAGCGCCGCAGCGCCCTGCTGTCCGCGCCGCCGTCTTGCGAGGGCACCCTGCGAAGCAGCAATGCCGCCGTCGCACGCACCACCGGAGCCGAATCCGCGAACAGCAGCCCCCGCTCCTTCTCCCCCTTGTCACACCGCTGCCCGGACACCGCCAGCGCCGCCAGCGCGTTCGCCCGCACGTACGTGCGCACGTCGTCGAGCGCCGCGCACAGCGCCCCAACGCCCGCCCCGCGATGCCGCGCGGCGATCCTGCCGATCGAAGCCACGGCGTTTGCGGCCACGGCCACGTCCCGGTGCTGCACGAGTTTCTCGAGGCTCCCGATGTCCGACGCCTCGCCCGTGCCCCCCAGGGACCAGACGGCATTTGCCTGCACCGAGGGATCCAGATCGTTCGTCATACGACGTATTGTCGGCAGCATGGACGCGTGGCCCGCCGCGGCCTCCGCAAGCTTGCGACGATCGTCGGGAGAGGCGAGGCGCTCGGTGAGCCGATCGAGCTCCCGGGCAGCCGACGCCGTGGGCATCCGCCCCAACGCCTCGATGAGGACCTCGCGGCCGGGCACGCCGAGCGTGTCGAGCAACGTCACCGCCTTCGCGGGAAGATCCTCGCTGCGCGCACGCGACATCGCACCCGAAAACGCGATGCCGAGCGCCGCCCGGTCCTGCTCCGACGCCACCGACAACCGGCTCAACAGCCCCCGCGCCCCTGCGTCGCCAGCCACTCGCCCCAAGCTCATCGACGCCTGCAGCCTGATCTCCGGATCGCCGTCCGTCAGCCCTTCGAGCAGCAGCGTCTCCTGCCCCGCCGCTCCCACGTCCCCCAAGGCCCGGATCGCCGCCAGACGGACCGTCCTGTCCTTCGCGGCCGCCACCGACATCAGCACCGTGGCCGCTCGCGGCGACCCCGTCCGCCCCAACAGCCCGCAGAGCGCCACGCTCTCCGCCGCCGTCAGACGCGGCGCCACTAGCTGCATCGCGATCGGATCCACGGCCGTGCCCTCCGGCTCTGCCGGGTCGAGCAGCTCCGAGGCCGCGTCGATGGCACCGCGACGAACCGCCGCGGACGGCGACTCGAGCAGCTCGAGCACTGCGGGCAACGCCGAGCGATCGCCCAGCAGCGCCAGAGCCCGAAGGCCGATCGCCGCCGGGATCCGACCCCGCTGCATCGCATCGACAATCGCGCGCGCATGCTGCGTGCGACGCAGCTCCCCAAGGATCAGCGCGGCCGCGGAGGCCGTCTCGCGAGAGCTGCTCGACTGCAACGCCGCGGCAAGACGAGGCACCGCCACGTCGCCGATCCGCGCCACGGCCTCCCGCACCGGGGAGCGCTCCGCGGCCAGATCGTCGCTCTCCAGACACGCCATCAACGCATCGAGCGCCGCCTCCGTCCCGATCCTCCCCAGACTCTGCACGGCCGCAGCCCGGAGACGCACGTTGGTCCGATCCTGCGCGATCGGCGCCAGGGCGCTGGTCGCGTCGGCTGCCCGCAGCCTGCCGAGGGACTCGATGGCCTCGACCTGCACCGCCTGCACCTTGTCGCGCAGGGCCAGCAGAAGTGCGCTCGACGCCTTGACCTCGCCCAGATCCCCGAGCACTCGCACCGTCACCCGCCGCACGTCCGACGACGCGTCCTGCACCTTGCCCAGCAAAGGCACCACGGCGCGCACGTCGCCGATGCGCCCCAGCGCCAGCACGATCCCCGCCCGGACCTCGGGATTCGGATCGTCGAGATGCCCGAGCAGCGACGCCACCGCGTCGCGCGCCCCCATCACCCCCAACGTCGTCGCCGCCGCCAGACGGACGTCGGCGTTCGCATCCCCCAACGACCGAGTGAGCTGCGGCACCGCCGCCGGAGCCTGCGACACCCGGAGGACCTCGCACGCCATCAGCCTCGGACGAGGGTCGCTCTCGGCCAGCCACCCCGTGACCCGGTCTCCCGCTCCCGCCACCCGATGCTCCACCGCCGCTCGCGCAGCGATAAGCCGCACTTCGAGGTCACCGTCCCCCAACGCCTTCATCACCAGCGGCGCCGCCACCGCGGAAGGGATCTCCCGCAGCCTCGCAGCCGCCGCTCGACGCTCCCCGACGTCTTCGTCGGACAAGGCCCGAGCAACCGCGTCGGGCACATTCGGCCACGTGAACGCGGCGGCAGAGACGGAGCATGAGACTGCCACCGCCAGCAGACAGGACGCGATCGTTCCCTTCACGGGCGCGACTGTATCACGGCCCGAAGGAGAGAGCGCCGGTTCGGATCGGACCTACTCGGCATCGTAGTGAGCGGTGACAGAGACCCCGGCAGCAGGCTGAGCCGCGCGGGAGAGACGCGCAATGACCCGTCGCATGGCGTCGATGCAGCGCGCGTTCTGCGCCTCGTCGCCGACCGTGACCCGCACGAACGTGCGCGACGCATGGTGCGCCGCCAGCAGCCGGATCAGCACCCCCTCGTTCAGCATCCCCGACAGGATCGCGTCCGCACGCACGCCAGTCATGCTCACATCGACCAGGACAAAGTTCCCCTCGCTCGGGATCGCCTCGAGACCGGGGATCCGGTTCAGCTCGTGGACCAGCAGGTCGCGGCCGGAGCGCATCCGAGTCATCCGCGACTCGAACTCGGCCTCGTCCTCGAGCACCGCGATCGCCGCCGCGATGGTCATCGCGTTGACGTTCCACGGCAGCTTCACGCGCCCGAACAGCCGGGTCACCACCGGGTGGCTGAGGGCGTAGCCGAGACGCATCCCCGCCAGGCCATAGGCCTTCGAGAAGGTCCTGAGCACGATCGCGTTGGGGAACTCACGGACCAGATGCGAGAACGTGTTCTTGTCGTCCGCGAACTCCACGTAGGCCTCGTCGATCACCGTCGGTAGACCCAGGCCGAGAATTCGCCGCACAGACTCCTCGTCGAGACGATTCCCCGTGGGGTTGTTCGGCGTGCACAGGAAGATGAGCTTCGTGCGCTCGGTCACCGCCCCGATCAGGGCCGGGATGTCGAAGCCGAGGTCCTCGGTCATCGGCACCAGCACCGGCACTCCGCCGATGGCCCGCGTGCGGTTCTCGTAGAGCGAGAAGGTCGGGACGCTCAGCAAGACCTCCTCACCCGCCGAGACGAAGGTCCGCACGATCACGTCGATGAGCTCGGTGGAGCCGTTGCCCAGCGTGACGTAGTTCTCGTCGTAGCCCTCGCGCTGCCCGAGCTTGCCGCGCAACGTCGCCGAGCCGCCGGGGTAGGTATTGCCGCGCCGCGCCACTTCGATGACCGCCTGCATGACGCGGTCGCTGAGCGGGAACGGGTTCTCGTTGGACATCATCCGGGCAACGCCGTGCTTGCCGGCGAGCTCGAAGTGCTCCTCATTGTAGGGCTGCAGCCCCCGGATCCAGGTCGGCGCAAAGGCTTCCATCGCCTCGGGCTCGATCGGACCGTGGGAAACCCCGGGCTCGTCGCCCAACGTGTCGCCAAAAACGCGGATCATCGCCTCCGCACGCTGCAGCGCGTCGGGAGTGTCCACGTCGATCCAGCGCGCATCGCCGACGTCACCCGCCAGGAACAGCCCACGCGCCGCCAACGCCCGGACACCGTCGGAGAGAGAGCAGTCCCCGGTCGCCTCCTGGATGCGCTCCAGCTCCTTGATCAAGGCCGGACCGATACGGAACACCCCGGTGTCGATGGCATCGTACGAGCCCAGATCCTTGCCGATGTCCTTGATCAGCGAGCCGGCCAGACGAACCTTCGTCGCGTCGTCGAGGTCGAAGCAACGGTCGATGTCCCGGTCCACCCCGAGCACGCAACAGCCGGGCCCCAACTCGAACTGGCGCAGGCGCCTGACGAGCTCCGGGGAGTAGAGGTGGTCGGCCATCGACAGGAGGCAGTCGCCGTCGACAAAGGAGGCCGCCTTCAACAGCGAGACGCCGTTCTTGCGGTCGAAGTCGTCGTTCTGGACGAAGTGCAGGCGCAGGGCGAGAGAGGGTTCGGCCAGCAGGGCCTTCTTGATCTGCTCGCCGCGGTACCCGACGACGACGACCGCCTCTCGGATGCCCTCGGACTGGAGAGTGCGAAGGATGCGGACGAGGAGCGGCACCCCGGCAACGGGCTTCAACGGCTTGGGATACGTCTCCTGGGCGACAAGCCGGGAACCGGTTCCAGCCGCCAGAATGATCGCCCTTGATGGTCCGCGCTCAGCCATGGTCAGTGTCCTTCGTTCGTTCAAGCTTCTGCAAGCGGTGACGCCTCTAGCACGGCGGCGGGAGTTCCGGCAACCTTCTTGAAGGGAATTTCCGCTGCCTTCTCGACACGTTAGAGACTCACGCCTGTCGCTTCCGGGCCACAGGGGTGTTGCAACGGAGTCACACAGTTCCCGTCGCAGCCCCGTCCGGACCGCCATACAATCTTCCTTTTCCACCGTTATCAGGACGGCCGTTCGACAGGGGATTCGAGAACTTCTTCCTCGCTCTCCCGTCGTGCTCTCTTCCGTTCTGGCCTCCTGATACCCACCGGACTCATTACGTCCGGTCATGATCCCGCGTTCAGCAACTTGGGTGCCATCCCGGTGCGTCAGACTCTACGCACCCCCCCCCAAGCGCCCCGACCCCACCAGCGTCCCCGCCGCCTCCAGATCGGCCGGCGTGTCCACCTCGGTCCAGCCGAGATCGCCTACCGGGACCGCTCGCGCCACCAGCCCCGCCTCGATCATCCGGCTGTAGACATCCTCGTAGTACAGGCTCGTTTCGCCCCGCGCATGAGACTCCGCCAACGCCTCGAACAGCGGACCGACCGCCTCCCCGCCCACCCGCTCGATGCCGATGCTCTCCCCGAAGCACGCCGCAGGGTCGAGCCCCTTGCCGAACGCCGAGATCGTGGCGCCATCCGGAGCAAGCTTCACCTTCATCTCCTCGGCTCCCAGATTCGCCCGGGGATCCACCGCCACCGCAAGCGCCCCCCCGCTCGCGTCCAACCGCCCCAGAATCTCCGGGTGAAACAGCACGTCGCCATCGAGCTTGTAGAAGCTTCGCCCCCCCACGGCTTCCCGGCAGTGCAGCAGTGACACCGAGTTCTGCGTCGTCTGGTAGTCGGGGTTGTGCGCGTAGCGCACAGGGACCGGGCACTCCCGCATCGCCTCCCGAACCGCGTCGTCTCGGAACCCGGTGGCGAGCACCAGCTCCCGGACACCGTGCTCGATCAGCAGGCGCACGGCGCGTCCGAGGATGGTTTCGGGTCCGACTGGCACAAGGGCCTTGGGGCGATCGAGGGTGAGGGGTCGCAGGCGCTGGCCGATGCCGGCGACGAGGACGACCGCGACATCTGCGGGAGAGTGCTGGGAATTCATGCTGGATTCGTCTCCGGCTGGTCGGGGAGGCGCACGCCCATCTCCTGGAACGCGGCCTTGGAGGCGCGCCGCTGAGCCGGGCGCAGGTACAGGAAGAAGATCGCGTTGAGGACAACGAGGCGGTAGAAGATAAAAATCTCACCCTGATCGATCGCGTTGAAGAGCGCGAGGCCGAACACCAAGGATCCGAAGCCGAAGAAGGTCCGCCAGACCCGCAGGACCGGCTCGGCGTGCTTGTGGTAGATGGCCGCCCGCTCGGGGTCATGGGGCGGGAAGAGGCTGAACCGATAGCTGGTCCACGGATCGTACTTCTTGGCGTAGTCGCGCTGCCCGGCCACGTAGAACAGGTAGATTCGCCACGAGATTCGCTTCCACCAGGACTGCTCGGCCCGCGTCGCCTTCCACCGCGCCAGCGCCGTCTCGTAGTCCTCGCCGTCCGTGTACCCCGACTGCGTGAACCGCAAGTACACGTTCTTGAAGTGGTCGTACATGCTCGTGTGATTCGAGCTCGTCAGCACCGTCAGGAATCCGACAACGATCACCGTGACTGACAGCCACGTCGGAGTGTTGTGTCGTTGCCACACGATGTAGATGCTGAGCGGCGCCACGACCGCCGTCACGAGAAGATCCGCGGTTCCGTCGAGCATCCGCCCGAACGCCGACGAGGTCTTCCGCATGCGCGCGAGCTGGCCGTCGGCGCAGTCCAAGACCGCGGACAGGAAGACGAGCAGGCCGCACCACTGCATCTTGTGCGGCCAGTCGGTGAGGAGCATCAGCCCCCCGCCGACGCCAACGAAGATGGACATCAGGGTGATGAAGTTGGGGGAGATCGGGGTGGGGTAGCTGGCCTTGGCCACGAGGAAGCCGAGGGGGCGATGCACGAAGACGTCGATGGGTTCTTCCACCGCGAGAGACTTGAGGGAAGCGCGATATGCGTCGAGGAGCTTCATGGGTGGCCGCGCGGCTTACACGTTTCGGGCCGCTCTGCCAACACCGGCGAGTGGGCAAGGGGCTGCGCAGGGGGCGGGGGAGGTGTCGAAAGACCGATAGTTCGGCGCTTCGACCGCTGAGGGCTTCCCATGCCGGTCCCGACGGGTGTACAGGCACTGTCCTTGCTACCGCGGTGCGCCTCCGACGCGCGGCGCCGGGGACGCCTTGTGCGTCAGTGCACCCAGAACCCAGAGGTCGTTGTGAAACAGCCCGTAGAAATCAAGCGCCCCGAAGGCAAGCTCGGCATCCTGCTGCCCGGTATGGGAGCAGTCGCCACCACGTTCATCGCCGGCTGCATGCTCGCCCGCAAGGGGCTCGGAAAACCCTTCGGCTCGCTGACACAGCTCGGCACCATCCGGCTCGGCAAGCGCACCGACAAGCGCTCCCCGTTCATCCACGACTTCCTGCCCCTCGCCAACCTCAACCAGGTCGTGTTCGGTGGATGGGATCTGTTCGCTGATTCCGCCTACGAGTCCGCCCGTCACGCCGAGGTGTTGCAGCGCGAGCACATCGACGCGATCCGCGACGAGCTCGAGGCGGTCAAGCCGATGCAGGCCGTGTTCTATCCGGAATACGTCAAGCGCCTGCACGGCACGCACATCAAGAGCGCGCCCTCCAAGGCCGACATGGTCGAAGCCCTGCGCGACGACATCCGTCGCTTCAAGCGGGACAACGGCTGCGATCGACTCGTCGCGGTGTGGTGCGGCTCCACCGAGGTCTACATCGAGCCCGGCCCGGTGCACGCCTCCATCGCGGCCTTCGAGAAGGGCCTGCGGGAGAACGACCCGGCCATCTCGAACTCGATGATGTACGCGTGGGCCTGCCTCAAGGAGGGCGTGCCCTTCGCCAACGGCGCACCGAACCTCACGGTGGACTTCCCGGCGGTGTGGGACCTGGCCCGCGAGCTCAACGTCCCCATCTGCGGCAAGGACTTCAAGACCGGCCAGACGCTGATGAAGACGATTCTGGCGCCCGGGCTGAAGGCGCGCATGCTGGGTCTGTCAGGGTGGTTCTCGACGAACATCCTCGGCAACCGCGATGGCGAGGTGCTCGACGATCCGGAGTCGTTCAAGTCCAAGGAGGTCTCGAAGCTCGGCGTGCTGCACAGCATCCTGCAGCCGGATGTCTATCCGGACCTGTACGAGAAGATGTACCACAAGGTGCGGATCGAATATTACCCGCCGCGGGGCGACGCCAAGGAAGGCTGGGACAACCTCGACATCTTCGGGTGGCTCGGCTACCCGATGCAGATCAAGGTCAACTTCCTGTGCCGCGACTCGATCCTCGCCGCGCCGATCGTGCTCGACCTCGCGCTGCTCATGGACCTGGCCGGACGCGCCTCGTTCCATGGCACCCAGGAGTGGCTCTCGTTCTACTTCAAGAGCCCGATGCACGCCCCCGGCCTGTACCCCGAGCACGACCTGTTCATCCAGTCGATGAAGCTCAAGAACACCATGCGCTGGATGATGGGCGAAGAGCTCATCACCCACCTGGGCAACGAGTACTACGACTGATCCCTCCGCGCGCCGCCCGGGCGCTCCCCTCGCCGCCGCCCCGACGAGCAGCCTGTCCCCCATCCCACCATGGTTGACCTGAGGTCGCGCCGCGTCGTACGACCCGGGCCATGGACCTCCAGATTCGTGACCGCTTCTACGTCGTGACCGGCGCCTCCTCCGGCATCGGCCGCTCCACTGTCTCCCGCCTCACCGCCGAAGGCGCCCGCGTGCTCGCGGTCGCGCGCGACACCGCCCGGCTCGAGGCCCTCGCCAAGGAAATGCCCGCGGGGAGCGTCATGCCGCACACAGCCGATCTCACCGCCCCCGATGCGGCCACGAAGGTCGTCGAGCATGCGAACGCGGTGTCCGGCGGCGGCATCGACGGACTCCTGAACGCCGCGGGGATCCTGCGGGGCGACACGATCACGGGCGCGACTGACGAAGCCTTCGAGGCGCACCTCGCCATCAACCTGCGGGCTCCGATGCGCCTCATCCGCGCAGCGGCCTCCAGCCTCGCCGCGCGCAAGGGCGCCATTGTCAACATCTCCAGCGTCGCCGGCGTCCGCGCTTTCCCCAACCTCCTGAGCTACTGCGTCTCCAAGGCCGCCGTCGAGCAACTCACCCTCTGCGCCGCCCTCGACCTCGCCCCCCAGGGCGTACGCGTCAACGCCGTCAGCCCCGGTGTCGTGGTCACCGAGCTGCATCGTCGCGGCGGCATGGCCGACGATGCCTACGCCGCGTTCCTCGAGCGCAGCCGCACCACCCACCCCCTCGGCCGCGTCGGCCAACCCTCCGAAGTCGCCGATCTGATCGTCTTCCTGCTGTCTCCCGTCTCGGGATGGACCACGGGCGTCATCGTCCCGATCGACGGTGGCCGCTCGCAGACCTGCAACCGCTGACGCTCCGGGGCGGCTACTTCGCCCACTTCGCGACGACCGGCGTGGGCTTGCCCGACGCGTCGATGCGCAGCGCGTGGACCCCTGACGGGGTGCTCAGCAGCAGCAGCGCGAGCTTGCCGCGCGACAGCAGCTTCATCTCGACCAGCGTGCTGAGCTTCTGCAGCTTCTGATCCTGCACCAGATCGTCGAACAGCACCGTGTCCGTAGCCCTCGCGAGCTGCTCGGCCGGCGCGAGACGCATCCTCAGACCGCCTCGTTCTCCGGCCCCCCAGATCACCAGCAGCTTGCCGTCGATGTCTGCGCCCGCAAGGAAGCCCTCCCGCACTGCGAGCTCCTTGTCCTTACCGAAGACCTCCGCGGCCTCGACGACCTTCTCGCTGCAGCCGGCGGGAGTGCAGCGCACCTGGATGATCGACGATCTCGTCACCTGGGTGAGCGTGGCTTCGGCGCCCCGGCACGACAGGGTGCCGCCGCGCCCGGGAGCGACCACCGGCGGCGAGAACCCCGCCGAGGTCTTGAAGGTGAGGTACTCGTCGGAGTGTCCTTCGACCTTGGCGACGATCGCCTCCGAGGTGCGGCACCCGGTGATGTGCGGCGTCCCCTCCCCGGCCGGACCGCGCTGGCCGAGCGGGCCTACGTCCTGCTCGGGGCCGAATGGTTCGCTACCCGACATATCGATGGGTCTCGCGAGCAGGCGGATCGCCCCCTCCTTGCTGACCCCACGCACGAGGAGCTGATCCCAGAGCGTGGCGGTGCTGTAGAAGAAGTTCCCAATCCTCAGGTCGAGCTTGACCCGATGCGTCTGCACCGCCTTGCCCGGCTGCTGCCGCAGCAGCCGAAGCTCCCGCGTCCCCTCGTCCCAGCCCAGGATCGCTGCCGCCCCGTCGCGCGTCACCTGCCCCGAGTAGGAGTACATCTTGTCGATCATCGCCCCGGTGTCCGACCGGAAGACTCCGTCGGAGCCGCGGTTGCCCGCGAACACCAACGGTTCCACACCGTCGTCGGAGGTTCCGAGCAGACGCAGCCCGTTGGCCGCCGCGAGAGGAGCAGGCAGCTTGCGGCACGCAGCGGAAGCGGCGGTGACCGTGCAGACGAAGGGGGACTCCGGCACGCTCTTATCCTCGACCACGAAGCGGATCGCCTCCGAGGGGTTGGCCTCGTCGAACAGGTTCTTGAAGCCGAAAAATGAACGGGTGAGGGCGTCGTCGGGGCGGAGCGACGCGAGCGTCATGGGCTGTGCCGGAGCCATGGGCGCCGGTCCGACGGCCCCCGGGTGCGCGGTGAGACCTGCGTCGGTCGCGAGGGTCCAGACGGATTGTACGGGAGACGACAGATCTGCGATCACGGGATCGGCATCGATGCTCTTGAGGAGCTTCGCGAGCTCCTCGGCCGAGGCAGAGAGATCCTTGCCGTCCTTGGACGCCCGGCCCGCCTCGCGCAACGCCTCGGAAACCCCATGCGCCGCGGGCGCACAGCGCGCGGGCCAGGGCAGCCCCCCGGCGTCCGCACGCTTGTCGGCCGGCACCGTCATGGCCGCGAGCTGGATGTTGCGGAACCGCAGCGAAGCCGTCTCCCCTGCCGCGAGCGGGGCGTCGCCCACCATGCATCGCGACAACTGATCCCAGGCCAGGTCGATGCGCTGCTGTGCCTTCGCCTCCATGGAGCGCACGACGAAGAACAAGCCGACGCCCACGGCGGCGAGGCCCGCGCCGGCGAAGAGCGCGAGGCGACGAGTGCGCCTTCGGCGATCGAGATCGATGGCTGGCTCGGACTCGGGGATGGGGTCGTCGTGGATCGACATGGGAGGCACCTCTCTCGGCCGCGCAGGATCGTCGAGCTCACCGGGGATGACAACCGTGCGGGGGATGAATGGGGGCAGCGTGCAACGGGATCTCGACGCGGGGGCCGAGACGTGGCAAAGGGGGGGAGCAGTTGGCCGAAGTGGCGGAATGGCAGACGCGGCGGACTCAAAATCCGCTGTCCTTACGGGCGTGAGGGTTCAAGTCCCTCCTTCGGCACAAGGGAAGATCGACGTGTGCATCGCGCTCGAACGAGATCGCCGATGCCTCGACATCGTGGTCACGGTCAGCTGCCGCACGATGGATTGAGTCGCCGCGCGGAGCCCGGGCCAGCCGACAGGCTACCGCGTCGTGTGGACGCGACGACGGCGGCGGTGAGTCAGAGCCAGAGGCGCAGAAGCATCCACCCGGCGTCGCTTCGTCTCCCCACGGCGATCAGACGGCCGTCGTGAATGGCGCCGGCGTAGAGCCAGTGGCCGAGAGACCCGGGTCCCGTCTTCCAGAGAAACAGTCCGGCCGCGGCAAAATCGGGGTCGGGTGTGCCATTGGGCATCAAGCGCAGGACCGCGCAAGGAGAATTCTCCTCGGCCCCGGCGACCGCGTAGCCGATTGCCAGGATCCTGTCGTCGGGCTGCAGCACGACCGCGCGGAGGAACGACGCCTTCATCCCCGAGAAGCTTCCCTTCACGATCCCGCCCGTGCCGAACGCACTGTCGAGATCGCCTCCGGGGAGCACGCGCACGACGGCGTATTTCTCCATGCCGCTGCCGTCCGTGCCGGCCATCACGATCTTCCCGGCCGAGTCGAGGGCCATGCCATAGGCGTAGTCCGGGACGCCGACGTTGTACGACTTGCCCTCGGCCCCACCGAGACCGGTGTCCGGCGCCCCGTTCGCATCGGTGCGGAACAGGAACATGTCGGGATCGGTATTCGTCCTGGTCCCAGCACCCACGATGAAGCCATTCGTCTGGAGCGCCACCCCGTAGAGGGTGCTTGTTTCCGGAGCGGCAGCCTGCCCGTTGGAGCTGAAGGAGTTGTCGAGCGTACCGTCGCCGAGATAACGAAACAGCGTGCCCGAGCTATTGGCCGACCCCGCAGCCACGATCTTGCCGTCGCTCTGCAGAACGAGCCCCAGCCCCTTCGAAGATGCGGCGCTCCCGGAGCCGAGGCTCGCGTACCCGGAGTTGCCGAACGTGGGGTCGAGTTTGCCGTCTGCCAGCACCCGCATGAGCGTGATGTGAGGGCTTCCCGTCCCGACCGCGACGATGCGACCGTTGGGCTGGATCGCAACGCCGTTGAGCTCACCGTTCTTGGCCGACACGACGGTACCGCCCGAGCCGAAGGACGCATCGAGAGTCCCATCCTCGAGGAAGCGAGCGATCGCGAACTGGCCCCCCGAATGCTTGCCAACCACGACAATCCTGCCGTCGGCCTGGACGGCCACTCCCTTGGCGGCGACGGTCTTGTCGGAGAGCGCCAGCCCAACCATGCCGACTCCGTTGAACGTCTCGTCGAGCGTGCCCGGGGGATCGGCGACCAGGAGATCGACATTCTGGTCGCGGACGACTGCGCCCGAAACGGCGTGGACTGTGATGGTCGCATGTCCTAGTGCGGCCAGGGCCTGCGCGTCGATGGATAGGACCCCGGAGGCATCCGGATTCGCCAGGGCGATCTGCGTGGATGTCACTCCGGAGGGGAGGCCCACGCTGACGGAAACATCGACGGCCCCTGAGAATGCGGCGTCGCGCGTGATGGTGACGTTCAGCGCGGCGGACTTGCCGCGAACGACCTTGAGGTTGGCCGGGACCATCAAGGAGAACCCCGCCACGGGCGCGTCTTCGCCAGCGTCTTGCCCTGCCGCTCCACCGCTACCCGCGCTTCCACCCGTGGTTCCTGCGTCAACACCGCCCGCCCCGCCATCCTGGCCGCCCTGCCCTCCTCCGCCTCCGGTGGACGATGCGTCGGGAGCGCCGGCCGCGCCGGCGCCGCCATCGAGCGCCCCTCCCGAACCCGCGGCGGACTCATCCACCTCGAGGTCGCTCAGGCCGCTGAGCTTCTCGCACCCGATGGAGCACGCGAAGGCCAGCAGCGTCGCATGAACGAAGAATCCCCGTGAGGTCATGTCGCGTAGGGTCATCAGAAGCGTCCTTGGAGTCCGGCGTAGCCGGGGCCAAATGATGGAACGACGCTGACCGCGGCGGGCTGCGGCGCGTCCGCGGTCTTGGATGAGCGGGTCAGGAGCGAGACGATACCGACGCCGATTCCCGCGGCTCCGATGATGAACGAGACATTGGACACGGTGGCCCAGGTCTGCGCCGAATCGATGTCGACGGACCGGGAGTCGGGGCATTGGTTGCCGACGCACGCGTCCTTGATGTCGGAGGTCTTGGACCAGGAGATCGCGCCGGTGACCGCTCCGGCGATCACGCCTGCGCCGCCGAGTCCGAAGCCGACGTAGGTCAGCCAGCGGGAGCGCGCTTGTTGCGGCGGTTCAGCGGAGAGCGCTGTCGTTGCCTGGGAAGGCTTCGTGTCTGCGTCCGCGGACTTCGCCATCACGAGCTCGAGGAGGACCTCCTGCCTGGCTCCGGCCGCGATGCTGAAACGCTGCTCATGCTCGGGACCACCAGGCACCTGCGTCGTAAGCACGTGGTCCCCGGGATCGATCGGCAGAGGCACGCCGAGCGCTGGAGCGTTCAGCAGCACACCGTCGCGCAGGACGCGCGTGCCCTCCGGAGCCGAAGCGGGAAGACGGATGGTGACGGTGGGCACATTGGGCAGCAGCTTCCGCCTGGCGGCTTCGGCGAGCTTGTTGCGCCCCTTCTGCCCCGCCTTTTCCTTGGCCGGAAGGCGCGCGTAGGTCGCGAGGTACTCGTCGTAGCGGGCCACGGCCGTCGCGCATCTGCCCGCCTTGCCCTCGCACTCGGCGAGCGTGAACAACGCGCCGGGCAAGGGGTCGAGGCGATAGCTCTCCGCGAGCGCGGGGCATGCGGAGGACAGCTTCCCTGCGAGCATGTCGGACAGGCCGCGATCGTACAGGGCGGCAGCGGCCGCAGCATCCTGGGCGAGGGCAGGAAGGGGGATGGCGCTGGCGCACGCGAACGCG
>CAYMUE010000165.1:0-14868 GCA_964393505.1 uncultured Polyangiaceae bacterium
CCTCGTCTCGCGACGGAGACCGCTGCCAGTGGTATGCAGCGCCCATGATCCCCCGATACACACCCGCTGACTTCGCCGCGCTCTGGTCCACCGAGACCCGCTTCGCGACCTGGCTCGAGGTCGAGCTCGCCGCGTGCGAGGCGATGGAGCTGGCCGGGCTCGTTCCCTCCGGTACTGCGCAGTCCATCCGAGCGCGCGATCCGAAGCTCGACGCCGCACGCATCGAGCAGATCGAGCAGACGACCCGCCACGACGTGATCGCGTTCCTCACGCACGTCGAGGAGCTCGCGGGTGAGCCCGCACGCTGGCTGCACCGCGGCATGACGTCGAGCGACGTCCTCGACACCTCCTTCGCGCTGCTACTGGTGCGCGCGACCGACGGTCTGCTCGCGCGAGCCGACGCTCTGATCGGCGCGCTGGAGCGGCGGTCACGCGAGCACGCCCGCACGCCGATGATCGGCCGTTCCCACGGAATGCACGCGGAGCCCGTGACCTTCGGCCTGGTGCTCGCCGGCCATCACGCCGAGCTGCGACGCGCGCGTATGCGCGTGCTGTCCGCCCGCATCGAGATCGCCGTCGGCAAGATCGCCGGCGCCGTCGGAACCTATGCCCACCTCGATCCGAAGATCGAACGCGACGCCCTCGCTCGTCTCGGCCTGGCTCCCGAGACCGTGCCCACCCAGATCGTGGCCCGCGACAGGCACGCGGCGTTCTTCGCCGCCCTCGCGCTGACCGCCGCGGCCATCGAGCGACTCGCCACCAACGTCCGCCACTGGCAGCGAACGGAGGCCGGCGAGGCCCAGGAGTCCTTCGGCGCTGGACAGAAGGGCTCCAGCGCCATGCCCCACAAGCGCAACCCCATCCTCAGCGAGAACCTCTGCGGCCTCGCTCGCATCGTCCGAGCCGCCGTGGTCCCGGCCCTCGAAGACGTCGCCCTCTGGCACGAGCGCGACATCTCCCACTCCTCGGTCGAGCGCATGATCGCCCCCGATGTCACCAGCACTCTGGCCTTCATGCTCGAGCGCGCCGCGAGCCTGATCGACGGGCTGGTGGTCCATCCCGAGGCGATGCGTACGAACCTCGAGCGTTCGGGCGGCCTGTGCTTCAGCGAGTCCGTGCTGCTCGCGCTGGTCGATGCCGGCAGGCCGCGCCAGCAGGCGTACGGGATCGTGCAGCGCAGTGCGATGCGCGCCATCGACGGAGAGGGGACGTTCCGAGGGAACCTGGAGCGCGACCAGGAGGTGGTGGCGCTGATCGGTCTCGAGGGGATCGCGCGGTGCTTCGACGAGGCACACGCGCTGCGACACGTCGATGCAGTGATTTCGCGGGCGCTGGGAGATTGAGAGCACCCGTCTCGCCTCGCCGCTGCAACGTGATACGGTGAAGCAATCTCGGGAAGACGTCACGCCTTGAGCAGCACGAATCGCATCCCCGCCCTCACGCGCTACCTCGCAATCGCTTCCGCCACCTCCGCGGCAACGCTGTGGGGATGCTCACTCGACACTTCCGGCCTGGGCCTGGTCGACTCCTCCCCGGGCAGCGACGCCGCAGACGTTCTCGTCGTGGATGCGGCGCCGCCACCCGATTCCTCCAAGCCAGACTCGGGCCCCGTCGATGCCTCCGATGCCGACGTCCTCGATGCTTCCGATGCCGACGTCCTCGACGCTTCCGATGCCGACGTCCTCGACGCTTCCGATGCCGACGTCCTCGACGCTTCCGATGCCGACGTCCTCGATGCGGCCGATGCCGACGTCCTCGATGCGGCCGATGCCGACGTCCTCGATGCGGCCGATGCCGACGTCCTCGATGCAGCCGATGCGTCGGACGCCACGGTCGAGGATGTGAGCCAAGACGCGCCGCTAGGAGACGTGGTTGCAGCCGATGTCGCGGACTCCGACGTGGCCGAAGCTCCGGAGGCAGCGGCGCCTGCGATCGAGAGCACGTTCGTCGCCGCCGACTCGATGGCGGTGGACCGGGTGCGCACGGGCGACGGGCCGATCGTCGCCGACGGCGCGATGGACGGGGCTTTCATCGTCAGCCTCTACGGGGAGATCGTCGGTCTCGCGCTTATCAGCACGGATGCTGTGGGGAAGCCTGCCGGGGGGCAGCAGTGGGACACCTACGTGGGGGCCGCCACGATCCCGACGGGAGTCGGAGCCGGCTACACCGTCGGCTCATCGACCTGGCAGCTCGGGGTCTGGGAGGGCGCGCTTGCGCGCAACGCAAGCGACGGCTCCCTCGTCCCGTTGCCGTTGGGCACGCACACGCTGCGGCTCTACGGCGCCAGCAGCGGGTACTTCGTGACCGGGAGGACCTTCCGGGTCGTGGCCGAGCTGGCGGGTGGAGGAGTCATCCTAGGACCAGTCGTGACCTACTGAGCCGGTGCCGCAGCGACCGGCTTGCCGAGCGCACGGACCGCGATGCGGCACTTGGTGACGGCGGTGACCAGGGAGGTCATGGAGCAGCCGAGATCGGGGCAGGGTTCCCTACCGGGGCGGTCGCCTCACCCTCCACGCGGCCCTTGCGATGAGCGCGATCACGGTGGCGACGTGCCAGGCGCGCAGCTCGCTTGGCTCGCCCTGGTAGACAGGGCGCACGGGGACCTGTGCGATGCGCAGGCGGCGGCAAGCGATCAGACCGAGCAGGTCGTTGGGGTAGCCGAAGCGGGGCCAGAGCGAGGACAGGTCAATGCGGTCTACGGCGTCGCCGGAGATCGCGGTGTAGCCGCACTGGCTGTCGGACAGCCCCGGAGCGCGCACGGCCCAGCGCGTGAGCACGCCGAGGGTGGTGGTGCCCACACGCCTGGCGAAGGGGATCACTCGCGCCTCTGCGTGGTGGATGCGATCGCCCTTCACGTAGTCGGCCTGGTGTCGGGCGACCGGAGTCACGACGGCTTCCAGGTCGCCGGGATCCATCTGGTCGTCCCCCGCCATCACCGCGATGACATCCGCACCGTCCTGGCGGGCGGTGCGGTATCCGGTGGCGATGGAAGCGCCGACGCCGCAATTGTTCGTGTGACGAACAAGCAGGACCCTCGGGTCCTCACAGGCGCTCACGCTCGCGCAGGTCTCGTCGCGACTCGCGTCGTCGACCACCACGATCCGGTCCACGAACGCAGGCATGCGCTCGATCACGCGACGGATGCGCGGAGCCTCGTCGTGCGCGGGCACGACGACCGCGATGCGGGCGCCGAGGAGCATGGTTGGGCCGTGGACGGCGGGCGGGCGCTATTCCTTTTCGGGGAGATGGCCCTTGGTGCGGGGCTCGTCGAGCTTGTCGGAGGTTTCGCCGCCGCCCATCTTGTTGGTCACCAGCTTGAGCACGCGCCCGAGCAGGTCGGGGATCTGCTCGAAGAGCTGGCCGAGCATCTGCTCGGACTCGCCGTCGATGGCCATCAGGCGGGGACGGCCGTCCTTGCCGATGGACACGACTGCGATCGGCTCCACCTGGACGCCGCCGCCGACGCCGCGGCCTCCGGAGCGGCCTTCGCCGGCTTCGGTGTGACCGCCGGCGCCGACGCTGGCGACGCCGAATCCGACGCGCAGGCGGTGGATGGGGACGAGCATGGCGTCGCCCGCCTGCAGGGGTTCTCCGACCACGGTCTCGATCTTCGAGATCTGGTGCATGCCTTCGATGAGGTGATTGACGACGTCGTCGAGCTTGCTGGCCATGAGGGCCTCCGTTCAGGTCTGCGCGGGCTGGACCACGGTCGGAGCCGCGGGGAGCGCGCGCTTTCGCATGTTTCTCGCCACGAACCAGGCGATGTCGGCGACGGCCCGCAGGGGCCACACCTTCACCGCCACGTCGATATCGCCCTGGGCCCGCAGCACGTCCTCCCACTCGGGAGTGACCGTGAACGATCCCACCGGCGACAGCAGCCCTGCCACGAAGTACAGGGCTCCGGAGAGCATCCCGGTGAACGCCACGTCGGGTGTGGCGTACGCGAGCTGCCCGCGGCAGTGCTCCAGGCGCAGGTGCCGGCGCAGGCCCAGCACGAAGCTCGCCAGGAGCTTGCGGTCGAAGCGCTGGTCGATCTCGGCCCACACACGCTTCGCCTTGTCGACGAGGCTCGCATGGCTCGCGGGCTCTTCCGGGGTCTCGGCGCCCGTGCGGCGTCGTACCCATACGCGACGGCCCGCAACATGGACCTGCACGAGGCTCGGTGCGGCATGCGCCGCCGCGAAGCTCACCGTGATCAGGAACAGCTCGAGACCTCCCGCGATCACCCACGTGTCGCCGAACTGACCTCGCCCCTTCGCCGTCAGACGCACGCGCAACGGCACCACGACTGCCAGTACGGCAGCCAGGGCCACGAGCGCAGCGACGACGATCAGGGCGATCTTCATCTGCGCGTCTCCCGCTACTTCTTGCCCGCCGGCAGCTTCTTCTCCTCGGGCTTCTTCTCCTCCTCGACAGGCAGCACCTGATCCACCGCGTGCGGAAGCACGTCCACCGCCTTCTGCAGGATCGCCTTCGCGCCCTTGCGCACCGACAGCATCTGCGCCGTCCCCTGCTTGCCCACCACCACGAACGCCCTTGGCTCGACCGCGATCCCGCCGCCGGCGCCGCCCACATCGAACGAGCCGCCCTTCGCACGCTGCTCGCCCGCTACATCCGTCGAGCCCGTGCCGAAGCCCACCGTGATCTTGCACAGCGGCACCACCGCCGACTCGCCGAACACCATCGGCTTGCCAACCACCGACTCCGACTTGGAGACCCGGTAGAGCTGGGCCATCAAACTCGTCACAAGGTCATTGAGTTCCATCTGGACGTCTCCCCGTTGAGCTCACGGCTGCACGACCGTCCGCCGTGCAGCCCGAAGCAGACCACGTCACACCCGGAAGCGGAAGGCTGAACAAGCGAAGCGCAGCCACGCTCCCCCGACGCCGACACACCCCGCCCCACCCGCTTAGTGCACCAGGAACCAGCGTACTCCAGGCTTGATTTCCATGTGGAAGTGATCCCGGTGCGGCGCGTTGTAGTTCGGCGTCAACACGTACGTGAACACCTTCGCCGCCGATGCCTCGCACACGATCGACCGCAGCTCCTTCGCCTTGTCGTCCGTCGGCTCCGCGACCCCGACCCCGCACGTCTGCGCCCCGATTCGCCCCGCAAAGTGCCCCGCCACGCTCAGCCACTCCCCGCTCTTCTTGCGCAACGTCGCGACGTCGATTGCAAGCCCCGCCGGATGCCGTGTCGCTTTCGCTTCCCGCGTCACCAGAGCCTGCGCACTGGCCATCGGCACCCTCGGCGCCGCCGACGGACCCGACCGCGGTCGCATCGTCGTCGCGCGCCCACCCGATCCCGACGCTCGCGCCGTCGTGATCCGCCCCGGCTGCGGCATGCTGATCGGCGCCAGCCCGTCCTGGTCCGGCTGCGGCAACGGCGGCAACGGTGCGAGCGACGACGGCACTACACCCGGCGGCCCTCCCCGACGCACGGGTTGCGGCGGCGGCGCCGGCCGGTACATCGAGTAGTGCACCACTTCGTCGATTCCGTGTCGCTCCAGGATCGCCGCGAAGTCGTCGAGCGCAAGCGCGAGCCGCGCATCGCATATCTCGAACGGCGTCGTGGATCGCTGCGACTCGGGCAGCGCAGAATGGATGTGGACGCCGTGCAGTCTTCCGGTCAACCGGATCGGTGTCTCCACTCCCCGCGCAGGCCCCTGCTGCTGGAACAGTACGCCCCGCGTGCGCAACTCGCCGAGCGCCGCCTGCCCCTCCATGTTCGCATGCCGATACGCCGCCGACTGATCCACCGTCGCCGCGTCGGGCGTCTCCAGGAACGGATCGTATGCTCGCGCAATCGCTGGCAGCGCCAACGCGGCGCACGCGGCGCCCACGCACATCCAAGCGGCCAGGCGATCCCTTTTCACCCGCTCACCCTACCGGATCGAAACCGTATGGCCAGAAATCGGCACCTCGTCACGGCACCGGCTCGATCTCCTCCCACCCCCACACGTCCACGTACGCGCGGTACACGCCCGGACACTGCGCCACGTACCTGCACCGCTCGCACCGGGGACCGTGCACCCGGAACGCGCGATCGAGATCCCCCGTGCTGACCGAGTCGATCGCGTCTGCTCCCTGCACGGACCGATCCGCCTCGTAGTGGACCCTGCGCTCCACGAATCCACGCGTCGCATCGTCGAGCCCCTCGGTCATGCACAGCGGCACGTCGACGAGGAACGTCGAGCCGCGCACGCCGGGCATCGCGGCAATCATGCGCGCGAACGCCTCGCGGATCTCGCGGTAGCGCGGCATCAGCCGGGAGACTCCCCCTTCGGGACGCGGTGCGAGCTGCATCGCCGTGAACACCGCCTGCCCCACCCTCACCTGCTCCAGCAGCTCGCGCAGCTCACTCAGCCGCTCCAGGTTGCGCGTCGTCAGCACCGTCGTCGTGTGCAGCTCCATCCCACCCGGCACCAGCTTCGCCACGTTCCTCAGCCCCGCGATCGTCTGCGCAAAGCTCCCCGGCGCGCGCGTCAATCCCTCGTGCAGCGCTCGATGATTTCCGTGGATCGAAACGTACACCCGCCGCAACCCCGCATCGACCAGCGACGCGAGATACGGTGCGTAGGCCAGGCGCCGGCCGTTGGTCATCAAGCTCACGCGCGCGCACCCCGACTCGCGCGCCCAGCGAACCAGCAGCCCCAGCTCCGGCCGCATCGTGGGCTCCCCCGACGTGAAGCAGACCTCCTCCACCCCGCGCTGCGCTGCGAGAAGCTCGCGCACCCGCGCTGCCGTCATCCGCTTCGCCGCCCGCGCCCTCGATACCCGATCGGCCTCCATGCAGAACAGGCAGTGGTTGTTGCACTCCCCCCCGATCGGCACGTGCACGCGCGCTCCTTGAACGCGCATGCGATCCACCACCGTCGAGCGAGAGCCGTCATCCATCACGGGCATCGCCTTCGAGCATAGCGCCTGACGGGCGGACGCTCCTCTCCGTCGAGCGCTTCGACCGGAGAAACGACCGCGGCGACGAGCGTTCCGTGCGTGCTCCCTTGGGCGAGAGAATCGCGTCACGTCGAGCTTGACGATCGTTCTCTTCCCCCAGATGTAATCGGGGAACCGTCGGGTTCGAGGGGAGAGACCATGAAGCTGATGACCGCTTCCGAAGCAGTCGATCTCGCGATCCAGTCGGAGCGTGCCGCGGGGCGCTACTTCCAGGTCGCGGCCGAGCGCGCGGATGACGCGCGCATCCGTGCCCTGCTCGTCGGACTGGCCGTCGTGGAGGAGAGCCGGTCCATCGACCTCGAAGCTCTGCGCGAGGTGCTGATCGGGGGCGCGTCGCTGGTCCACCGGCAGCTTTACCTGGAGCACTTGCCGCCGAGCTGGTCCCACGCCGAGACCTACACGCTCGAGGAGACTGTCCACGTGGCGTTGCGGATGGAGCGCCAGTCCTCGCTGTTCTACGACTCGCTGGCGGCGATGATGCCGCAGCCCGGGCAGCACTTCCTGCGCCTGATGGCACGCGCGAAGGAGTGCAACGCGGACATGGTCGAGCACACGGTGTCCGAGCTCGAGAAGCGACGACGACGCGTGGTGGGCCTGCATCAGGTGTTGCGCAACGCGATCCAGGCCGAGCACGCGTGCGGGTGGATCTACAAGGGGCTGGTGGGTCGCTGCTCGGAGCCGCGGGGGCGACTGTTCCTCGAGGCCATGGTGCGCTTCGAGGCCAGCCACGCCGAGGAGCTCGAGCGGCTCGTGAAGAGCAGCCGCGACGCGATGCCGGACGCGGAAGGGGTCGTGGTGGTGATGAGCAAGACCCCGCCGTTGTTCCAGATGCCGGAGACGATCGACTACGAGCAGGCGCTGCGCATCGCGATGGAGGCCGAAGCGCGTGCGTCCCGGTACTACGACGCGCTCTCCCGCCTGTTCGGCGGCTCCGCACGGGAGCTGCTGCGCACGCTGGCTCGCCACGAGCGCGCCCACGAAGAGGCAATCCGACAGAGCCTCGGGCTGGCCCCGCAGGCGCGCGGTCCCCTCGCCATGACCGGCTGATCCGCGACGCCGTCCTGCCGCGTCACTTCGCAGCCGCGCTCTGCTCGGGCATCTTCGACACGACGATCATCGCCAGCACGATGCCCGGCACCGCGGCTACCGAGGCCAGGGAGAAGAACCACGTGTAGCCCACGGCCTTCGCGATGTACCCGCTGGCGGATCCCGAAACCGTCGCCGCCAGCGACATCAGGGCCGAGGCGATGGCGAAGTGCGACGCCTTGTACTGTCCTGCGCACAGGCGCATCAGATACACCGAGAAACCGGCCGTTCCGACCCCGGCTGCGAGCTGCTCGATCAGCACCGCCGGAATCACCAGCCCCAGCCCCGGGCGCACCGCAGCCAGCGCGGCGTAGATCGGCAGCGCCGCCCCCTGCACCAACGCGATCGGCACCAGGGTGGAGCGCAGCCCCTTGCGCGAGATGATCCCCGCGGCGACGATCGTGCCCGCGATCCCCAGCGCGGTGCCGATGCCTCCCACCAGGCCGCGTATGGGCAGATCCATCCCGAGGTCCCGCTGCAGCGGCGTGGACATCGAGAACATCATCGCGTCGCCGAGGCGGAACACGAGCACCAGCGCTATGGAAAGGGCCGCGCGCGGCTGACGGAAGAACGACAGGAAGGCATCGACGAAGCGGATGGCGCCGGCGGGCTTCTTGCCAGATGTGTCGTCTTCCGAAGCATCCGGACGGGGCAGCAGCAGGTGGTGGAGCCCCGCGAGCAACGCCATCAACCCCGCCGCCGCAAGGAAGCAGGTGCGCCAGCTCGTGGTCCCCGCAAGCCACACCAGCACGCCGTTGCCCACCAGCAGCGCCACTCGGTACGCCGCCACCCTCAGCCCCGCATACGCCGCCTGCTGCCGCTGCCCCAACCCCTGCAGGTAGAACCCGTCGATCGCGATGTCGTGCGTCGCCGCCAGCACCGCCACCACCACCAGCGCACGCGCCACCGCCCCCAGATCCCCATGGTGCGCAGGCCACGCAATCCACGCGATCGAGGCCGCCAGCAACAGCTCCAGGACGATCAGCCACCTTCGCACCGTGCCCAGCATGTCCACCAGCGGGCTCCACGCGAACTTCAGGTTCCACGCCAGCCCGTAGAGCGACACCAGCCCGATCGACTCCAGACTCGCGTGCATCGCCGTGAAGAACTGCGACGCAATCTGGTGAACCACCGAGTAGGGCAGCCCCTCCGCGAAGTACGTCGTCGTGACCCACGCCATCGCCCCCGGATCGCGCCGGTTCGCCCGCTCCGACGCCTCCGCCGCAGGCGCCGTCAACGACCGCCTCGCGCCCCGGCCCGCCCGAGCCACGCCGCGTACATCCCGAGCTCGAACTCGGAGTCCACCAGGAACGCCTCCCGCGCACTCAGCTCGAAGGGATACGGATCGTACTGCGGCTCGGTGCTGCGACGCCGCAACCGCGCGGGCACGATCTCGAACGCATGCGCCGGTCGCCACAGCACCCGCTCGTCCTGCTCGTCGATGACCCGCTCCCCGCGTTCGTCCAGCAACGCGTCCTTGTGCTTCACGCACGTCGTGAGCGACGCGATCTCCGGGCGTATCTGGAAGAGCCGCACGGCCTCTTCGACGGAGCTCGGACGCAGGAACGGGTGGAACGGGCCGATCAGCGCCAGGTGTGTCGCCTGCACCGCGCTCCTGTCACCCTGGCGCAGCAGCCGGATCCCCTCGGGCCGCACCTGCTCGTAGAGGCTCGCCGCCTCCGGGCTCGTGTCCAGCAGCCAGCGCTCCTCCACCTCCACCCGCGCGAGCATGCGCAACGCGATCGCCGCGAGCGATCCCCCCTCCAGGTCGCGCCACGCAAGCCCCGCCGGATCCTCGTCGCGGGACGGGATGCTCAGCACCGCGGCCACGGTGCGCTCATCGATCTCGGGCTCCTCGGGCTCAGCACGAAAGGGCTTGTAGTCCGTCATGGCGGATGGCCGTTCCTACACCCGGCCACGCGCCTGCGGCAAAATCCCTGCGAATCGACGCTGCGAGCGCGCGTTACCCCTTACCCATCGCACCCGAAGACGCCCCGGCCTTGCCCAGCCCGAACCCGATCGCCACCGCCACCAGGATCACCAGCGCCACCAGCCACGGATCACCGATGCGCCCCTGGGTCGCGCGCTCCCACCGTGACGGCTTCGTCTCCGCGGGTTCCTCCAGGTCGGGTGCGATCACGCGCGCGGCCCGCGCGGGCGTTGGTCCTTGCCCCTCGGACAGCGGACGGAACCTGCCGATCGGCTGGATCTCGAGGGTCGCTCCCCCCTCCGCGGCGTAGTCCTCGTGGTGGTTGTACCCCCACTCGAGATACTCCGACCCGCCCCCGCCGATCGTCGTCACCACATGCCGATTGCTTCGTCCCCCGAAGTAGGAGGCTCGCTCCCCGGGCCCCTTGCCGTGCGCCGCGTTCGCGTCCATCGGCACCCACCCGTAGCCCGGCAGCCACGCCTCCGCCCATCGGTGGAACACGTCGTCGAAGCTCGCCTCGTCTCCCCGCTCCGATATCGCCCCCACGTAGCGCGCCGGAATCCCCGCCTTGCGCAGCATCGCCACCAGCGCGAACGTGTACTCGCTGCAGCTCCCGGTCCCCCGCTCCAGCACCGCCGCCGCGTTGTTCCACCCCCCCGAACGGTCGTACGTGATCGTCTTCGCCAGGTGCTCGTAGATCGCCCGCGCCTTGTCGTACGCGCTGCGCTTGCCCGCCGTGACCCGCTCCACCAGCTCCGTGATCGACCGCGAGCCCAGGTCGTACTTCACATCGTCGGCCAGCCACTTCGTCAGCTCTGCCGGGATCGCTCCCCCCGTCTTCTCCGGCGCCATCTGGAACCGGATCCGTTGCACCGAAAAGTCCCCTTCCCAGCGCACCCGCCGCACCTGCCCCGCTTCCACCGTCCCCAGCTCGAACACCGCGAGACGCTGCCCCCACTTGTCCTGCACGAACCGCGTCGGCGCCGGATCGAACTTCGGCTCCGCGATCACGTGCTGCCCCGGCAGCTCGCCCGGCACCGCCAGATACGACACCAGCTTCGTCACCCGCCCGGGCCCCGTCACCCGGTACGTCAGCTCGTACGACGCCCTCACCCGCCGCTCCTGATCCTCCACGTACGGAGTGTCGTCGGGCAACGACACCTGGAACAGCTTGCGGAGCTGATAGTCCGCCACCCACAAGCTCCCGCCCGCCACCGCAAGACCGCTCGCATACGGCCCCGGCGCGCGCACGATCGCGGTCACCATCCCGTCTCGCGGATCCATCCGGTACAGCTCGTCGGTCACGTGATCCGCTACCCAGAGCTGCCGGCCGTCGTACGCGATCCCCGTGGGATTCGACGCCGGCGCAGGCCACGAGACGATCGTCGTGCCGTCCTTCGAATCCACCCGGTGCACCTTCGCGTCCCGCGCGTCGATCACGAACAGGCTCCGATCGTCGCTCGCAAGCCCCGTGGCCCAACGTTCGTAGTACGCGATCGGGCGCTCGTATTGCCCGGATCCCGGCTTCCAACGCTCGATGAAGTCGTGGTCGCGGTCCGCCAGCAGCAGCATCCCCTGATCGAAGGTCAGCCCCGTCGGCGCATTGCCGTGCGCGCTCAGCTTCGCGCCGATCGTGCCGTCGGGCTTCACCTCCACGATGGTCCGCGTCGCCAGATCGCTGATCCACAGCGCGTCGCCCTGCGCCGTCATCCCCATCGGCTCGTCGACGGGACACGGGCGTTCCGAAAGGATCTTGCCGCCCCAGGCCAGCGCGGGCGCAGCGCAAGCGAGCAACACGAAACCGATGGACGCGCCGAGCGCGCAGCGGATCTTCACCAGGAACCTCGGGGGCATCGTAGCCGCACACCGGGTTGCGCTGGAAGGGCTCGCTGCGCAGGGCCCCGGGGATGACCGCACAGGACACCGCGGGCTGTGGTACGCTATCGGACCGACTCAAGGGAACGAACGATGAAGCGAACGACCTGCTTGTTGCTTGGTTGTGGCCTGCTGGCTGCGGGCGCGCTGTTCACGGCTCCTGCCTCTGCTGCCGGTGCGCCTGCCCAGATACGGTTCCTCGATGCGGACTCCGCGAGCTTCGGCTCCTACGTCGGCATCTACGGCCAGGGCTTCGGCACCACGCAGGGCTCTGTCTCCATCGGCTCCACAGCCGTCACCGACTTCACCCTCTGGTCCGACAACCTCATCATCGTCCGCATCCCCGCCGGCGCAAGCAGCGGCGCCGTCCAGGTCACGCCCCAGGGCTCCCCCTCCCCGCTGCAGACCCTGACCCCACTGAACATCCACGTCGGCACGCTCTATTACGTGTCGGCCAACACCGGCAACGACGCCAACTCCGGCGACGAGCAGAATCCCTTCCAGTCGATCCGCAAGGCGCTGTCCGTCGTGGTCCCCGGCGACACGATCCTGCTCGGCGAAGGCGTCTACGACGAAAAGGATCCCTCCGAGATCCCCAGCCCGGCCCTCTTCCTCAAGGCCTCGTTCTCCGGCTCCGCCTCCAAGCCCCTCACCATCCGCGGCCTCGGCGCCGAAATCCCCACCATCCGCGGAAGCACGGAGCCTTCCCGCGAGAACCCCGTCGCCTATCTCGGAAGCGATTACCTGCGCCTCGCTCGCGTCAAGATCGACGGCACCGGCAACCTGTCGTCCGGCGTCTCCGTGCAGGGCAGCGACATCTGGATGACCGCAGTCGAGGTCACCGCCTTCACTGCTCAGGGCATCCTGGGCGGTGAGAGCACCAGCCTGGTGCTCCGCGGCAGCCACATCCACGACGGCGGCACCACTGTGGGAGAGAGCCACGCCGTCGTGCTCACCGGCACTACCGGCACGATCCGCGACAACCTCGTCGAGAACATCGCCAACGGCTTCGGCCTGTTGCTGCGCTACCAGACGCAGGGCTCCACGCTCGTCGCGGGAAACCGCATTCACGACGTCGCTGGCCCTGCCATCGCTCTGCACAGGGTCAAGGGCGGCAACCGTATCTTCAACAACGCCATCTGGAACGCAGGCACCTCCCTCGGTTGCCTGTGCTCCGTCGAAGTTGGCTACGGCTCGCAGTCCGGCGAAGGCGCCACCATCGCCGATCGGGTCTACTACAACACCTTCGCAGGCCCCGGCTCGGTTGCCGTGTCTCTCGTCGAACGCTCCGGCAACCTCGAGCTCCACGGCAACATCTTCGCCGACTTCCAGGGCGGCCTCGCCGTCGAAGACACCGCCTCCGCCAACGCCCTGCGCTCTTCGCACAACCTCTGGTTCAACTCCGCCGGCACACCCCAGTTCCGCCTGGGCGCCGATTGGATCGACTTCGATGCCTTCAAGGCTGGCGCCGGCCAGGAGAACTTCTCCCTCGTCGCCGACCCCAAGCTCGTCGATCCCGCCACCGCAAACCTTCACCTCGCCGCCGGCAGCCCGGCCATCGACGTCGGCGGAGGCCCCGACGTACCCACCGACGACTTCGACGGCTTCGGCCGGCCGATGGGCTCTGCTGCGGACTGGGGCGCGTTCGAAACCGAAGGCCCCGATGGCGGCGCGCCCGACGGCGGTCCCGATGCCCCTGCACCCGACGGTGCCGCGGGCGCTTCGGGCGATTCGGGTGCCGCGGGAGCTGCAGGCGGCACGACCGATGCCGCGGCTGGCGACACGGGAGTTGCCGGCGACGCTTCGACCGATGACGGCGGCGCGGGCGCTCCGCCTGCCGGGGGCGACGGAGACGACGGCGGTTGCGGCTGCTCCGTGCCCGGTTCCTCCCGATCCCTGCCCGCCCTCCTGATCGCAGCCATCTCCGCTGCCGTCGCCATCCGACGACGTCGCCACTGACCCCTGGCCGTCCGCCCGCCGGGCGCTATGCTCCCGCCGCTCGCAAGAAGTTCCCCGCGAGTCGCCCTGCCCCGCTCCAACGCACCGACACGACCAAACGGGGCGCTTGCTTCTGACCCCTCCACACACGAATCGAACCACCCATGTTCTCCTACGTTGATCCCTCCGTGAAGCGAGAGCTCCTCGCTGCCGGCAAGCTGGTCTCCATCGACGAGCACGGCCGCGTGCTCGACGGCGGCGGTGAGTCCCCGTTCCTCAGCATCGTCGGCCCCGTCCCGCTCCCCGTCCGCATCGCCACCGGATCCCCCACCTTCCAGTGGTTTGCATCCGTGCGCCGCTCCGACCTCGACCGGATCGAGAACGTCGTGCGAACCGTTCGCGAGTCCGGCCCTCGCCAGGTCTTCGCGCTCCTCGCCGATCACCTCGCCGTCAACTCGGTCCTGCTGTACGGCGACTTCGCCGCCGCGGATGCTCCGCTCGTTCGCGTCCACTCCAACTGCCTCACCGGCGACGTCTTCGGCTCCATGCGCTGCGATTGCGGACCACAGCTCCAGACCGCGCTCGATCAGATCGTTGCCGAAGGGGCCGGCGCGCTGGTGTACATGGCGGGGCACGAAGGGCGCGGCATCGGCCTGTGGGCCAAGGCGATCACCTACCTGCTGCAGGACGCCGGGCACGACACCTACGAGGCCAACCAGCGCCTCGGACTCCCCATCGACTCGCGCGACTTCCGCGACGCTGGACGTCTGATCCTGCACTTCCGCAAGGGTCGCAAGACCATCCGACTGCTGGGCAACAACCCCCTCAAACGCAAAGACCTCGAAGAGGTCGGGGTCGAAGTCGTCGATCAGCTCCCCCTCGTCGTCGGCATCACCCGCTTCAACACCCGCTACCTCGACTCCAAGCGCGAGCACGGCCACATGATCCCCGCCGAGGCGATCCACGCGCTCCGCGAGCCCCCTCTCCCCCCCCCCCCCCCCCCCCCCCCCCCCCCCCCCCCACCCCCCCCCAACCCCCCCCCCCGCCCCCCCCCCCCCCCCCCCCCCCCCCCCCCCCCCCCCC
>CAYMUE010000166.1:0-8619 GCA_964393505.1 uncultured Polyangiaceae bacterium
ACACGAGCCGGGTCTTGGACACGGCCGTGGGACCGAGGACGACGCGGCCGTCGGGCACGACGGTCTCCGGCTTCACCTGGACGTTGTTGAGCTTCGTCAGAGAGCCGTTGTCGAAGTCGCCGGTCAGCGTGAAGGTGCGCGTCTGAGCGGATCCGCTCGCGCTCACCAGGCTGGCCGCGATCATGCCAAGAACGGCTGTAGCCGCTGTTCGGTAAGTCTTCATGGTGGGGGCTCCGCGCATCGACGGGATGCTGCACCCACAACAGTAGCAGGAGCGGAGCGCCCAGACATGTACCTTGATGCCTCCAACGACGGGTGCCACATTGCCCGCCATGTCGTCACACGGGCGTATGGCCTCGTTCGCCCTGAGCGCGCTCGTCGTCGCGACCCTGCCCGCTTGCCGCAAGTCCAAGCCGGCTCCCGCGCAGCCCGGCCCCGCTCCCACCGAGGAGCTGATGGTCGTCGTCGCCGATGTCGCCCCCGGTCTCCGCAAGGCCAAGACCCACCAGCACTCCGACGTCACCGCGCGCAAGGGGGACGTCCTGCGTCTCGTCAACCGCGCGGACAGCGTGGAGTGGTCCGACAAGGTCGAGGGCGATCTCCTGTCGCGTTCCGGGGCCATGCTGGAGGTCAAGCGCGCGGAGACAGACAACGCGTTTTTCGTGTTCGCGAGCGACGTGCGCGACCGGGCCCGCGTCGTAACGGCGTCCCATGTCTGCTCGCTGATGCCGCCACTCCCGGCATCGTCGGCGCCGTGCGATCGGGCGCTGCGGCGCAGCCTGCTCCCCGACGGAGCCACCGTGGGATTCGTGACGTGTGCCGAAGGAGAGTGCCCGCTGATCATCGTCTCGGACAAGACCCCCGCGGTCACTCGGCTCGCCGGGCTCGACGCCCTCCGCGTCGCGCGGCTCGGAAACAGGGATCTGCTCCTGGCTTCCACGCACTCGTCCGCGGAAGGGAAGACCGGCCAGGAGCTCGTTGTGCTCTCTGCCGACGCGTCGTTTCAGCGCCTCGCAACCATCCCGATCGTCGAGGCCGATCCGTCGAAGCCCGACCGCCTCACCTGGCAGATCGGCGCGTGGAAGCTGACGGCCGACGGGATTCGGGTGCAGGGCGAGCGGGCCGTGGTGGAGCGAGCGACGAACCGGCGTTTGTCGACGACGATGATCGACGACACGTGGGGGATGAACGCGCAGGGAGGGCTGGAGCGCAGGCTCTCGGCGCCGTCCACGAGCCGCTGAGGCGGGAGCCGGCAAAGGCCCTGCCGGCCCACTGTCGATCGGGTTGGGCCTTGAGGTCGTGGCGGCTTTGCCCGATGGTAGGAAGTCGAGCGGCCAAGGGCGAACCGCGAGGCGTGAGCCCACCGCAGGGATCGAATCCGCGATGAACCCTTTGCCCCAACCGATCGACGTTCTGGAGGCCGACGGGCGACCGCGGCTCGGCTTCCACGCGTCGGCGCTCGCACCGTTCGACGTGAGGACCGCGGAGCCTGCGGCGAGTGCCGGGGCACTGTGGCGCGCGACCCGCCACAAGCGTTGGGTGTGGCTCACGCTCATCACCGAGCAGTACCTGTTGGCGCTTGCGGTGGTGCACCTGGGCTGGGGGGCGACGGCGTTCGTGTACGTGCTGGATCGACGCACGCGCGCGATGCTGATGGACCGAAGCTACGTCGGGGTTCCGGGCGGGTGCAGCGTGTCCGACGGGTGCGAGGAGGAGTGCGAGGTCCGCTTTCGATCGCTTCGGTGTGCGATCGATCTGCGTCGCGAGCGCGGATCGTCGAGCTGGCGGCTGGAGGCGCGGGCGCACGAGCTGACGGTGTGTGCGAGCTTCGACCGCGACGGGGCGCCGGGGGCGATTGCGACGATCGGGCAGGTGCCTGACGGGGGGCTTCACCTCACGGAGAAGCGCGCGTTGATGCCGGTCCGTGGGCATCTGCTCGTCGGGGAGCGGTTCACCCGCTTGGAGGGGGCCCTGTGTGGGTTCGACTACACCCAGGGGATGCTGGCGCGACGCACGCGGTGGCGCTGGGCGTTCTGCATGGGGCGGAGCTCCGATGGCCGTCCGGTGGCGTTCAACCTGGTGGAGGGGTTTAATGCGGGGCGGGAGTGCGCCGGGTGGTTGGACGGGCAAGTCGCGCAGCTTTCACCGGTGAAGTTCGCGTTTGAGCGGGAGCGTCCCCTGGCGCCCTGGACGATGGAATCGGAAGACGGCACGGTGCGGTTGCGCTTTCGCGCGGATGCGGTACATGCGGCGCGGCTCTCGATCGGTCCCTTGCGGTCCGACTTCCTGCAGCCTGCCGGCACGTTCTCCGGAACCCTGGAGGTCCCTGGGGCGCGCGCGGCAACCATCGTCGATGCCCCCGGGGTCGCCGAGTACCAGGACGTGGTGTGGTGAACAGCATCGTGGACTCTTCGCCGGTCTCCGCAGAAGCGATCCTCGACGACATGAAGGCGCTGGTAGCCGTGCTGTCGTTGGACGGGACGATCCTCTACGTGAATGGGGAGGTGCTTCGGCGCAGCAGTGAGCGCAGCGAGCGCTTCGTCGGGCAGCCATTCGCTAGCGCGCCTTGGTGGACGCACGTCCAAGGGATCTCCAATCAGATCGACGCGGCCCTGAGTGAGGCGGTGCGCGGCGGCAAGCCCGTGATCGACATCGAGACGCAGCTCAGCCCCACGCAGCGGATCGTGCTGGAGTTCGAGATCCGCCCCGTGCGCGATCCCGCCGGGCGCATCGCAGCCCTGGTCGCGGAGGGACGCGACATCACCGCGCAGCGTGCGGCGGAGCGCAAGCTCCGGGACACCGAGTTCCGCTGGCGCACCATCGCCGAGTTCACCGTGGACTGGGAGTACTGGCTCCATCCCGCCGGCCACTTCCTCTACGTCAGCCCCGCCTGTCAGCGCGTCTCCGGATACACTCCCGACGAGTTCATGCAGGGCCGCGTCTCCTTGAGCAGCATCACGTTTCCTCCCGATCGCAAGCGGTCGCTCGATCTGCTCACCCAGGCCTTGAGCGGCTCCACGGGACACCACCAGTCGTTCCGCATCGTGCGCCGTGACGGCGGCACGCGCTGGGTGTCGATGTCGTGGCAGCCGGTGCACGACGAGAACGGCAAGTCGATGGGCGTGCGCGGATCGCTGCGCGACGTGACCGACGTGGTCAAGGCGCAGGAGGAGCTGCAGCGATCGGTGGAGGCTTATCGCACGCTGGCCCGGCACTTCCCCAAAGGGGCCGTGGCGCTGCTCGACCGCGACTTGCGGCTGGTCGTGTGCGACGGACCGGCCTTCGAGGCCATGTCCATCGAGCCCGGATCCCTGGTGGGACGCCGCCTCCCCGAGGTGCTCGACTCCGGTGTGCGCACGCGGATCGAGCCGCTGATTCACACCGCGGTGTCGGGCAGCGAGGTTGCGGACATCGTCACCATCGGTGGCTCCCCTTGGCTCGTGCACCTCACGCCGATCCGCGACGCCAACGATCGCGTCGCTCACATCATTGCGTCGGCCGTGGAGAGTCAGGACGGCTGGGCCAGCGAGTCCGGGGAGCGTCCCACCGAGCCGGGCGACACGGTGGGAGGCATGGGACGCAACGGCGTCTCGTGACCCTCGCCGTCATCGCTGTGGAGCGATGCGGCAGGTGCGAAGTCGATGGGTAGACGCGTTCGGGGGCGTGCGCGGGAGCGCAGGGCTGCGCAGCGCGATCGGCGTGCGCGAGCTCAGGGCTGGGCGACGCGTTCGGCGAGCCAGATCATGCCGAACACGCAGAAGAAGGGGAGCATGATGAGCAGGATGACGCGCCGGGTGGGAAGCTGATCGGCCTGGATGTCTTTCTGAGACGGCGGCTTGAGGGCGTACCACGTGCCCCAGGAGGTGACGCCGAGGCCGACCAGGAACATCCAGAGCCAGGCGTTGCCGGGGTACATGGCCTTCCACGTGTCCCAGGCGACCCACCACACCACGCCGTACAGGGCGAAGAAGGGGATCGCGGGCACAAGGGCTTCGAGCACGCGCGACTCGAGCTTCTTCACACGCTCGCCGGGCTTGGGCGCGAGTTGCCCACCGAGGAAGTGGAACGCCGAGACCGCGGTCGCGAAGAAGGCGATCAGGAAGAGCCACGCCGAAGCGCTGTAGTAGTCGCGCCCGGTGGACTTGTAGATCGTCACGCCCTTCCAGAACGCGAGCAGTCCCGCTGCCGCAAGCAGCAGCGCGATGTTCGTCGGCGTCATCAAGCCCTGGCTCGGCGCAGCCGCAGGCGTGGCCCCCTTGCCCTTCGCAGGTGCGGTTCCCTTGGCTGCGGCAGCAGGCTTCACACCCGACGCAGGTCTGGCCCCGGCATCCGGGGTCTCTTCCGCCTTCGCTGCCTCGTCGGTCCCGCTCCGCGACTGAGCCGCAGCGTCGCCGTCCTTCGTGGACGCCTCGTCCTCGCGAACCTTCTTTTCGCCCTCGGGGCGATCACTGGTGCTCTCGGCCATCCGACACTCTCCCGGGCTCGCGCCTGGTCTCCGGTTTTCGTCGTCTCTCGCACACGCTCCACCTCACCCCCGCGCGCAGTCGGGGGAGGAAGCGGACCTGCCGTGCTGCTTTACCCCAGATCCCCCTGGGGCGGGAAGGGGCGGCGTGGATCCCGGCGATCCGGCGCTCGCACGCGCCCCGGAAGCTTCACGGACCACCGTCCGCCGTGCAATGCCGCAGCGCCAGCGTCGCCGCGACCCCGCACGCCAGCGCAACTCCGACGAGCGTCGCCGCGATCTGCCGGAGACGCCGTCGGCGCAACGGGACCCCGAGCCCGGGCAGCCCGCAGGCGGCCCGCCTCGAGGCGATGTCCTCTCCCTGCTGCTCGAGCACGAACCGGCCCACCTCGCGTGCCGGGGCAACCCCCGTCCCTCCCATCGCGGCGCGCTCCAGCGCAGCCCGAAACTCTGCACACGAGCCGAAACGATCCTCGGGGTCGCGCTGCAGCGCCCGCTCGCAGACCGCGCTCGTCGCGCGGTCGATCGACGCGTCCAGCTCGTGCAGCGAAGGCAGCGGTGCGTTGACGAGCCGCACCAGCGCTTCGGCTTCGCTCCCGCCCTGACGGGGCTTGAAGGCCCTTCGCCCGGCGAGCCCCTCCCAGAGCATCACGCCGACTGCGAACAGATCCGCGCGTTGATCGTACGGCTCTCCCTTCGCCTGCTCGGGCGCCATGTACCCGACCTTCCCCTTGAGCTGACCGTCCCGCGCCTCCTCATCTCCTGCCGCCGCATGCGCAAGACCGAAGTCCATGATGCGGCAGATCCCGTCGAGCCCGACCAGCACGTTCTGCGGCGACACGTCGCGATGCACGATGTGCAGGGGCTCGCCCCGTTCCCCCCGAGCCTCGTGCACGGCCTGCAGCCCGGCCAGCGTGTCGAGCATCACTCGCGCCACGATCGCCGGCGGGATCCGCTCGTCCCGCGCCGTCACGGTCGAGAACAGGTCGGACAGCGGCGCGCCTTCGACGTACTCCATGACGATGAGCGGGCCGGACTCGAGGTGAGCGACCTCGAGGGTGGGCACGACGCAGCGGTGTCGGATGCGAGTGGCGAGGCGGCCTTCGTCGAGGAACATCTGCACGAAGCCGGTCTCCCAGGCGAGGTGCGGGTGCATGCGCTTGATTGCGAGCCATCGCCCCGAGTGACGCTTGCCGTGAAAGCGCGCCAGGTACACCGTCGCCATGCCTCCAGAGGCGATCTCGGCGACGAGCTCGTAGCTCCCCAGCAGCTGTGGCAGGTTGCTTCCAGACGCAGGTGGATTCGATCGTCCCGTCACCCTGGACCCCCGACCCGCAGCGTCGTCGGAGCGCTTGCCGCTGCGGCACCACGCCAGCCTATCACGGCCCTTCGGGGGGGCCACACGGTGCGAGACCGTGGGGGGCATGGAACCGTCCCCCGAACGCGCCATTCGACGTCTTGATTCACGAAGCGCGGCGTTGCCGTCCGCAAACACGTCTCGTAACGTCGTTCGAATGGTGCGCCCTCGACTCCTCTCCCATCGCGTGATCGCTGCGGCGGTCGTCGCCTCTCCGGTCGTGCTCCTGCCCGCCACGGCGAGCGCAGCAGATCTGATCATGAACGGCGGGACCGTCACCCTCGGCGGTGTCCACACGTACGGCGCGGTGTCGCTGACGAACGGGGCGCGGATTGAAGTGCCGGCGTTCAACGGCACCGATCGCACGAATACGGGCAACCTGGTGATCAAGGCCGACAGCATCACGATCGACGCGACCAGCTCCATCGTGGCGAAGGGCAAGGGGTACCAGGCGGGGTTGTGTCTCAACGGGCCGGGGCCGGCGGCCTTTCCGCTCTCGGGCGGTCGTGGCGGCTGCGGCGTGCGCGACTCGGGGGGAGGCGGAGCGCACTTCGGCATCGGCGGTCGTGGCACGAAGGACTGCTCGGTAAGCGGGTGCAATTTCCCAGCGGATTTCGAGGAAGACTGCCTCGGTGTGGTCACCGGCGGCGCGTGCGTGGACTACTCGAACTGCAGGACCAACGACGCCTTGCCGTCGGTTGCCGGCCAGCCCTTCTGGCACTCGATCTACGCGAGCGAGTTCGGCGCTGCGGGAGGCGACAAGGGGTGTCGCGACGGTGACGGCTGGTCGCCCGGGTTGTCGACCGGCGGCCACGGCGGTGGGCGGATCGTGCTGGTCGCCGCCAACTCCGGGCAGAGCGGCGTGCTCACCGTCAATGGCAGGATCGACGCCAACGGCAACCGCGGGTGCGGCATCGGCAACGACTCCGCCGGAGGAGGCGCGGGCGGCTCGTTGCTGCTCATCGGCGACACGGTGAACGTGGGGGCCAGCGCGGTCATCTCCGCGTCAGGCGGAAGGGGCGGCGATACGCAGCCCAAGAGCGACCCGGAGTGCGCGGGCACGCAGACGACCGGCACGTGCGACGACTGCGGCGGCGGAGGAGGCGGCGGCATCGTCAACGTGCTGTCGCGCATGTCCTCGATCAACCCGGCGGCGACCTTCGACGTGACGGGCGCGCTCGGCGGGGTGTGTCCGATCTGCACGGGCGAGGCGGGGGGCGGCACCGGCGAGCTGCTCATCGACGGTGCCTATGTCGGTGAGATATGCGACGGCTGGGACAACGACTTCAACGGAGCGCCGGACGACGGGCTCGCTCCGCTCACCTGCAACGGGCAGACGATGCCCTCGTGCGTGAACGGCGTGCCGCAGGCATGTCCCGCCGACGTCCCCGCGTGCGTTGGGCCTGTCACCGACACACGTCCCCGCTTCGTGCTGGTGGTCGACAGCTCGGCGTCGATGCTGCGCGATGTCCTGGGTAGGCCGACGTTCGGTGACGGATCGACGGACTACCTCGGCGTGGACACCGGGAGCGACGCGGACGCGATCGACGGCAACAACTCCCGGCTGTACACGGCGAAGAGTGCGTTGACGAACGTGCTCGCTGCGTTCCCCAACGCCGACTTCGCCCTGGCCCGCTATCACCAGGACGAGGGAGTGCGTCGCTCCTGTCAGGCCGCCAAGTGGTTCGAGTGCCAGAAGATCTGCTGCAGCTACGACGACCCGCGGGACAACACCGCGCCCGCGCACCCGACCGGGTGCAACCCGCAGTCGATCTACGGCGCCGGCTATCCCGCCGCGCTCAACGCCAACATCAACATCGCCTGGCCCGACAAGTCCGACTGCATCAACTACGCCGGCACCTGCGGCGCACCCCGTCGTGGCGCCGACCTGCTCGTCGGCTTCAACCGCCCCCTCGAGCAGTACCTGTCGTGGCTCGACGGCAAGGAGACCAAGTTCGACTCGAGCGAGCTGCCAGGTGACTACTGCAGCTTCGGCTCGGGCGGGGATTGTGAGCTGCGCGCTTCGGGGCCCACGCCTCTGGCGGGCTCGCTGCAGGCCGCGCAGGACTACCTCCAGCCGATCGTGAAGTGCGACGGCGCGGTGCCGTGCCGCAAGTACGCGGTCGTGCTGCTCACCGACGGCATCGACGAGTGCCAGGGCAACCCCGTCGCCGCTGCGACCGCGCTGCGCAACGCAATCCCCGGCGTCCCGGTCAACACCTACGTCATCGGAGTCAGCACCGTGCCCTCCGACACCACCGAGCTCAACGCCATCGCCAACGCGGGCGGCACCTCGTCGGCCTTCTTCGCCAACGACCAGAACAGCATCGCCAACGCCTTCGCGACGATCATCGCGGCATCGACCAACTACGAGGTGTGCAACGGCCTCGATGACAACTGCAACAAGCTGATCGACGAGGGGTTCCCGGAGCTCGGAGCGGCCTGCGACGACGGGGGCAAGGGCGTGTGCTTGGGGACGGGCGTGCGGGTGTGCAACGGCGGCGGTGACGGCACCGTGTGCCAGATCACACAGCCGGGGCAGGCGCCGGGCGTCGAGGTGTGCAACGGTCTCGACGACGACTGCGACGGGCTCATCGACGAGGGTGCGGTCTGCGCGCAGTGCGTACCGACGCTCGAGGTGTGCAACGGGAAGGACGACGACTGCGACATGGTGGTCGACAACGCACCGGCCGACGCGAACAAGCCGTGCGGGACCTCGATCGGCGAGTGCGAGCCCGGCATCACCGTGTGCGAGAGCGGCCATCTCGTGTGCTCCGGCGGCGTGCACTCCCAGCCGGAG
>CAYMUE010000166.1:8719-12080 GCA_964393505.1 uncultured Polyangiaceae bacterium
GGCGTCTGGGCGTGCGCGGGCTCCCAGGTCGTGTGCAACGGCGGCACCGGGCCCAGCCCGGAGATCTGCAACGAGATCGACGACGACTGCAACGGGCCGGCCGACGACATCCCGGGCCTCGGGACCGCGTGCGCTACGAGCGGGTCGTGCCCGGGAACGCTGACGTGCGATCTGACCACCGAGCAGCTCGTGTGTCAGGCGAACGGAGCGACCTCGCCGGAGCTGTGCAACGGGATCGACGACGACTGCGACGGGTCGACGGACGAGGAGCCGGAGGTATCGCAGAACGATCCGGCGATCGGCAAGGCGTGCGAAGAGCCGGCCGCGGGCAAGGACGCGCCGCCGTGCAAGGCGGGGCTCACGATCTGTAAGAACGGCGCGCCGGTGTGCCAGGGGGCGGTGGGTCCGCAGGACGAGATCTGCGACGGGCTCGACAACGACTGCGACGGCGAGACGGACTGGGACGCGGAGTGCCCGGGCGATCAGAAGTGCATCGAGGGGCTGTGCGTGAGCAAGTGCCAGACGGGCGAGTTCCCCTGCCCGGGAGGGTTCGTGTGCCAGCAGGGGTGGTGCGTGCCGATCGCGATCGACGCGGGGACGGACGCGAGTCAGGACGGGAGTCCGGACAAGGACGGCGCAGCGGGCAGTGCGGGCAGTGCCGGAAGTGCGGGCAGTGCCGGCAAGGGCGGCGCAGCGGGTTCCGCGGGAGCCTCAGGCTCCGCCGGGGAGGCCGCTTCCGCCGGCTCCGCCGGCACGGCCCAGCCCGAGCCTGATCGCAACAACTACGGAATGGCTACTGGAGGTGGAGGTTGCAGCTGTCGTACGACCGGAGCGTCTCCGGCCAGGTCGTCGCTCATCGGACTGTTGCTCCTCGGACTCGCCGCGATCTCTCGCCGCGTCGCAAGGAGGGCTTCATGAGCGCTCGCCTCGCCTCGAGCATCACCCTCGCGTGCGCCCTGCTTTCGGCACCGCTCGCGGGTTGCACCGACAACGGCTACTGCTTCACGTGCGACGAGGGTGCCGACGCGTCCGCGGCAGGCGGCGGTGGCTCCGGAGGGGGCTGGGAGGGGGGAGCTCCCGAAGGGGCCGCGGGGGGCTTCTTCCTCGATGGCGGTGGGGGAGCTGCCGACGCAGCGAAGGACGGCGAGCCGGATGCGGACGCGGCGTGCTCCGCCGACACGCAGACCGACCCCAAGAACTGCGGTGCATGCGGCAATGTGTGCGAGCTGCTGGGCGCATTCCCCAAGTGCGTCGGCGGCGTCTGCGCCGTCGACTCCTGCGCCCCGGGGCGCTGGAACCTCAACCAGATCGACTCCGATGGCTGCGAGTACGCCTGCGCCAAGTCGGCCTCCGGCCAGGAAGAGTGCAACGGCAAGGACGACGACTGCGACGGCGAGACGGACGAGGGGTTCGACGTCACGACCGATCCGAGCAACTGCGGAAGCTGCGGCAATGTGTGCTCGCTGCCCAACGCCACCGCGGGGTGCGCCGAGGTCGCTGGGATCGTTCGGTGCGTAATTGCTTCGTGTGCCGAAGGATTCGCCGATCTCGACACCGTGGCCAGCGACGGCTGCGAGTACGAGTGCCCAGTGTGGCCGAAGGTTGCCGAGGCGTGCAACGACGTCGACGACGACTGCGACGGCAACGTGAACAACGGCAACCCGGGCGGCGGCCAGCCGTGCGGGGACAGCTGCCCGGGCGGCGTCTGCAAGGGCGAATGCGCCGAAGGCGTGACCACATGCCTCGGCGTGAGCCTGGTGTGCATGGGCGGCGTGGGCCCCGGACCGGAGGTCTGCAACGGCAAGGATGACGACTGCGACGGCGTCACCGACAACGGCTTCGACCTGACGATCGACCCGCTGAACTGCGGCGCCTGCGGCGCCTCGTGCGTCCCGGAGCACGCCGTCGGCGGGTGTGACTCCGGCTCCTGCGTCATCGACGCCTGCCATCCCGGATTCGCCAACGTGGACGGCGACCCGTCTACCGGCTGCGAGTACTCCTGTCCGGTGTGGCCCCAAGGGCTCGAGACGTGCAACGGCAAGGACGACGACTGCGACGGACAGACCGACGAGGCCGCGGATCTGGCCCTCACCAAGCCCCCCGCGTCGTCGTGCTACCCCAAGCCCGGAACCCCCTGCGAGGGGGCCGACACGGTTTGTTCGGGCGCCGACGGATGGCGCTGCTCCTACCCGGCGTCGGTCGAGGTCGACGCCGACGGAGTCCTGCTCGCGGTGGAGCTGAGGTGCGACGGGCAGGACGGGAACTGCAACGGGCAGGTCGACGAGTCGTTCCCGGACCTCGGCACCGGGTGCGACAACGGCAAGCTCGGGGCGTGTCGCGACGGCGGCAAGCGAGTGTGCTCCTCGGCGCAGGACTCGACGGAGTGCGATCTGTCGGTGAAGCCCGATCCCGTGGCAGGCGCGCCCTTTGCCGACGAATCGTGCAATGGCGTGGACGACGACTGCGACGGGGAGGTCGACGAGGAGATCGCCGACGAGATGATCCACGTGACCTGGGGCGGGGCGGACTTCTGGATCGATCGCTGGGAGGCGAGCCGCCCCGATGCCACCTCGGCGTTCGCGGGCACGACCACCAGCCGATCCTGCACGAAGCCCGACGTCCTGCCTTGGACCCGCGTCAGCCACTCGGCCGCGGCGGCGGCCTGCGCGACCCGCGGCGCGAGGCTGTGCACGGCCTCCGAGCTCCAGCTCGCCTGCGCCGGGGCGGCAGGGTTGACCTATCCCTACGGTGCCACCTACGAGCCGTTGTCCTGCAACGGACTCGACTTCGACGGAGTCCCCGGCGGTGCCGACGACGACGTCGTGGTGCCCGCGGGGGACGCTTCGCTGAGCACGTGCGTGACGGCCGAAGGGGTCCACGACCTGTCCGGCAACGTCAGCGAGTGGTCGAGCACGGTGACCGGCACCACACCCGTCACCAACATCCCCATCTATCAGGTGCGGGGGGGCTCCTTCGCGAGCCCCTCGCAGGGGCTGACCTGCCAGTTCTCCCTGAGCCGCTACGCCGCCACCGCGTCCCTCGACGACCTCGGCTTCCGCTGCTGCAAGGACTGAGCGTCCCCCGTTCCCCCCGGACTTGCCCCTGGACATGCCCGCCCACTTCGACTCCGATGGGGCAGCCCCATGCTCCGCCTCCGACCCGTGAAGCCCGTCGAGCTGCTCTGCAGCCTCGGGACAGCCTGGGTCGTCGTGCAGGTCGCCCTCGTCCACCGCTGGTTCGCGCGCCCCTTCGCCGTCTGGATCGGGCTCGACGACGCCTACGTTGCGGCAGCGGGACGGCGTTTGATCGACGGTCACTGGGTGCCGTACGTGGATGCGGTGAGCCATCGCGGTCCGCTGCT
>CAYMUE010000166.1:12180-14857 GCA_964393505.1 uncultured Polyangiaceae bacterium
CGGCGGTCTGGGCAAGCAGCCCGCCATGGCCCATCTGATCCCCATCGCGCTGTGGTGGGCCGGAGACGCGCTGCGACGCAGGCAAGGCGGGGCCAGCGACTGGCGCCCCGTGGTCGCCCTCGGCGTCGGCGCCATCACCCCATGGCTCGCCGTCCTGTCGTTCTACCTCCGCACCGGACACGTCCGCGCGCTGCTCTACTACCTGTTCACCTACAACCGGAAGGTCTACTTCGCCCCCGTCACGGCGTCGTACGCCATCGAGAGCACCTACGCGTTCTGCCGCGAGCACGCCGAGCTCGTGTTGATCCTCGCTGTCGCAAGTGCCTGGGCCGTCGCACGCTTGTGGTCCGAGGTCCGCTCCCCCCGCTCCGTGCGTTCATGGCTCGTCGCGTGGGCCGAGTCCGGCCTGGTCTCGACCGTCGCGCTCCACGCGCTGCTCGCGTTCTGGAGCGGCGCCGCCACGTTCCGCTACTTCGAGCACTACTTCGTCACCGCCCTGCCCTGGATGGGGCTGTGGTTCGGCTTGACCGTCGATGATGCGTTCACCTCCCTGCGTGCGCGCAAGGGGTGGGCGACCGGTCTCGTGGTGACGATCCTGTGCTCGTCGATGGCCGTGCTCGGCAAGGTCCACGTGTACTGGCTCGAAGGACAGCGTCGCACCGGCGTGTTCGGCAATCCGATGGACGAGCCGGTCACCAACTACGTGAAGACCACGACGCGACCGCAGGACACGATTTTCGCCTGGGGATTCGCCCCGGAGTACTACGTCTCCACGGGACGCAAGGCCGCCTCACGGTTCGTGTACACCACCTTCGTCGCGGGGCTCGTGCCCTGGTTCGACAGCCTCACGCTCGAGCAGGAGAACGCGCTGGCGGTGCCCGGTGCGCGGGAGCTGCTCCTGCGCGAGCTCGACGCGAGCAAGCCGGAGCTGGTGCTCGACGTTCCCAGCTCCATGCGCGGCCGGAGCATGCGTCGCTACGACCAGCTCGCGGCCTGGCTCGAGCGGGGCTACTGCTACGAAACCACCATCGTGGGCCGCAACAGCCACGTTGCGTCCGTGTACCGTCGCAAGCGCGGAGAGTGCGCCAACCCGATGCCCCTGCGGTGACGAAACCCGGTCGCTCCCGGGGAGCGCGCAGGAGCCTCCCTCGGCGACAACGTCTGCGGCCCGAGCGGTGGCCGCGACGGGTTCGCGGATTCAGGGGCAGGCTCCCCACAACCCCGCACCCGCACTGACCGCCTCCTGCTCGTCGGAATCGTAGAGCTGCTCGAACGTGCGATTGTGCCCGTAGGGGTAAGCGGTCGCATAGCCTCGGCGCAGGAGCTGTCGCTCGAGCGAATCGTTCTTGCCCGGGCCCACGAACACATAGGCCAACAGACGATCGTAGGCGTCGCGACACTCGGTGTCGAAGGTCAGCCACACCGCGTGGCCGCCCAACTGCGCGGTGAACATCGCCGCCTCGTCTCCGTAGCATTCGGAGGGGGCGATCTCGTGGCCCACCTCCGGCGTGTCCACTCCGATCACCCGGACCCGTCCCGTCGTGTCGCCGCCTTGCAGGTCGGTGACCTGGAGCGTGTCCCCGTCCACCGCATACTCCACCCGCACCAGCGCGGGCGCGTGGCAAGGACGGACCCCCGACGGCAGCGTGGCAGGATCGATCGCCTCCACCAACGCGTCGTCCAGGCTCAGCTCGCCATCCCACCCATTCCCGTTGGGCAGCTTCCCGCAATACGTCGATGCTCCGCAGCTCGCGCGCACGGCGCAGCAGCCAACATCGTTGCAGTCCGTGGTCCCGTCTTCGTCGTTGTCGCAACCGTCCGAGCACCGATCCCAAGTCGTCTCCGAAATGCCCGCCGCGCAGGGGCTGCTCCCGCCCGCTCCCGCCGCGCCGTCCGCTGCCGCGTCCGGGGCTTCCTGCGCGTCGTCCGGGAGGCATCCGCCGAGGATGGCGAACGAAAGGGCGAGAACCGTCAGACCGACGTCGCGAAGTCGAGAAGCATGCATGGAACTCGACCTTCTGTTTGCTTCATTGCCTGCTGTTCGGCAAGCGAAACGGAGGTCGGGCCGGTTCGGAAGACGGGAGCGTCCGGCGGCCGGAGACCGAGCGGATTCAGTTCCCCACGAGGCTCGCCAGGAGCTTCTCGGCCGAGGCCTTGTCGCCCTTGACGATGACACCGAGCGCCACCTTGCCATCCTTGTGGATGGCCGCGTCGTCCTTGGTGAGGGTCTTGATCCAGAAGTCGCTCGACGGGTTGTAGTACTTGATGTCGGCTTTCGTTCCACCCTTCTCGGCCGAGATGCTGATCGCGAGCATGGCGGACTTCGTCTGGGTGGAGCCGTTGATCTTCCAGCCGCCCTTCTCGAGAGCAGCCTTGACGTCCTCTTGATCCAGGTCCGCCAGGGGCTTGGCGATCTTCATGGCCTTCACGTCTCCCGGGGCGGCAGCGGCGGCAGCGCTCGGCTTCGGCGCTGCCGTCTTCTCCGGCTCGCTCGAGCTCGCGGAGGTGCTCCCCTGCGTCTTGCCTTCGCTGCGACACGCGAAGGCCACCACGCTCACGGCTGCCATCGTCACGACCTGCTTCCACACACGCATTGAGTTCCTCCCTGGAGCGGCCTTCGTGATATCACGAGTCCATGGGAGAGACACTGCCTCAATCCGGCAAGCGCAATTGGTTT
>CAYMUE010000167.1:0-14622 GCA_964393505.1 uncultured Polyangiaceae bacterium
GCAGCGGGCCGAAGAGGTGGCCGATCTGTATCGCAGCGTGCTGGCGCGTCCGGAGCTCCCGGCCGCGCTGGTGGTGGAGCTGGGCCAGCGCGCGGTGGGATTCCACGACGAGTGGCTCGAGGATCTGGACGCCGTCATCGAGATCCTGCGCAGGGTGCTGGAGGCCGATCCCACGTTGGACTGGGCGTTCGACCGTATCTCGCTGCACCTGACAGTGCTGGCCCGGTGGGACGAGCTGCTGGGGTTCTATGATCGGGCGATCGACTCGACGCGGTCGCAGCAGCGTCGCCTGGTGCTGCTCGAGGAAGCCGCGCACCTGGCCAAGGACTGCGCGGGGCAGACCGAGCGCGCGTTGCGGTATCTCGAGCAGCTCTTCGAGGTCAACCCGTCGGACTCCCAGGTCGCTTCGTCCCTCGAGCGTCTTCTCAAGCAGCAGAAGCGCTTCCGGGATCTCATCGACTTCTGGATGGCGCGCGTCGAGGTGTTGCCGCCGGTGGAGGCGATCGCGGTGCGCGAGCAGATCGCGATCTGCTGGCTGCAGGATCTGAAGGATCCAAACGGTGCGCTCGCGACGATCGAGACGCTGCTTGCGGATCCGCAGGCGGCGCCGTCGGCGTGCGGGCTGCTGGAGAAGATCCTCGGCTCGACGACGACGGATGCGGGGGTGCGTCGCAAGGCGCTGGGATTGCTGCGCAGCTACTACGACGCGACGAACCGTTGGCTGGATCTGGTGCGCGCGCTGCGCAACGCGTTGGACTTCGCGGAGCCCGGGGAGCGCGTGGCGATCCACGCGGAGATCGCGCGTCGGCTGGTGGAGCATGATCGAACGGACGACGCGATCGAGCATCTTGCCTCTCTGGTGGTGCTGGACGCAGCGACGTGGGAAGCGGCGGTGCTGGACAAGCTGCTGGCCGGGACGTTCGACGGCAAGGTGGCGGGGTGTCAGCCGAAGCTGACCGCGGAGAAGGGGCGGGCGCTGCTTCACCGAGCGGCGGAGCTCGCGGCGGGCTCGCTGGCGGATCCGATACGTGCGATCAAGCTGTACGCACGCCTCATCGAGGATCAGGCAGACGACGCGCGGGCGATCGAGGCGTTGGCCGCGCTGTACGAAGCGCGCGGTGCCAGCCGGGATCTGCTGGAGCTCCGCAAGCACGAGCTGTCGCTTGCGCAGTCGGCGGAGCGGCGCGTCGAGCTCCGGCTCGGTATCGCAGAGCTGCTCGGCATCCTGGAAGAGGAGGACGAGCGCGTCGCGACGCTGCGGGAGAACCTGCGGGAGGTGCCGGGACATCAGCTCTCGATCGAGGCGCTGGTGGAGGTACTGGAAGACGGGCTGCGCTATGACGACATGGCCGAGGTGCTCCGGGAGCAGGCCGAGAAGATCGAGGAGCTCGGGCGCAAGCCCCAGGCTGCCGTGCTCTGGAGCCGCGCGGCGGTTGTCTACGAGGAGCGGCTGCACGACCTCCCCCGCTCGGTGCAGTGCCACGAGCGCGTCGTGGCCGTCTCACCCACGTCGGAGTCCCTCGATGCGCTCGCGCGGATCCACGGACGTCTCGGCGATCACGGCACCGCAGTGCGCTGGCTCGAGCAGCGTCTCGATCTGACGCAGCCGGGGCATCGCACCGACGCAACGGTGCGCCTGGTGCGAGCACACATGCAGGGCGGCCGGCACGACGAGGCGCTCGCGCGACTCGAGCACGGCATCGAGGAGGATCCTGCGTCGCTCGATCTGCGGATTCTGGAGGCCGAGCTGCATCGGACCGCCGGCAGCTGGGAAGCGCTTGCCGAAGCGCTGCAGGGGGCGGCGCCGCTCGCCACTCCGGAGGAGCGGCTCGAGTTCCTCCGCGAGGCGGCCGACGTACTGCGCCACAAGCTGCGGACGCCGGATCGCGCGGTGCCCGTGCTGGAGCAGGCGGTGGAGCTGGCGCCCGAGGACCGCTCGATGCGGATCGCGCTGGCTGACGCGCTTCGCGCTGCGGGCAGGGTGGCAGAGGCGCGCACGATGGCCGAAGAGCTCATCGCCGACTACGGACGTCGGCGTCCGCCCGAGCGGGCCACGCTTCATCTACTGCTCGCGGAGATCCTCGAGGCCCAGGGCAATCGCGCCGAGGCTATCCAGCAGTTGGAGAGCGCCTCGAGCATGGACATGGGCAACCTCGCCGTCCAGCGCATGCTCGGCGATCTGTACCAGCAGGCCGGACAGTTCGACCGCGCCGAGCGCGCCTACCAGGCGTTGCTGCTGCTGCTCCGACGCCACCGCGGCCCTGCGGCCGAGCGCCCCGTCGGCATCGCCTTGACCCTGCTCAACCTCCACCGCGTCGCCGCCAGACTCGGCGCGACCGAGCGAGCGGCCGAGAACCTCGAGAGCGCGTTCGACGTTGCGTCGCGCGACGAAGGCGAGGCGAAGGCCTTCGAGCGGTCGCTGCGGGACTCTGGCGAGACCAACCTGCTGCTGCGTGCGTTGGAGCTGCGCTACAAGGCAAGCGAGGATCCACGCGTGCGCGGAGAAATCCTCGTGGAGATGGCGACCGCCTACGTGCGTATCGGGCGCGCGGCCGACGCCCTGGACACCTGGCTTCGGGCTATCAGCGATCAGCCGCTCTCCGCGGAGCTGCACGAAAGTGTGCGTTCGCTGGCGTTGCGCTCGAAGCTCACGCAGCGCTACGCCGACCACGTCGAGACCCTCGCGGAGCAGGCTCTCGCGCGTGAGGACTCCGCCGTCGCTGCCGGGCTGCTGCTGCGACTGGGGGCCGTCTACGAGCAGGACCTGCGTCAGCTCGACAGAGCCGCATCGGTCTACAAGCGAGCCGAGGAAACGGGCGAGCAGCTGGTGTCGGTGTGGAAGGCGCTCGCTCGCATTGCGGCGGCGCGCAAGGACCGGACTGCGCAGCTCGATGCGCTGAGGCGTCTGGTTGATGCAGGCCGCGACGCGCTCGACGCGGAGGACCGGATCGAGGCGCTGTTCACGCTCAGCGATCTCGAGTTCTCGAACAAGAACCTGGCTGCGGGGCTGCTGACCCTGACCGACGTAGTCGAGAGCTCTCCGCAGCACGACCGCGCGGCGGAGATCCTGCGCAAGGGGCTCGCGATCGAGCCCCACAATGCGGAGGCGCTGACGCTGTTCGAGAAGATTGCGCGGGCGTCGGGACGCGAGGATGTGCTGCTCGACGCGCTGGTGCGGATCGCTTTCACGGCGCGCGCGGATCAGAAGCTGCTCCAGGAGGCGGCGTCGCTCGCGCAGAAGCTCGAGTCCACCAACGACTTCCTGAACCTGCTGCAGCGCGCGGTGGAAATCGCGGAGGCCTCAGGATCCCTGGCGCCTTCGCTCTGGGCGATGCGCCGGCTCGCGGAGTGGAACCGCGACGCGGGCGACGCCGCGACGTCCCTGGACTGGATGACACGCGCCGCCGACGTCGCAGACAAGACCGAGGCGCACGAGCTCCGACTGGAAATCGCCCGTCTCGCCGCCGGTCCCGCCAACGATCTCGAGCTCGCCGCTTCGACCTACGAGCGGCTGCTCGAGGGTGACGTCACAGACAGCGATCTGTGGAAGCCGTTGCTCGACGTGGTGCGAAGGCTGGGTGATGAGCCTCGGCTGGTGCGCCTGCTGGACAGCGCGGCGGAGGCCGTGTTCGATCCGTCGGAGCGGGCGACGCTGCGGCTCGAGCGTGTCCGTCTCCTGCTCGGATCCGGCGGGAAGACCGAGGAGGCGATCGCGGCGCTGCGCAAGATCCTCGAGGAGGAGCCCGACCACGCCGGGGCTGCCGCGCAGCTGTGCGACCTGCTTGAGCAGACCGGAGAGCGAGACGAGCTCGTCGCGATCCTGTGGAGGCAGCTCGAGTCGGCGCGGGATCGGAACGACACGGAGGCCGGGGTGGCGCTTGCCACGCGCCTCGGTGGACTGCTTGCCGATGCCAGGCGCCAGGAAGCCACGGACACCTACCGGTCCGTGCTCCAGTGGGTGCCCGACAACGCCGTGGTGCTTCGCGCCCTGCTCGCCCTGCTGCGTGACCCTGAGGACAACGCCGAGCGCGCGGACCTGTCGGAGCGGTTGCTCCAGCACGAGTCCGGGCCCGACGCGGTTTCTCGCGCGCTGGAGCTCGCCAAGCTCCGCGGAACGCTCGGCGACAACGCGGGCATCGAACGCGCGATCAACCGCGCGTTCGAGCTCGATCCGAAGCACACCGAGGTGCGCCGCGAACTCGCGCGCTTCGCGGAGCGTCTCGAGCGCGAGGCCGAGGAACAGCCCGGCGGCGGCATGGACCAGCTGCTGCAGGCCGCGGCCATCCTGCGGGACAAGCTCGGCGATTCCGCTGCAGCCGTGTCCCCGCTCACCAAGGCCCATTCGCTTCGTCCTACGAACCGTTCGCTGCTCGACGCCCTCTGCAACGCCCTGGCAGCGTCGGGCCAGCAGCGCGACGCGGTCTCTGCTGCCACCGAAGCGATTGACGCGACCCCGGAGAGCGCGACGGCCGACGTCATCGAGCTTGTCCGCCTGCGCGCGCGGCTATGGACCTCGTGCGGGGAGTTCGACTCCGCGGTTGCCGACCTCGACCGCGCCCTGACGCTCGGAGGAGAGGCCGCGCTGCCGGAGCTGCGCGAGGCCCTCGAGCATGCGCGGGAAGACGCTGCTCGGCGGTCCGACTTCGACTCGGAACGCAAGGCGACATTGCGGCTTCCGGACATCCTCACGCGACTTGGCAGCCCTGAAGACGCGCGCGCCATCCTGGCCGACTGGGTCGCGCGAGTTCCCGAGGACCGCGAGCCGCGCCAGGCTTTGCTCGCCCTCGACGTCAGCGCCGGCAACTGGGACGCCGTGGCGGATCACTACCGTCAGCTGCTCGAAATGGCCGAAGGCCCCGAACAGATCAAGGCCGCACTGCAGCTCGCCGACGCCTGCGACAAGGCGGGACGCCCCGAGGACGCGCGCGAAGGCCTCGAGCGCGTCTACCAGGCGGACCCCGGCAGCACCAACGTCCGCGCGAGGCTGCGCAAGCTCTACGAGCAGACCGCCGCCTATCGCGAGCTCGCCAACCTGCTGCTCATCGACGCCAGGTACGCGTCGGATGACAACCAGAAGTTCGAGCTGCAGCGAGACGCGGGACGAATCCGCCTGCTCGACATGAAGCAGCCCAACGCCGCGATCGGCCCGCTTTCCGAAGCCCTCGAGCTGCGCCCCAACGACCACGACACCACGCTGATGCTCGCGGACTCCTACACCGCCGCCGGGCTCGTCGACGAGGCAGCCCAGATGCTCGATGCGGCGATCAACCGTCATGGCGGCAAGCGCAGCCGCGAGCTCGCCGCCCTGCAGCACCGCATGGCCCGCGTCGCCGCGCTCGGAGATCGTGAGAACGAACTCTCATGGCTCTATGCCGCCTTCGACAGCTATCCGCAGAGCGGGGAGATCGCCTCGGAGCTGTCGGACCTCGCCATGGAGCTCGGCCACTTCGAGGTCGCCCTCAAGGCGCTGCGCGCCATCACGACCATGAAGAACCCCGGGCCCATGAGCCGCCCCATGGCCTACCTCAAGCAAGCGCACATCGCCCATCAGCAGGGCGACGAGCGCAAGGCCGTGTTCTTCGCGAAGAAGGCCCAGGCCGAAGACCCCGAGTTCGTCGAGGCGCGAGAGTTCCTCCAGATCCTCGGGCAGCCCGGCTGACTCTTCCCCCCGCTCTCGCTTCCCTCGCCGTCCGTACCCTAACGTCCCGCATCCATCATCTGTCCTCTGCGCGAGCCCGCGCCTTCGGTTGGTTTCGCATCCGACGCACGCGCGGCTCGGCACGTTGCGGCCGCGACGTCGACCTCCGTCCTCGCGCGCTCGCGGCACGACGTGTCGGACAGCTCGCAAGACGCGAGTCCGGATGACGTCTTGCCCGCGCACGCAACCCGTCCGGAGAAGGAGTCCGTGAATGTTCTCGATCCGTCGCCTCGCCGCCGCGGCCGTGTTCGCCGCGCTGTGGATCCCGGCCTGCGCAGCCAACCCGCCGCCTCCTGCTGGGGGTCCGCCGGGCGGGGGCCAGCCGCCGCAGGAGGCCATCGATGCGTGCAACGGGCTGAAGGAGAACGATGCCTGCACGATCAAGTCGGACAAGGGGGAGATGAAGGGGACGTGCGCGAAGAGCCCTGAGGACAAGGTCGCGTGTCATCCCGAAGGTGGACCGGGCGGACACCACGGTCCCCCGCCTGGCGCTCCGCCTGCCGACAGCACGCGATAGCTCCCCGAGACATCCGAGCCCCTCTCCGTTCGTCCCGCCCCGGCCTAACACCGAGTCGTTTCTGGCTGTCCTCCCGGCGTCTGCTGTGCCTACGGATCGCCCGCGCCCGGACATCGACTCTCGGAGCCGGATGCGGCGTCCATCACGACAGGTCTGAAACAGGCGAGTCCATGACTGAAGAGATCCCGGCGCGCATCTCCGCCGCCCCGCGAGTTCCGTCCCCTCAGGATGTCAGCAAACGCATCGGAGCCGGCAAGCGCGCACCCTTCCCGCGCTGGGCCATCGCCCTCATCTCGGTTGTCGCCGTCGGCGCCATCGGAGGCGGCATCTGGGCCTCGCGCAACGCGATGAAGCCGAAGCTCACGCAGTACGAGACCGGAGAGGTCACGCAGGGACGTCTCGAGGTGACGATCTCGGCCACCGGCACCCTTTCGGCGGTGGGGGCAGTCGAGGTCGGCTCCGAGGTCTCCGGCAAGATCCAGAAGGTGCTGGTCGCGGAAAACGCGCGCGTCACCAAAGGCCAGGTGCTCGCCGAGATTGACCCGATGCAACTGTCCTCGGAGGTCGCCCAGACCAGCGCCCAGTATGCGGCCTCGAGAGCCTCGATCGCGCAGGCCGAGGCCACCGCCCTCGAAGCCCACCTCGCGCGCGAGCGTGCAGAGGAGCAGGCGAAGCTCGGACTGATCGCGAAGAAGGATCTGGAGACGGCGCGCGCGGCCGATGCCCGTGCGCAGGCCTCCGTGCTCAGCGCCAAGGCCAACGCCTCCCTCACTTCCACGGCCGCATCGACGGCGCGCTGGAAGCTCGGGCGCACCAAGATCATCGCACCCATCGACGGGATCGTCCTGGCCCGTCTCGTGGAGCCCGGGCAGGTCGTTCAGGCCTCCTTCCAGACCCCGGTGTTGTTCCGTCTCGCCGACGATCTCACGAAGCTCGAGCTCGAGGTGGACATCGACGAGGCCGATGTCGGCAGGGCGAAGGAGGGCCAGCACGCGACGTTCCAGGTGGACGCCTGGCCCGACAAGCAGTTCCCGTCGAAGGTGAAGACGATCCTCAACGAGGCCAAGACCACCAACGGCGTCGTGACCTACTCGGCGGTCCTCACTGTCGATAACGCCGCGCTCACGCTGCGGCCGGGGATGACCGCAAGCGCAACCATCGTGACCGAGGCGCTGGACAACGCGATCCTGGTGCCCAGCGCGGCGTTCCGCTTCGCGCCGGTGACCGCGGGGACGACGCGCGGTGGCCCGCCCATGCCGTTCTTCGGAGGGGGACCGCCGGGGGCGAGCTCCGCCTCGCCGAACGCGCTCAAGGATCCGAAGAACAAGCTCCTGTGGGTGCTCGAGGCCAACGGCCAGCTGCGATCGGTGGAGGTGCATCCCGAGGCCACCGATGGCCAGAAGACCGCGGTGACCGGCGAGGCGAAGCCGGGCATGCGCGTCGCGCTGGACACGTTGGAGGCGCAGTGATCCCGCTGGTCAGCCTCCGCGGTGTCGAGCGGGTCTACGGAGAAGGCGAGGCGGAGGTGCGCGCGCTCGACGGCATCGATCTGGACTTCATGCCGGGCGAGCTGGTGGCGGTCATGGGTCCCAGCGGCTCGGGGAAGTCCACGTGCATGAACATCCTGGGCTGTCTCGATCAGCCGACGGCGGGGAGCTACAAGTTCGCGGACAACGAGACCCGGGAGCTGACGCAGGACCAGCTCGCGCTGCTGCGTCGCTACTACCTGGGCTTCATCTTCCAGGGGTACAACCTGCTGGCACGCACCTCGGCGGTGGACAACGTCGAGCTGCCGCTGGTGTATCGCGGCGTCGCAGCGCGTGACCGGCGCGAGCGGGCGCTCGAGGCGCTGCGTCTGGTGGGGCTCGAAAACCGCGCACACCACGCGCCCTCGGAGCTGTCCGGCGGCCAGCAGCAGCGCGTCGCCATCGCGCGCGCCATCGTGACCGGGCCGTCGATGCTCCTGGCCGACGAGCCCACGGGCAACCTGGACACGGCACGCAAGGACGACATCATGCGGTTGCTGGTGAACCTCAACGAGCGGCTTGGCATCACGATCGTGATGGTGACGCACGAGCCGGAGATGGCGGAGTACTGCCGCAGGCAAGTTCACTTCCGCGACGGCAAGGTCGCCGAGGACACGGGGTCCCGATGTTGAGCTCCTGGTCGCGAGTGCTGTTCGCCGCGATGGTGATGGCCGTCCGCGAGGTCCGCCGCAACGTCTTCCGCTCCTCGCTCACCGTCCTCGGCATCGTCATCGGCGTCGCCTCGGTCATCGCCATGGTGTCGCTCGGGCAGTCGGCCTCCGCGCAGGTCACCCAGAACGTTGCGAAGATGGGCAACAACATGATCATGCTGATGCCCGGCGCGCCGCGAAGGGGACCGGGCGGAGGCTCCGGCGCACCGTTTACACCCGCCGACGTCAAGTCGATCATCCAGCAGGTCACAGGCGCTCAGGACGTCGCGCCCGAGTCGAGCAAGAGCGCACTGGTGGTGTTCGGCAACCGCAACCACACCACACCGATCCGTGGCAGCACCAACGCGTGGCTGAGGGTCCGGGGCTGGAAGATCGCCGAAGGGCGCGAGTTCACCGATGCGGAGCTCGGCGGCGCCAATCCCGCCTGTCTCATGGGAGCATCCACTCGCAAGGAGCTGTTCGGCAACCAGGCCGCGCTCGACGAGACCGTACGCGTGGGCAACGTCACCTGCCGCATCGTCGGGCTGTTCGAGACGAAGGGACGCTCCGGCGGCGGGGATGATCAGGACGACTTCATCCTCATGCCCCTTCGCGTGTTCCAGCGCCGGATCCAGGGCAAGACCGACGTGAGCTCGATCTACCTCACGGTCAAGCCGGGCCGAAGCCAGACCGGAGTGGTGCGGAATGTCGAGATGCTCATGCGCGAGAGGCGCCACATCGGTCCTGGCGAGGACGACGACTTCCACGTGGCGGACACCAAGGAGTTCGCCGCGGCGATGTCGAGCGTGACCGCGACCCTGACGGCGCTGCTTGGCGGCATCGCGGGTGTGAGCCTGCTCGTGGGCGGCATCGGCATCATGAACATCATGCTCGTGTCGGTGACCGAGCGCACCCGCGAGATCGGGATTCGTCTCTCGATCGGCGCGCGCGGCCGGGAAGTGCTTCTGCAGTTCCTCGCCGAAGCGGTGGGCCTCTCGTTGCTCGGCGGCATCGTGGGCATGATCGTGGGCGGCGCCGGCTCCTATGCGGCCACTCGGCTGATGGGGATGCCCTTCGCATTCCCCCCGGAGATCGCGCTGATCGCGTTCTTGTTCTCCGGCGGAGTGGGCGTGCTCTTCGGATACCTGCCTGCACGCAAGGCCGCCAGGCTGAATCCCATCGAGGCACTTCGTCATGAGTAGCATCCGCCACCGCGTCGCAATTCCCTGCGCTTTTCTCCTGCTGATCGCCTGCGGCGATGCGCGCGCCGATCCACCCGACGGCTCCGCACAGGTCCTCACCCCGGACCGCGCGGTCTCCCTCGCCTTGGGCAACAGCCCGGTGCTCGGAGCCTCCGCGGCACAGACGCGACAATCCCGATGGGCACTCACCTCCGAGGGGGCGAAGTTCGCCCCTACGCTCGTGCTCGATGCTGGAGTGACGCGCACGCAGACTCCCAACGCGGCCACCTCCGGCACCACGATTCCACGCAACGACAGCGCCACGGCCGGAGCCGAGATCAAGAAGAAGTTCTCGCCGGGCACCGACGTCTCGGCGCGCCTTGCCGGCACCTGGGGGCAATCCCAGATGGCCTCGATGCCGGGGCAGAGCAGCATGCTCACACTCGGCCCCACCTACGGCCTGTCCGCCAGAGTCGGAGTCACGCAACCCCTGCTGCGCGGCGCGGGCAGGGAGGTGAACCGCACCTCGATCCTCGCCGCGGAGTCCGACCGCAAGGCCGCGACGCGCGCCGAGGAGCATGCCGCCTCCACCCTCGCCCGCGACACACTCAATGCCTACGCCGAGGTCTGGTACGCGTCACGCAATGTCGCAGTCCAGAGGAAGTCCCTCGATGTCGCCACGAGCCAGCGCGACGACGCCGCTGCGCGCGAGAGGACCGGCTCTGTGGCCCAGGCCGACGTCTTGTCGTTCGAGACCACGGTCGCGACCAAGCAGGAGTCGGTTCTGGATGCGGGGCAGGCGCTGTCGAGCAAGAAGCTCGAGCTCATCCGGGTGATGGGGGGGGGAGTGGAGTCGGACTTCTCAACGGTGGAAGAGCTGACGGTGCCACCGCCGGAGCAGGGAGACCTCGTGGCGGAAGCTATGGCGCACTCGGGCGAGCTGCAGCAGCTCGAGGCCTCGTTGGAGGCGGCGAAGCTGCGCGCTCGCGTGGCGGGCGAGTCGTATCGCTCCCGGCTCGATCTCGATGCGTACATGCAGGTGCAGGGTCTCGGGAACAAGGAGGCCTATCCGGCCTTGACCCAGATGGTCGGTGGCAAGGCCTGGAGCGCACACGTGGGAGTGACCTACGAGCTCCCCATCAGCGGCAAGCGCGAGGCCGAGGAGGCCAGGGCGACTGCTTCGGTGGAGGCTGCGCAGAAGAACCTGATCGCCGCGCAGGCCCGGATCCGCGCCGAGGTCGAGAGCCTGATCCTCCAGGAGCGTGTTGCACGATCGCGCGCCGAGCTGGCCGCACGCACCGTGGAGATTGCCCAGCAATCCGCCGCTTCCCAGCGCGCCCGCATGCAGACCGGCAGCGCCACCGCCCTGCAGGTCATCGAGGCCGAGAACCAGGTGCGCGCCGCCGAGCTCCGCGCCCTTCGCGCAACGGCCGATGCGTTCGAAGCCGTTATGAACCTGCGACGAGCCACCGGGCGTCTGATCCAATACACCGCAAGCCGATAGCCCCCGGGGAGCGAACCGGGCGAGACGTCGAGCCCCCGCACTTGCGCGGCATCCTGCTCGCACGGCTCGCTTTTGGCGTCACCGGCGGACCGTGGCACACGGTGTTCTCTTGCAGGGGTTCGCTGCCTTCGTCGGAATCCCCCTCGGCGATCGCGTGGTTGCGGGACAGCGGCGCAGGTTCGTCGATCAGCAAGTCATCCGCGTCGCGTATCCTGGTCTGCGGCAAGCATTTACGACGCGTAGCGGGGCACGGAAGGCAGTCTTGGAGCGTTGACTGGTTCAGGGGGTGATTCCACAGACGTTCGCGCAGGAATCGGCGTAGCACGATCGCGCCTTCTCAGAATAGGTGGCGTCGAGTTCGGCGCTCCCAATGCACTCTGCAAGCCGCTCGGACGCCCGGCAGAGGCAATCCGCTGCCCAGTTCGCGGCGTACAGGCACTCTGTTTCGCCGCACCCTAAGGGCATATAGCATTCAATGAAGCAGGTATTGCATGCACTCTCTCTCACGCGGCAGGCCTCGACACCCGGCCCGAGGTCGGAGAGATCGTCGAGCGAGGTGACACGGAGCAGGAAGGGAACACCACTGACCTTCGGCCCTGAACGCAGCTCGATGCCCGCGGCAGCGGCTCGGCCCTGGAAGTCTCCTACCACCCAGAAGCCGCTCTCATTGGCCATCGCACCTCCCACCGCTACGTTGCTGGAGAACTGAATCGAATACAATTCGCCTCCGATCACGCGCAAGTAGAGCACGTCGGTCACGTCTTTGCCCGGGAAGGGGTTCATGTCCGTGGCAAGCAACCCCTGCCGATCCGGGAGAATCGCAAGGCCGAGCTCGGTCAGACTGGGGTGGCGACGGCGCAGTGCATTGTACTCACTGCGGTCGAGTTCCCCGCCCGAGGGGCCGACGTGCACCAGCCCCTCAACACCCACGAGGAAAGCGCCTCCTCCGGCCGCGGGGCGGCCGCCCGTCAGAGTGTTCTCCCATGTTCGTGTCGTGACCCCGGTCGCAGTCACCGCGCTGATTCGGCCCGCCGGGTTCTCGCCCGGATCGTTCCAGAAGACCGTTCCCTGATCATCGACGACACCGAAGCCGTAGTCGAGCAAGTCGGGAACCTGCAGGTAGCTCGGCGCTCCGGATCCGGTCCACGCGATCCGCCCGAGGCGTTCGCGGTTGTCTTCTACCATTATCCCTACGAGTCCGCCGCCGGACAGTGCCCCCAGGGCAAGGGGCGATCCGGGGGGACTGAGTGCGACGGATTCGTCGTCAGTGCCTGACGCAGTCAGAATCCGGAGGCGGTTCGTTTCGCCAACGACGATCCGGCCATCGGACAAGGTCACGACCGGGAGGTAGAGGGAAACATCGCTCGAGACAGGCCCGACTTCGACCGACCAGGCCACTGTACCATCTGCAAGGACGCGATGGAGCTGCCACTTCGAGACATTCGTCGCGCTGAAGTACCACGCAATCGATGGTTGGTCCTGCGTCATCACGAGGGCCGAGCCGTCAGGCCCGGGGGTCACCGAGTTCACGATGGTCAGGGCGGACTCGGAGTGGGGCAGCTTGACGAACGTCACCTTGGCGAGCGCCGCACCGCCATCGCTCCCCACTTCGGGACCGCCGTCGCTTCCAACCGCTGCGTCGGCGGGGTCGTCGGGCACCGCGCCGCCGCTGGAAATCGATTCACTGCAGCTCGCAATGCAGGCGACGAGCGCGAGACTCGCGGAGGTGACGGCTGCATGCACGCGAGCTTTCTGTCTTTGCACATCCATCGGGTGTATCGCTTCGGTGGCTGTTCGAGTCGGATGCTACGCGAAGCTGCAGGGAGAACAACCCAGATCCTCATGCGCTGCACCAGCACCGTCGCCGGCTTCACCCGCACCTGCCCCGGAGTGCAGGAGCAACCATCTGACCTCCCCGCTCCCTCTGCGCGAGAGCCCTGCGCGAGAGCCTTGCGTGCTCGACCTTGCTCGCTCCGGGGAATGGCTCTCCCTGGCGGGTGGTTCTGAGTCGTGCGCGCCGGCGATGACGGTGCCAAGCTAGGCCACCCGAATGCTCCTGTACCTGCCCGGCATCCTGCTCGCACTGCTCGCCTTCGGCGTCACCGCCGGACTGTGGCCCGCGGTGCGCTCTCGCAAAGGGTTCGCTGCCTTCGTAGGAACCGCCCTCGTCATCCACGGCGCCTGGTTCCTCATCACCCACGTCCTGCACGGCGCCTCCGGCCCCCTCGTGTTCGTGCTGCGCGTCCTGGCCGGCGCCTGGACCGTCTCCTGCCTGGCCTGCGTGCTCCTCGGTGCACCGGTGCTCCTCGCCCGCACCGTGATGCGCCTCGCGCGAAGACTCGCGCATCGCTCGCCCGCTCCCGAAGCACCCTCCCCTGCACTCTCCTCTCAGGTCGATCGCCGCGCCTTCCTTCAGGGAGCCGCAGTGCCCGCGGTCGCCGTGCTCGCGGGCACGGGCGGCACCGTCAACGGCATGAAAGGGTTCGTGGTACGGAACGAAACCGTCCTGGTGCCGGGACTGGACCGTGCGCTGGATGGCTTCCGCATCGGTCAGATCTCCGACGTGCACGTGGGTGCGTATGTGGACGTGGGCCATCTGGGCCGTGCGATCGACGCGCTGAACGACTCGGGCGCGGATCTGCACGTGATGACCGGCGACCTGATCGACGACGTGGTGCTGGTGAGGGACACGTTTGCCCATCTCGAGCGGACCCGCGCGAAGCACGGGATGCTTGCGATCCTGGGCAACCACGAGAAGCGCCGGAGTACCCTGCGCGCCGTGATGGGCGCCTACGACGAAGCCGCATCGCGTGACCGGCTCCGGCTCCTCGTCGATCGCCACGTGCTCCTCCGCCACAACGAAGCTCCGCTCCAGGTCGTCGGTGTCGATTACCCCATGCACGTCGGCGGAAGGCATGGCCTCCCCGCCTCCGAGCGCAACACTCTGATGCGGCGCTCGGCAGACGTAGCATTCGCTGGAGCGGGCAACGGGCTGACCACGTTGTGCCTGTCTCACCACCCGGACTTCTTCCCCATCGCTGCGGAGCGTGGGGTTGCGCTGACGCTTGCGGGGCACACGCACGGCGGGCAGGTCGCCTACGAAGGCCGCCCGATCGTGTCGTCGTATCGCTACATGCTCGGCCGCTATCGCCAGGGCGACAGCCACCTGTACGTCTCGGGTGGGACCGGGCACTGGCTTCCGTTCCGTGTGGGCGTTCCGGCGGAAGTGACCGTGCTCACGCTGCGCGCGGCGTAGGGGTTCGCGCTAGCGACGGTCGGTCGTGCTGACGACTTCGATGAAGCGTTCGTAGGGCATGGCGGGCCAGCTCTCAACGCTGGCGGCGCCTCCGGCCATCGACAAGTACGAGACCCTGTGCGCCGTCTCCAGATCCGGCGCGTCGTAGATGTCCATGAAGTCGTACTGGCCCAGCAGGGCGTAATGCCCAAGCCACTTCACCCCCGGGCAGCGCTCGGTGACCTGTCGCATCCAGTCGCGTCCCGCGCTCTTGCGGCCGCGCGGATCGCCTGCGAGCTCCGGGCTCATTT
>CAYMUE010000168.1:0-2772 GCA_964393505.1 uncultured Polyangiaceae bacterium
GCGAGTGTCGGTGACGGACCGCTGCAACCTGCGATGCCGCTACTGCATGCCGGAGGGAGGGGTGGCCCTGCTGACGCACGACGACGTCCTGCGTTTCGGGGAGATCGAGGCGGTGGTTCGTGCGGCAGTGGAGCTGGGGGTCCGGAGCATCCGCCTGACCGGTGGAGAGCCGCTGGTCAAGCGCGGGATCCTGGAGTTGGTGCGGGGGTTGGGGGCCATCGCGGGGTTGGAGGACCTGGCGCTGACCACCAACGGAGTGCTGCTCGAGCCCATGGCGCGGGAGCTGAAAGCCGCCGGGCTGCGTCGCGTGAACCTCGGGATCCCAAGCCTGGACAGCTCCACCTGGAGCACGATTTCCCGTTGCCCGGAGGAGCTCGCGCCCCGCGCGAGAGCTGCGCTCGAGGCTGCCCTGGCAGCGGGACTGACGCCCGTGAAGGTCAACGTGGTGATGCTTCGTGGCACGAACGATGACCCGACCCCGTGGCTCGACCTGGTGCGACGTCTTCCGATCGAGGTCCGCTTCATCGAGTTCATGCCCATGGGTCCGTCGGACGGCGCGAGCCTGTACGTGCCTGCATCGGAGACCGAGGCTCGCCTTCGCGAGGCCTCCGAAGGCCCCTGGAAACGAGCCGGGTCGGAGGCGGGAAGAGGTCCGGTCAAGGAGACGTGGCGCGTGGGAGGGAGCCCGGGGACGATCGGCTTCATTCACGCGATGAGCGATCACTTCTGCGCGCGGTGCAACCGGCTGCGCCTCACCTCCGACGGGCACCTGCGAACCTGCCTGTTCTCGGACGACGAGGTGGATCTCAAGCCGGCGTTGAGGCCGTCGATCGACGTGGAGCGCCTGCGGGCGCTCCTGCGCGAAGCGGTGGCGGCCAAGCCGCGTTGCATCCCGGTCCATCCGCGGCACGGGCGACGGTGGATGGGGCAGGTGGGAGGCTGAGCGCGCGCTTCTCGCGGGCGCCGATTCCTGCTATCGATTCGCTCATGGAAAGCGCTCCCAAGCAGTACGACAACGTGTCCGTGGTCTGCAAAGCGAACATCTACTTCGACGGCAAGGTGGTGAGCCACACGGTGGTGTTCCCCAACGGCGCGAAGAAGACGCTGGGGCTGATCTTCCCCGGGAGCTTCCACTTCAACACGGATGCGCCGGAGCGCATGGACATCATCGCCGGCGCGTGCCGGATCAAGCTCAAGGGGGAAACGGAGTGGCGCAGGATCGAGGGAGGCTCGTTCTTCGAGGTACCGGGCAAATCGGCCTTCGACATCGCGGTCGAGGGCAGCCCGGCTGAGTACGTCTGCTCGTACCTCTGATCTCGCGTCGGCACCCCCTGGACCGCGCACGGCGACGGGGCTCCACCTTTCGGGGGCCCCTGCGCGCGCGCCTGCTCCAAGCCGCGCCGTCATCCGCTCGGGTGAGCCGACTGCGTCGGGACGGGCCGCATGACGAACGACTACGTCACGCTGCTCAACTCCGGCGGGGCCTGGAGTTGGTTCCCTTTGCGCGCCCAGGAAGATTCGAACTTCCGACCCACAGTTCCGTAGACTGTTGCTCTATCCAGCTGAGCTATGGGCGCTCTTTGCTGCGAGGGGCGGTTGTGTACCTGATCCTCCTGGGGGCTGTCAAGGGTTCTTTGCGGCGACGACTCCGCTTCGGAGCCGACGCAAGAACCAGCGGCTGGCTGGAGCGGGATCGACCGCGGCAAGACGGCGTGGCGGGCAACGAGAAGGAGGGAGGAGAGGGGGAGGCATCGAGGAGCGGGGCGCGACCGAACGGGCCAGCAGGGCATGAGCCACGCAATATTTTCACAGCGGTCGGGTTGGCCTGACTCGGATGTCACTGCGACAGCCGCTCACGATGGCCCCCGAATATTGTCTTCCTGCTGTTTTCACCTTCTTCGGCTCACGAACCTGGGCTGGCACGTCCAGTGCTCAAGTGCGGCCCGACGATCGGGCGCAACGCCAATCGGCCCGCCCCCGACGCCTTCCTTACGATCCGACGGCTTGACCTTTCTTCCTTACGCGGCTTCGCTTCTTGGTTCTTTGCTTCTGCTTCACCTCGCTTTCGTTTCGCTTGCTTGTTTCAGGTCCGGTTCGTCGATTCTCACTATTTCGTCTGGGGTTTTCGCCACGCGGTGTGCGACTCGCCACCGCGTTTGGCGTTTAAGGGCCCACGCTCTGCCTCCCGGCCGGCTGTCACGCTGGAGTCGCAACCGGCTCTCCCCCCGACAACCCCCGGCGCCTCGCCCCTCTTCCCCGGCCCGCTCAAGTAGTCGTCACGGCGCTGACGCCGGTCGTGGAAACACGTAGTCGGCCGGCGCCTCGGCGTGACAGCGCGCGCAGAACCCGAGCTTGCCCCGGCTCTGCACCAGACCGTCCGGTCCGATCACCCCGTACTCCCAGTCGCCCCCCTCCGGAAACCACCCCGCCTCGCGCTTCTCCATGAACAGCCCCTCGGCCGCAGCGCCGTTGCGGCGATCCGCGTGCAGAGCCACCAACACGGAGCCTCGCGGCATCGAGCTCCCCCGGCGCACCGAGTCGATCGATGCCGCTCCGGAAGCGTTCGCGCGCAGTTGCATCGTCCACTCACCGGTCCCGTGTCCGCGCGAAGGGAAAGGCCCCGCGAGATGCTGCATGGAAGACAGCTCCGCGAACCGCTCCCATCGCGTCGGTTTCGCTGCCTCCGGTTCGGGAGTGCTGGAACCGGCCGCAGGAGCGTCCGACGCGCCCGCGCGGACCGGCAGATCCTGACCCCCGCAAGAGGGCAGACAG
>CAYMUE010000168.1:2872-14403 GCA_964393505.1 uncultured Polyangiaceae bacterium
TCTCGATTCAACAGGTGCCCGGCTCCACGCCGATCCGCTCGATGGCCGCGCTGCGCGGACGCGTGGTGTTGGTGGAGTTCTGGGCGCCGTGGTGCACGGCGTGTCGCATGGCATCGCCGCAGCTCAACGAGTGGACGCGCAAGTACGCAGGGCGCGGGTTGACCGTGGTCGGTGTGGGCGCCGAGCCTGCCGCAGAGCTCGCCGATACGGCACGAACCTGGGGGCTCGCCTATCCGATCGTGTCGGATCCCGCGCAGGCGACGTGGAAGGCTTGGGGCATTCGCGAGATCCCGGCGATGCTCCTGGTGGATCGACGCGGCGTGGTTCGCGACGTCGTCAGCGGCTTCGATCCCGCGAGATTCCGCGAGCTGCAGGCCGCGATCGATCGCCTGATCGCCGAGCCGCCCCGGTGACCTCTTCACTCACCGGCGTGCCCCTTCGAATCCGGTGAGCCTCGGATCCTTCACCGTCGCTGAATGCATGGATTTCCCAGCCGTTCCACGCAGCACCCCGCCCCGGCTCGTGGTACTCCGGTGTCATGCTCTCCCCGATGCGCACGCTCGTCACGGCCTCCGCTCTGCTCGCGATCGCCGGAGCCTCCGCCGGTTGCAGCAAGTCCACGAACGACCCCAACTGGCGAGGCTCGGATGCATCGCCGGACACGAACGCCGCGGGAGCAGAGGGCGGGGCGCTCGACGCAGCCGCGGACGCGACCCCGGATGCGAAGCCGGAAGCGGCGCCCGACGCGGTCTCGAGCGAAGACGTGGTGGCGTCGGAGGAGGCTGCTCCGCCGGAGCCGACGTGCTCCGCGGACGCGAAGGTGGGGGACTACTGCGGGGGCGACAAGGTCGATCATGCGGACGCGAACACGCTGTACGTGTGCGACGGTCCGGGGCCGGCGACGGTGAAGGAAGTGTGTTCGGAGGGTTGCGTGGTGGCCCCAGCGGGCGAGGACGACTACTGCAAGCCGGCGATCGCCGCGGGGTGCGCGGATGCACCGACGCTCGAGGCGCCGTCGAGCTGCCCTGGTTCGACGACCTCGGAGCTCAGCTCGAGCGGCTTCTACGCCACGAGCTGGTTCGGCTGCTACCTCAAGGGGGACGGGACCATCTACAAGGACCCCTATGACAACTGCGAGTTCGCGTGCGGAAACAAGGGGCTCTGCGACTCGTCGCTCAGCGGGCCGGAGTGCGAGGCCGAGCTGAAGTGGTTCGCGGCCGACGCCGATCGATTCGGGTGCGGAGCGAGGATTCGGGTCACGAACTGCGAGAACGGGCGGAGCATCATCCTCGCGACGCTGGACCGCGGGCCGAACTGCGGGAGCGTGGAGCAGCCGTGCGGGGCGGCGACGCTGGACATGTCGCACCCGGCGATGGAGTACCTGTTCGAGGGCAACGGCTACTACGGCGCGTGCGACCATCAGGCGGTGTTCGTGGAGGAAGTGGACGCCGCGACACCGTTGGGTCCGGAGGGATGAGGCCCCGGGATCTCCGTTTGCGTGGGCGGATCCGTGTGAGGCTTGCGCTGCGTCGAATGCCCGAGTGAAGGGCCCGACTCTCGCGCTTGCCCCGCGTGCCCTCGGAAGGCACTCTTGCCAGCAATGCCCCGCTGCCTGCCTTGCTGCTGCCTCGTCGCCCTGAGCGCCTCGCTCGCTTCTGCAAATGCCTCCGCGCAGCCAATCCCGGCGCGCGCGGTGCAGTCCGCACGGGTGCGAGGCGGCTTGCATCCCATGGCCGCTTCGGACGGAAGGATCCCCTTCACGGCGAGGCTGCCGCAGGGAGTATCGGCGCGAAGCCTGGGACTCGTGCCGGTCGCTCCAGGGGTCGGCGCCGTGAGACTGCTCCCTGCCGAGATCGGAGCCTTCGAGCGCGCGCATCCCGACGCACGCCTCGGCTGGTGGCCGCCGCTGCGACCGTTGCTTGACCAGGCGGTGCCGCACTCGACGGTTCCGGCCTTCTGGAACGCGACGGGGTTGCGCGGGGCGGGCGTGGTGATCGGCGTGATCGACACCGGCATCGACGCGGCGCACGCCGACTTTCGCGATGCGGTGGGGCGCACGCGCATCGCGTGGCTGCTCGATCTGTCACGGCAGCCGACGGGGAACCACGCGGAGCTCGAAGCGGAGTACGGGTGCACTGCGGAGATGACGGCTTGCGCGGTGATGGATGCGACGGACATCCAGGAGGCGTTGGGCTCACAGGTCGTGACCGACGCGCCGCGGGATGATCTTGGTCACGGGACGCACGTGGCATCGATCGCCGCGGGCAATGGGATCGGATCGAGCACGAGCCGCAGGTACGAGGGGGTGGCGCCGGAGGCGGTGATCATCGGGGCGAAGGTGACGCGTGCGGGCGGGGACATCAGCGACGCCGACGTGCTGCTGGCGACCCGGTTCGTGTTCGAACGCGCGGAGGCGATGGGGCTGCCGGCGGTGGTGAACATGAGCCTCGGGGCGGACTTCGGCCCGCACGACGGGACCTCCACGCTCGAGAAGGGGCTCGAGGCGTTCGTGGGGGCGAAGCAGCCGGGGCGCGCGATCGTGGTGGCGTCGGGCAACAGCGGGGTGCTGTATCTGGCGGGCGATCGCACGCTCGGGGTTCACACCGACGCGCACGTGGTGCCCGGTGCGACGACGCGTGTTCCGATGCGCGCGCCGAACCTTGGCAAGCGCAAGGTGATCGGCTCGGCCTACGTGTGGATCGGGTGGAACGCGGGGGAGTCGATCTCGGTGGGACTCGCGGGGCCGGAGGGCGACACGTGGGTTTCGCCGGTGGCGCCGGGCGACAGCGCGGTGTGGGACTCGGACGACGCGACGGTGACGGTGCAGGTCATCAACGACATGGTGTACTCGGGCAGCCCTTTGACCGCGGACTCACGCGGGGCGGTGCTCGTGCTGCAAGGCGAGTGGGACGCGGACTCGGAGCATGAGCTGTTGCTCGAGGGAGAGGGAACGGCGGACCTGTGGGTACAGGGGACGGGCGATGCGGCGATGGGCGCGGGTGGGACCGGCGAGCTGTTCGTCGGCGGGATCAAGCAGGGGACGGTGAACGTGCCCGCGACGAGCCCGGGGCTGATCGCGGTCGGCGCGACGCTGAACCGCCACGAGTGGAAGGACGCCGACGACATCGAGGTGAAGCTCGCTTCCTTCGGCCCGCAGCGGCCTCCGATTGACGACAGCCTCGCGTACTTCTCCGGAGCGGGACCGACGCGAACCGGTGTGATGAAGCCCGAGCTCTCGGCGCCCGGAGCGTTCGTCGCGGCGGCCATGAGCCGCTCGGCGGATCCTTCCCTGAACCCGCAGAGCATGTTCGCGACATCGTCCGACGAGTGTCCGTTTGGCTCGACGCACTGTCTGGTGGTGGACGGGACCCACGCGGTGGCGGTAGGGACCTCGATGGCGGCGCCGATGGTGGCAGGCGCGACGGCGCTGCTGCTCTCGTTGGATCCGAAGCTCACGCAGCCCGAGCTCGTGGCACTGCTGCAGGCGGGCGCCCGGTATCCGTCCGGCGCTGTCCCCTACCCGTTCCAGATGGGCGCGGGCGTGCTCGACCTGGAGGGAGCCAGACTGGCTTGGGAGGCGATGGGACGACCGCTGTTGCGCGATCCGGATCCGTCGCGCAGCTGGCTTGTTCTGGGGAGCGGGTATGCGCGCCCCGGGATCGGCAACAGGATTCAAGGAACGTTGGAGACTCGCTGGGCCGACGGAACGATCGCGGATGGTTTCGATGGGGCGCAGCTCGAGCTGCGCACGAGCGAAGCGGTGCTGGTGGAGCCGTTGATGCGGGTAGCGCCCGGATTGTGGCGGTTCGCGGTGGCAGCCGAGGAGGGGAGCGGCGGTGGGACGCTGAGGGTGCGGGCGGTGTTTCGGGGTACGACGCTCGGGTCGGAGGCCGTGTTGCCGATCGGTCCCGACGTCTTCATCGCACGCGAGGGGTTCACATCGGAGGGCGGGTGCAGCACGACGCGAAGCGCGGGGGCCGGAGGCTGGGCGTGGTTGCTGTTGGGCGCGGGGTTGCTGCGTCGGAAGAGGGAGTGGGGCAGGCAGGGGCAGGTGGACGCGCGGGGCCTCAGAAGGTGAGCCCACCGGTCTGGTAGCCGGGCGCATACAGCTCGCGCAGCAGACCCGCGAGGTAGTCGTCGAGGTAGCTGCCGCGCAGCTTGATGGGGAGCTCGTCGAGGTCGGCGAGGGACGACTGGGCGAAGGAAAACAAGTAGACCATGAGCGCTTCGACATTCTGGGCGAGGCGTCCGGTGTACTCCTTGCGATCGCGCTGGGCGCGCACGTGGTCCTCGTGCTGGGAGCGTCCGATCTCCGCCTCGAGGACCTGCTCGTAGTCGATGGTGAGGATCTCGAAGCGGACGTGACCGGAGGCGGAGCGGACGAACTCCTCGTAGAGCTTGTGAAGGGCGGCGGGGTCCGGAGCGACGGCGCGTCGGACCAGGGTCTCGCTGGCGCGGGCGTCGGGGGGGGAGAGCAGGAGCCGCTCGGTGGGCAGCCGCCAGGCCACGACCATGTTGCGTCCGGAGAAGTCGCCGGAAAAGTGCTTCTCGTCGACGATCGTCAGGTCGCTCGCCTGGCCGATCCACTCCTCGAACTTCTGGCCGGATTCGGGATCGACGAGGATGCGGATGCCGACGACGTCGTCGATGTAGAACTGGGGCATGGCGGCGACGAAGAGCCCGTCGCGGATCGACTTGAGGATGCGGCGTTCGGCGTGTTGGAACTCGGCGACCATCTCCTCGGGCGGGGTGATGAGCTGGTCCTTGGCGATACCGAGGCGTAGGGCGCGTTCGATGGCGAGCTCGTCGGCGCGCCTGCGGATCTGGTCGACGATGTAATCGACGATCCTGCGAGCGCACTTTTCGGCGATGCGGCGGATGCGCTTGATGCGTCGCGACCCGACATATCTCGCCGGCTCGCCCGAGGTGAACACGCGCCCTTCGTACGGGGTCTCGCGGTAGTAGTCCTCGGGGAACTTGCGATAGCGGGCGATGAGCTCGTCGATGCGCGGGTTGGCGTAGTACGGGTTGGAGACGATCAGATCCTTGAGCTCGCCCTTGGTACGGACGGAGCGGCTCTGCACGGCATGGCCGCGGATGTGGTGCAGCAGGTTCTCGGCAAACCAGGTCGAGTACACGCGCCCGATGTACGAGCTGAGGTTGACGATCGTCTTGAGCCTGGGGGCGTCGCCGGGGATCAGACGGTCCTCGAGCGCGCGGCCAAGGATGTCCGCCAGCTCGTCGTGGTGCAGGAAGCTGCCGAGAAGAATCATGCCGAAGGGGGTATCGACTCACGCCGGAAGGGCTCCGTCAAGCGCTGCGTGCCCTCCAAAGGACATTCCCGGCGGCCGCTGCGCTGCTATGGTCACGCCATGCGAAACACGGCTGCCTGGTCCATCCTCGCCCTGAGCTGCACAGTCGTCGGCGCGTGCGGAAGCCCGCCTCAGCCCGTCGGCCCGTCCACCCCCGCGGAATCCGCCTCGGCGCCCATCGCGCCGCCCGCCTCTGCTCCCGCCCCGCGCGCGGTCCAAACCACGCTGCAGGCCGTCGGCCTCGACCCCACCGCGCTCGATCGCAGCGCGGATCCGTGCACCGACTTCTACCAGTTCGCGTGTGGGGGGTGGCTGACACGTACCGAGATACCGGCGGATCAGTCGGGGTGGTCGCGCGGGTTCAGCGAGCTCGAGAAGCGCATCGAGGAGCAGCTTCGCGACGTGCTCGTCGAGGCAGCGTCGGGAAAGGACCCCGAGGCGAAGAAGCTGGGTGGCTATTGGACCGCGTGCATGGACGAGGCGTCGATCGAGGCCGCGGGGCTCCGGCCACTCGAGCCGCTGATGGCGCGCGTGCGCAAGGTGAGCGACGCGAAGTCGTTGGCGGTGGTGCTGGCGGAGCTGCACAAGGCGCGCGTGTGGGCGGTGTTCGATCTGGCGGCGGCGCAGGACTTCAAGGACGCCACACGCATGATTGCGAATCTCGACCAGAACGGGCTGGGCCTGCCGGATCGGGACTACTACCTGAACGACGACGATCGGTCCAGGCAGCTTCGGGCGACGTACCTCGGGCACGTGGAGCGGATGATGAAGCTTTCGGGGATGAAGCCCGGGGAGGCGAAGAAGGCGGCCGAGGAGGTGATGGCGCTGGAACGTTCGCTCGCCGAAGCGAGCAAGACGAAGGTGGAGCGCCGCGATCCGAAGACGATGTACAACAAGGTGGATCGCGCCGGCCTGGGGAAGATGGCGTCGTCGTTCCCGTGGGACGAGTACTTCAAGGCGCTGGGCTTCGGGGACGTCGCGGAGATCAACGTGACGGCGCCGAAGTTCGTGGCGCAGATCGACAAGCTGGTGCGCGAGACGAAGCCTGCGACGTGGCGCACTTACCTGCGCTGGCACCTGGTGCGCTCGACGGCCATGGCGCTGCCCAAGGCGTTCGTGGACGAGAGCTTCGCGATGGAGAAGGCGCTCACCGGGCAGCCGGAGCTCAAGCCGCGATGGAAGCGGTGCGTGGATTCCAGCGACATGGCGCTGGGCGAGCAGCTCGGCGAGCGCTTCGTGAAGCGACACTTCGCGGGAGAGAGCCGCGCCTCGGCGCAGCGCATGGTGCACGCGATCACGGCTGCCTTCGGACGAGCGCTCGAGGGGCTGGCGTGGATGGATGGCGAGACGCGCACGAGGGCGCAAGCGAAGCTGCAGCAGATGGCCTTCCTGATCGGCTATCCGGACAAGTGGAAGACGTACGACTTCGAGGTGGACGCGAAGAGCTACGCGGGGAACGTGATCGCGGCCAGGGGGTTCGAGACGCGTCGGGATCTGGGCAAGGTGGGCAAGACGGTGGATCGCAACGAGTGGCAGATGAGCCCGCCGACGGTGAACGCGTACTACGACGCACAGCGCAACCACATGGTGTTTCCGGCGGGGATTCTGCAGCCGCCGTTCTACGGAGTGGAGTTCGCGACGGCGGTGAACCTGGGTGGGATCGGGATGGTGATCGGGCACGAGCTGACGCACGGCTTCGACGACGAGGGGTCGCAGTTCGACGGCAGGGGGAACCTGGAGAACTGGTGGGCGCCGGCGACGCAGAAGCAGTTCGAGGGGAGGACGGGGTGTGTGGCGACGCAGTACTCGGGTTACGAGCCGCTGTCTGGGGCGAGACTCGACGGCAAGCTGACGAACGGCGAGAACATCGCGGACCTGGGGGGGTTGAAGCTGGCGATGGCGGCGTTCCGGGAGCTGCGCAAGGGAGCGGAGCCGATCGAGGCCGACGGGTTCAGCGAGGAGCAGATGTTCTTCCTGGCGAACGGGCAGAGCTGGTGCACGAAGATGCGCGAAGAGATGGTGCGGATGCGGGTGAAGACCGATCCGCACTCGCCGCCGAAGTTCCGGGTGAACGGGGCGGTGGTGAACCTGCCCGAGTTCGCGCAGGCTTTCCGGTGCAAGCAGGGCGCACCCATGAACCCCAAGGACCGCTGTGTGGTGTGGTGAGGCCCGCCCGCCGCCGCGGCCACTCGATCACGGCAACACGTCGTTGAGCTTCGAAACGTTCGCACCAGCCGGGTAACCGTACGACACGTTGGCCGTGAACTTGCTCGTTCCGTCATACCCCCACGCCCACACCCACAGCCCGAACGGCTCCGCCGACTCCATCGTGTGCACCCCGTTGTCGCAGTTGCCCTGCGGCACGAAGTCGCCGTGCACCAGGTTCGTGCGGGTGAACTGATACAACCCCTGGGGGTCCACGTTCTGCCATCCGCCGAGAACGCCGGCGCAGTCGAGGGACACATCGGCGTAGGTCTGATTGGTGAGCTGCTTGCGCACTACCACGAGGTTGGTGGTGGGGTAGGTGGCGTCGCTGAGGAACACGTACTTCTTCAGGTACTGCTGCGGGGGGATGATGTTGACCATCTCGGGGTCGCCGGCCTGGGAGCCCTGGGTGAAGCCGCTGACCTGGCTGGAGCCCGTCATGAGGGCGGCAACGAAGAACGGGTGGGCGAGGTCCTGGGAGCGGGCGACGAAGGGCTTCTGGCTGACGATCTCGGTCCAGCCTCCCTTGTTGAGAGTCAGCGGCGCCGACACCGCCGGGTCGAACTGGATCGTGGTTCCATCGGCGGCCGCGACGAAGCGCCATCGCGTGGGGTCGTTGGTGCCGCGCGGCTCGTACGGGACGGCGACGTACTCTGCGCCGAAGGCACGCACGGGGGGGATCATCTGCTCGATGTGATCGCAGTACGACGCGCCGACGGGGATCTGCGCGCACTGGTGGCCGGCGAAGACACCGACCTTGCGCGAGGCGGTCACGAGAGAGCCGGTGAGCTCGGCGGGCTGGGAGATCTGCATGTACTGCGAGCGTCGCAGCTTGACGGTGAACGGCTGGTTCGCGGCGGAGGCGGGGACGCCGCCGCCACCGACGACCGCGGCGACGGGGGTGAAGGTGACGTCGGTGTCGTCCTCGAAGGCAACGACGTTGAGGGACGCGTACTTGCCGATGCCGGTGGCCGAGCTGTAGGCGTTCATCGCGATGTAGTTCTGGGCCCAGGCGGAGTTGGGCAGCAGCAGCGAGGCTCCGGTGACCGCGGCCTGGCCTCCGCCGTAGGGGTTGATCTGATAGGCGACGATGGGCACGTCGGTTTCGATCTCGAACCCCTCGCCCAGGCCCGTGCCGCTGAGCACCGCGCTCCCGGCGACCGCGGGCGTGATGCCGGAGGGGCAGGCGACGCCGCCGCCCGCGGCACCGGAGAGGAACACGAGCGCGACCTGGCCCGGCGGGATCCCGTCGACCGCCGAGTACGGACCGTAGGTGATGGCCGCGCCGCTGCCAGTCGGCAATCGCGTGAAGGTCTCGGCTGGCAGATCCGTCATCTGCGTCCCGTTCCATCGTCGCACCGTGATGTGGGCGTTGGACGGCCAGGTGTTCGCAACCATCGCCACGAAGCACGAGCCGCCGTGGTGCTCGTCGAGGTCGATCGCGGAGAACTTGCACCCGACGCTCGACTGGTCGTTCTCGACCACGAGGCACGCGGACTTGCAGAAGCCGTTCTTGCACAGCTCCGACGGGGAGCAGGTGGTCACCACGTTGCCCCAGCAGTCGATGACGCTGCGGGCATCCGCGGTGCACGTGTACTGGAAGCACGTCTCGGCAGCCACGTCGGGCAGGGGAGGCTCTTCGACGACGTCCGCGACGCTCTGATCGATCGATGCGTCGGTACCCGAACTACCACCGGCGCCTGCCTCTCCTGCACTTCCCGCCTGACCGCTGGCCCCGCCCGCCCCGGCGAATCCCGCGCTGCCGGCAGCGGATTCGGGAGCGTCGGACGCGTCGACGGCAGAGCTTCCGGCGGCTCCACCCTTGGCAGGCGGTCCGGCCCAGTCGACACCTTCGTCGCCCGAGCACGCCACGAAGGCCGCGGCGACAGCGGTGGTAGCGAAAGCGAAGGCCACGAAACGCAGGGAGTGAGACGAGATGACGCGCATGCCATGAGGAGACTCGCCGGCACGGCTCCGGTCAAGCCCCTGTCGCGACCGCGTCAGCGCTGCGCGGCGAGCGTGATCATGCAGCCCGCGGGCTCGGGAGGGATCTCATCGGGATCGAAGCGAAACTCCCCGGCCAACGCGCCCGCGTTCACCCCGACCACGAGAATCGCGACGGCTCCCTCGAGGTGCTCGAGGTTGGCCTCGACCGATGACGATCGCTCGGGAGTCAGGGGCGCCAGCTTGCCGATCTCCTGGCCGTCCGGTCCGAGACGCAGCAGCGCGAACCGGAATACCGCCGGCTCGTCCCACTCGGCCCGGAAGCCGAGGCTCGCGTCCTTCGGGACGTCCTTCAGGTCGATCCAGAGATAGGCGCCGCCGGTGGGCTCGATGGGGCGGGCGGGGCGGATCCACTGCGGCAACGAGGACCACGGGAATCTCGACTCGAAACGCACGCGCCCCGCCGAGCCGATCCATCCAGTGGCGTCGAGGTGAATGCCGTCGTCGCGGTCCCCGACGAACGCACGCGCGATCGCGTACTCGAGCAGCAGCTCACCGAAGCTCTCGCCGCGGTCCTTCTGGAACGATCGCAGCACGTCGATGAAGTCGGGTTCATTGCTCCAGCGCGAGGACCTCGGTGGCGTGCGCTGCATGCCGTTCACCCACAGGGCGTGGAGCAGATCCACGGTCTCGGGGATCCCGTGGCGCGCTTGCATGAACCACGGCAGCAGCATCGCGCCGCGGCCGCCCGCGATGTCCTCTCGGGAAACCGCCGCCCAGGGCTGCGATTGGTAGTCGTCGATGGCGGCGAGAATCGCGCCGTCGCAGGCCTCGGCGATCGAGGCCACGTACGCCGAGGAGGCGGCAGCGATCGCAGGGGCGGCAGCGGCATCGATCGCGAACAGGCCGGCGCGCGCGTAGGCTTCGGCGAGCGCGGAACGTCGCATGCACCCGGTCAATCGGGAATCGACGCGCGCGAAGGCGCTGGTGCGGTCGAAGAAGTCGGTATCGAGTGGCAGGTCCGGATCGACGGAGATCTCGGCCCCCTGCACGCGATCGAGATAGACGTCGAAGTCGCTCGAGCCGCCGCGTCGAGCGTCGGGGAGCGGGGCAGGCCACTGCAGGACGGAGCCCACGCGGAGGGCAGCGGACTCGAGATCGGCGAGGAAGGGCTGGAGCAAAGGGGCGCTGCGCAGGTCGGGGGCGTGGACGCACACCGGGCGGACCTGGGAGCAGAGGGCGGGGTGGAAACGGGGGAAGGCGGGGCGTGAACGCGCGGGGCGGATGGGCGGACCGGTGAGCGGGTCGGCGCTCGCCGAGAGGGCGACGAGCAGGGCGGCGCCCAGCACGGAAGCGGCGACCCGGCGCGCGTTGGACATTTGACACCTTCTGCTACGGGAGCTTACAAGGGCTTGCTATCATCCGCCCGGGGAGGCCCCATGCCAGTGACCCCGTTCGATCCGACCAGAGCCGTAACGTTCGATCTGACTTCCGGTCAAGTTCACCTGCAAGACAAGCAGCCGTCGTGGGTCGTTCCATCGGCCGCGGCGGCGGAGCTGTGCGCAGCGGCAGGCGACGAGGCGACACGTCGGTTCGGCCGGGCGATGGGCGAGGCCATGGGGAGCCGTGTCGCGAATCGGATCGGCAAGGATGCGAGCGTGGAGTCGTTCGCCGTCCAGCTCGGCGGCGAGCTCGCGATCGCGGGCCTCGGCTCGATGACCGTGGAGCGATGGGGCAAGGCGCTGGTGGTCGTCGTCGATCGGGGGCCAGCTTCGGCACCGCTCATGGCAAGCGTGATTGAAGGTGCGCTGCAGGCCGCGACGCAGCGGGAGGCGCGATGCATCCGCGTGGACCAGCAGGGGGATCGCGCACGCTATCTGGTGGCGAGCGCGACGGCGGCACGCGAGGTCGAAGGGTGGCTGGCCGAGGGGAAACCCTGGGGTGAAGCGCTCGTGCGGCTGCACGCGCCGTCGCAGCCCTCCGACAAGCGAGGTGAGGCGTGAACAGCGTCGAGAGAATCTCCCGCCTGCAGACGCTGCTCGGAAAGGTGCAGCAGCGTGCGAAGGAGCC
>CAYMUE010000169.1:0-14262 GCA_964393505.1 uncultured Polyangiaceae bacterium
TTCGGCCTTGGGCTCGGGCGTTTCCTTGTCGGGGGCTGTGTGAGCGGACGCTTCGGCAGCGGCAAACGCGGCGACATCGGGAATCGCAGGGATGAGCCCTGCGGGCCTGGTGTTGCCCGATTGGGATGCGGGCGCGGGACGGATCGAGTCCGGTGCGGAAGAAGAGGCGTCGAAGAACGATCGCTTCGTGAGATCGGAGAACCCGCCGCGTCGCGTGGTGGAGCCGCTCTCGGGTTGGCGCGCGGACTCCACGGGGGCGGCAGCAGGGCGGGACGAAGGCGGTGCAGCGACGGGACTCGGGGAGGAAGCTGGCGCGGAGGGGTGGGATGCGGGAGCGGAGACGGCCGCGGGCGTGCTGAGCGGGGGAGGCAGGGTCTTCACCGCGGAGGCACTGGGGGCGCCGATCGGAACGGGCTCGGCGGCCTTCACCGGCGGGGGGGTCACGCTCGAGGACATGCCTTCGGCGTGATCGTGCCGTCCGCGGTGTTTCGAACGCTTCTTCGACATGCGCGTGCAGCTCCTGCGGGTCCGGATGGTGCGGAGGGGAGTACAGCGTATGCGCCTACCCGGACGCTGGCCGGATGTAGCACGGAACGCCGCGGCAAGCTGCCAGATTGGTGGGCTTGCGCGTGTGGGGCGGTGTGCCGTCTGCTGCCACGTGCCCGGGTACTCGTGGGGGCGCATTCACTTGGAGCGATAACGCGCCGCGCGGATGCGGGCGAGCTGCCAGGTTCCCAGGACATTGCGCATGCGTTGCAGCTCGTGCTCGCGGACGTCGCCGCTGACGCGCAGGAAGGGGCGGCGATCGCTGACGACGGCGCGCAGCCGGGCGTTGCGCACGGGGCGGAGGCCGGCGACGTCTTCGAGATCCCGCGCGAGTCCCGGGGGCAGCCTGCCTCTGGCGCGGACGATCCGGCCGTCGCGCACTTCCGCGACGAACAGCATCGTGGCGTTGCGCACGAGGAGCACGAAGGAAGTGATCGCGGCGGCGGCGAGGCCGATCATCAGGAGAGCGTTCACGTCGTGGGGAGTGTCGCAGATCGAGCCGGGCCATGCACGGAGCGCAGAGGGAAACGCGCGGACACTTGACCCGGCCAGGCCGCACTGCCAAAAGGCGGAAGTCCAGTTGAGCATGGCCCCGACGACCACCGCAGCCGAAGCCCCGGCGCTGCCCCGTCCTTTCGGACGCTATCAGCTGTTCGATCGGATTGGTGCAGGGGGGATGGCGGAGATCTACCTGGCGCGTGCGAAGACGGAGCTGGGGGCGACACGGCTGGCGGTGGTGAAGATCATCCTGCCGGAGCTGTCGGGCAACGAGCGGTTCGCGAGCATGTTGATCCAGGAAGCGAAGCTTGCGGCCCGGCTCAACCACGCGAACGTCGTGCAGGTGCTCGACCTGGGGCGTCACGACGGCACGCTCTTCATCGCGATGGAGTACGTGGAGGGGTTCGATCTCAACGAGCTCCTGCGGCGGTGTGCGAAGTCGCGCACGGCGTTGCCGATTCCCTTCGCGTTGATGATCGTGACCGAGGCGCTGCGCGGTTTGGACTATGCGCACCGTCGCTCCGACGACGCGGGGGCGTCGATGGGGATCGTGCACCGCGACGTGTCGCCGTCGAACGTGCTCATCAGCTTCGAGGGAGAGGTGAAGCTGTGCGACTTCGGGATCGCGCGCGCCAATGATCTGGCGGAAGCGGTCCCCGACGATGCGATTCAGGGCAAGGCGGGCTACATGAGCCCGGAGCAGGCGCGTGGCGAGGCGGTGGATGCGCGTTCGGACATCTTCGCGGCCGGGATCATCCTGTGGGAGCTGTTGTCGGGCCGGAAGCTGTACAAGGCTCAGGCGGGTGGGTCCACGCTGCTTCAGCAGGCGCGTGCGGCAGCGATCCCCGCGCTGGTCTCACGCGACCTGCCGGAGGAGCAGCGCCTGCACGAGATCGTGATGCGCGCGCTCGCGCCGAATCCCGATCTGCGCTACCCCACGGCCAGCTCCCTGCTGCGCGACCTCGAGGAGTACGTGGCCACGGCGCGGCAGATGGCCAGCCCGATCCGTCTCGGCGAGTGGTTGCGTCAGAACTTCGGCGACGAGCTGCTCGAAGCGCGTCGGGCGCGCGAGCGCGGAGCGCGCGCGATCGACCAGGGGCCGCCCGCGGTGGTGGAGCCCTACGGCACGCCTCCGCCTCCCGCGGTCGCGCCGATCGCGAAGCTCTCAGCGACCGCGGATGGGATCCCCGTCGCAGAGTCTGACTCCCCGGTCCCTTCGCGCGCCGAGCCCGACCCCTCCACCCTCGCCAAGACGGGACCGTCGAGGATGGCGCGTTTCGCGCCCTCGCCGCGCCTCCACGAGCGTCCCGAGCCGCCTCCCGAAGTGCTCAATCCCCGCCCGGTTCGTATCGCGCTGCCGGGCTCGGATCGCATGGCGACCTTCCTGTGGTTCGGCGCAGGCGTGCTGCTCGGCATCCTGGTCATCGTCCTGCTGATGCGAGGGTGATCCAGCCGTGCTCCTGTGCGAGGTCGCGCTCCCGGTCCCGCTCGGGCAGGCGTTCACCTACGCCGTCCCCGACGCGCTCCGCGAGCGCCTGCAGCCGGGGATGCGCGTGGCCTGCGAGCTGCGCAGGCGTCGCGAAATCGGCGTCGTCCTGTCGATCCGCGACGGTGAGCCGCCGATCGCCGCGAGCAAGCTGAAGAGCGTCCAGGCCGTGCTCGACGCGCAGCCGTGCGTGCCGGCGGAGCTGCTGGCGTTCCTGCGCGATCTGTCGGCGTACTATTTGGCGCCGATCGGGGAGGTGCTTCGCCTCGCAATGCCCGCGCTCGAGCGCTCGACAGCGCGGGAGCTGCAGCAGCAGGGGCTTCTCGGCAATCGCGAGAAGGTGCTGGCCGCGCGCACGGAGCGTTGGGCGATCGCGTGCAGCGGTGTGGAGCCTGCGAAGCGACTGGGTCCCGCGGCAGGCAAGCTGCTGGGGCATCTGCGTGCGACGGTGCAAGCGCCGGTGTCGCTTCTCAAGCAGACGTTTCCCACGGCGCCGGAGCTGCTGCGCAAGCTTGCGGTCGCGGGGCTGGTGACGATCGAGGAGCGCGAGAGGGCGGCGGAGCCGTTGTTCGGCGTCGCGGTCGAGCGGGACACGCCACCGGAGCTGACGGCAGAGCAGCATGTGGCGGTGCAGGCGCTGCAGGCGGCGCTGGGTGAGCGCGCGGCGCAGGCGTTCCTGCTGCACGGCGTGACGGGCTCGGGCAAGACCGAGGTGTACATGCGCGCCATCGCGTCGTGCCTCGAGCAGGGGCGCGGGGCGCTGGTGCTGGTGCCCGAGATCGCGCTCACGCCGCAGCTCGTGGGGCGTTTCCGCGCGCGGTTTGGCGACGTCCTCGCGGTGTTGCACAGCGGGCTCCACGAACGCGCGCGCCACCAGATGTGGACCCGCCTGCGCGAAGCGCGCGTGCGCGTCGCGATCGGCGCCCGCTCGGCGCTGTTCGCGCCAGTCCCCGAGCTGGGGCTGGTGGTGGTCGACGAGGAGCACGACGGGTCGTTCAAGCAGGAGGAGGGCGTTCGCTACCACGCGCGCGACATGGCCCTGCTCCGGGCGCACAAGGCCGGAGCCGTGTGCGTGCTGGGATCGGCGACTCCTTCCCTCGAGAGCGAGGCGTTGGTGCGCGACCATCGGCTCACCCGTCTCGCTCTTCCCACCCGTGCCCACAGCGCGTCGCGTTTGCCCTCCGTCGAGATCGTCGACCTGCGCAGGACCGGCGCCGGCCCTACCGGCCACCCGCTGCTGTCCATCACCTTGCACCGCGCGATCGAGTCGGCGCTCGCAGCTCGCGAGCAGATCATTCTGTTCCTGAACCGTCGCGGCTTCGCCCCCAGCGTGCTGTGCGAAGGCTGCGGCGCGATCGTTCGTTGCCCGCACTGCTCCGTGTCGCTCACCCTGCACCGCGTCGGCGGCGCCCACCTGCGCTGCCACTACTGCGACCACGAGGCGCCCATGCCCACCGCGTGCCCCGAGTGCAACTGCCAGCGGCTGCAGCTCGTCGGGCTCGGCACCGAGCGGCTCGAGGACACCCTCGCCTCGGCGTTCCCGCAAGCGCGCATCGCACGGCTCGATCGCGACGTCGCCGCGGGCGCCAAGAGCGAGGCGGTGCTCGCGAAGATGCGCTGCGGAGAGGCCGACATCCTGGTCGGCACGCAGATGGTGACCAAGGGGCACGATCTGCCCGACGTAACCCTGGTGGGCGTGATCCTGGCGGATGCGGCGCTGTCGATGCCGGACTTCCGGGCATCGGAGCGAACGTTCCAGCTGCTGGTGCAGGTGGCGGGACGCGCGGGGCGGGCGGAGCGCAAGGGGCGCGTGGTAGTGCAGACGCGGTTGCCGGAGCACCCGGTGCTGCGCTTCGCGGCGAAGCACGACGTGCGCGGGTTCGTGGAGCACGAGCTCGGCTCGCGCAGGGAAGCGGGCTACCCTCCGTTCAGCAGGCTCGCGCTGGTGCGCCTGGATTGCACCGACGAGCAGCGGGTGCGCGACGAGGCTGCGCGGCTCGCGCAGATCGCCCTCGAGAGCAAGCCCGTTCGCGATCGCGCCGTGGAAGTGCTCGGCCCCTCCCCCGCGCCCGTCGAGCGCGTGCGCGGGCGCTTCCGCTGGCGCCTGCTGCTCCGCTCCGAAGAGCGGGTAGCGCTTCGTTCCGCGGCGTGGTCGGTCCTGCAGGCCTCCCACCGCTCGGACCGATCGGTGCGCGTGGTGGTGGACATCGACCCGGTGCAGATGTTGTGACGACCTCCCGGTGCTCTGCTAGCTTGCGTGGCGTGGTGCGCAGGCCTCTTGCGATCCCGCTGCTGCTTCTGACGACGCTCTGCCCGTTGCTGGTGAGCGCGAGCGCGGAGGCGTTCGAGCGGCAGTGGCACGCGGGCGCGGATCTCGGGATGGCTGCGGTGTCGTACAACGGGTCGATCTTCGGGGGGTACGCGGCGGGGGTGCACGCGAGCTACGGGTTGAACGACACGTTCAACGCGATGGTCGAGGTGTCTGGGTCGATGCACCCGGTGTACATCGGGTATCCGGCGCTGACGGTAGGAAGCGGGGCGGTGGGGGTGGCGTACACCCTCGACGTGCTGCGATGGGTGCCGTACGCGGGGGTGCTCGTGGGGGGCTATCACTTCCGGGGTGCGAACCTGCAGGAGTCGCAATGGAAGCTCGGCTTCCAGGTGGCCCTGGGGCTCGACTACTCGTTCGATCGATCGTGGGCGGTGGGGGCGCAGATCCGGTACCACACGTTCTCGGACGACCCGTTGAGCGCGCACTATCTGACGACGTGCCTGCGCGCCGAGTACTTGTGGGGTTGGTAGGTCAGGGGAGGGCGCCCGCGGCGAGGCGGGCGCCTGTGGGGGCGAGGCTCACTGCGCGCACTGCGGCGAAGGCGGATCGAAGTCGGTGGTGGGGTCGAGGGGCTGGAGAACCCAGTCGCAGTAGTCGAGGTGCACGATGCCGGTGATCTTGTTGAAGTGCTGCGCGGAGCAGAACTTCGGCGCGCCCTTGGCCTTGTAGTAGAAGCTGTCGTGGATCTCGAGGCCGCTGCCGGCGAGCTTGATCTTGCCGTAGGGGCCGACGGCGCCCGCATCCGGCCAATCCTCGGCGGTGACGTCGTTGATCTCGACGAGCAGGCCCTGGAAGTCACCCTTGCCGGCCTTGATGCCGGCCAGGTCGGTCACCTTGACCGGCGCCGGGGCTGCTCCCGAGCCCGTCTTGGTCATCGCGCAGGACTTCTGGTCCTGGAAGATGACGATCTGCACCTGAGGCGCTGCGCCCGTGCAGCTCGACGGCGCGTACGCATCGGTCTTCGCCGTGATCTCGAGCACGTCGCCCGGCACCACGCCGTCCAGCAGGCCGCTGGTGGACACGTCGGGGCATGCGCCCGCGCCGCCGTCGGCATCCGTCGTGGCCTTGTCGCCGTAGGACACGACCATCGTGCCGTAGTCCGCCGCGGGATCCTTCACGAACACGCCCCAGAGGCAGGAGCCGGAGCTCTTGCTGGAGTACACGAGAATCGGGGGGGTGGTGGCGACTGCGCTGAACTTCACGGCCTGGTCGGCGCCGACGACGCCGGTGGCGATTTCCTTGACCGTGGTGGCCTTGCCTTCCATGCAGACGCTGGCGCCGCCGCCCGTGCCGCCGCCGCCCTGGCTGGTGCCGCCCGCCTGACCGGCGGAGCCGCCCTCGGCCGAGACGCCGGCCGAGCCGCCCTGGTTGCTGGCGCCAGCGGCGCCGGCCGAACCGCCCTTGCCGGGCTCGATCGGGTCGTCTTCAGACATGCACGCGGTGAGGAATCCAGCAGTGAGCAACGCTGCGCTCGCTGCGAGCGCGACCAGGGAGAACGAACGCTTCATTTGAACCTCCAAAACGAGATGGACCGTGGCCGATCCAAGCAAGATGGGCCATTGCCACAGAACGTGATCGCAGCGTAGCAGATTCTTTTCGTTGCGGTCGTCGGTTCTCCGATTTCTCCTCGCCCGCGCTCCCCCCTGCGCCCGCTTTCTCCGTCCACGCCCCCTCCGTCGATCGTGTAGGCTCCCCGCCCATGTCCCCGATGACCGCCTACGTCGTCGAGACCATGGTCACGCTCCTCGCCGTAGCGGCCCTCGCGATCGTGATCCTCTTCGGAGCACGCAAGCTCGGGGTCGGCCGCTCCCACGGCCCCATGACCCTGGTTGGGCGGTTGCCCCTCGACGCCCGCCGCTCGGTCTACCTGGTGCGCATCGCCGACCAGCTCCTGGTGATCGGCAGCTCCGAGGCGGGGCTCACGCGCCTGGGCGATCTGCCTGCCTCCGACCTCCCCGCGCCCGCCGCGGTCCCACCGCGATCCTTCGCCGATGTTCTGGCGTCGATCTCCCCGAAGCGCGCCGAGCCCCCCGCGGATGCAAAGGACCCCGGCGATGGGTAGCCCCGCGCGCCTGCTACCCGGATGGATCGCGATCGCCTCCGCGATCGCGCCGACCTCTGCCTGGGCCGCTCCCGCCCCGCCTCCCCCCGCCTCTCCCGACGAGCTACTCAGCCGCCCCGTCGCCCTCATCGTCGTCCTCGCCCTCGTGTCCATCGCGCCGTTCGTCTTCATGACCCTCACGGCCTTCCTGAAGACCTCCACCGTGCTGCAGATCGTGCGCGGAGCCATCGGCGCGCAGAACGTGCCGTCGAATACGGTCGTGATGGCGCTGGCCGCGGCCCTGTCGATCGTGGCCATGTCCCCGGTGCTCGATCGCATCGCGGATCGGGCCCAGCCGGTGCTCGATCACGCGGGAGAGCGCGACACGGCGGCGATGGTCGTGGGGTTGGTCGATGCGGCGCGCGAGCCGATGCGCGACTTCCTGTTTGCGAACGCGTCGGCGACGGAGCGCGCGAGGTTTCTGGAGGCGGCCCGCAGCACGCGGCCGCCCGAGCAACGCGGCCGGGTCGGCGACCACGATCTGATCGTGCTGATCCCTGCCTTCATGGTGACCGAGCTGATCGAGGCCTTCGCCCTCGGTTTCGCCATCTACCTGCCGTTCCTCGTCCTCGACCTGGTGGTGGCGAACCTGCTGATGGCGCTCGGGATGCAGATGCTGAACCCGACGCAGGTGAGCCTGCCATTCAAGCTGCTGCTGTTCGTGGCTGCCGACGGCTGGGGGCTGCTGTCGCGGGCGTTGATCAGCGGGTATCGCCCGGGCTGAGCCGTCGGCCTTCGATCGCAGCCGCGTGGAGGAGTGCGCGAGTCAGCGCGAGACGATGAACAGGATGATGGCGAGGATCCAGCCGACGATCAGGATGATGGCGGGGAGCCAGTTGGTCTTGCGGGGGCGGGACGGGGGGCGGAGCTTGGGCTGGGTGACTGCGCCGCGATCCTGGGACGGAGCATCGGGGCGGGTGAGGGACTGGACGACGGCTTCCGCGGACGGAGGCTTGGGGGGCTCCGGGGCGGGGGGCTCGGCGGGGGCTTCGTCGGCCGGTTCTTGCGGAGCTGCCTCCGACGTTTCCTCGGGGGGAGCGGGCGGCTGCGGCACGAACAGCGGCAGAACGATTGTCGGCGTCTCGGTTTTGAGAGGCGGAGGCGCGGGCGGGATGGTGTTGATCGGCTCACGTCCGGAAGGCGCGCCGGAGGCGTCGTAGCGCAGGACGGCCTCGGCGATCTCGGGCTGCTGGAGGATCTCGGTCCACTGCGGGTCGCCGGGTTGGGCGACGTAGGCATCGCGTTCGACCTTGCCCGCAACGAGCCCGCGGGCGAGCAGATCGGTGGAGAACGGTCCAGCGGGGTTGCCGCTCGCCTGATAGATGTACCACTCGGTCACGTCGGTTCTCCGATGGGCCGCGGCGCCAGTGCCCGCGAAGGTGGGCGGGCGTAGTCGCGCCCGGCAAGCCTGTCAAGGCAGGGCAAGTCCTGCCAGGGAGCTGGGAATAGAGATCGAAGGAGCGTGTTAACGGGGGGCCTTGGCGATTGCGGCCCGGTGGAACGGAAACGTTGACAGGCTCCGGACCCCCACTAAGATGCCGCGCCGCCAGGTCGGCTGCCCGTCATCGCGAGCTCCAAGGGCAGCCCGATTGCTCGGCAACGTGGGCGGGCACTCCCGCCTGATTCCAAAGACGCTCCTTTCTGCATGGGAGGACAGATGTCCACCGACGTGATGATCCACGCCAACAGCCTGACCAAGCTGTTCGGCTCGCTCGCGGCACTCGACCGGGTATCGTTCGATGTGCACAAGGGCGAGGTCGTCGGGTTTCTCGGCCCGAACGGGGCCGGCAAGTCGACGACGATGCGCATCCTGACCTGCTTCATCTCGCCGACCTCGGGGACGGCGAAGATCAACGGGTTCGATGTGTTCGACAACCCGCTCGAGGTGCGTCGCAGCCTGGGCTACCTGCCCCAGCGCGCACCCCTCTACCCGGAGATGAACGTCTTCGAGTACCTGCGCTTCAGCTCCGAGATGCGCGGCCTGGACTTCGGCACGTTCAAGACGCGCCTCAAGAAGGTCGTGGACATCTGCGGTCTGGCCCGCGTGCTGGGCAAGGACATCCGCACCCTGTCCCACGGCTATCGTCAGCGCGTGGGTCTGGGGCAGGCGCTGATCCACGATCCGCCGATCCTGATCCTCGACGAGCCGACGAGCGATCTGGACCCGAACGAGAAGGCCGAGGTCATCAGCTACATCCGGGAGATCGGGCAGGAGCGCACGGTGCTTCTGTCGACGCACAACCTTTCCGAGGTCGAGTCGGCGTGTGCGCGCGCGATCATCGTGAGCAAGGGGCGCGTGGTAGCCGACGGCGCGCTCGACGAGATCCGCGGCAAGAGCGGGCGCGTGCGCTACGTGGTGGCGATCGACGAGAAGAACGCCATGGGCGATCACAAGGCGCCGACGGTGACCGAAGCGCGTGACGCCCTCGCGAAGCTCGCGAAGGTGCAGGGCGTTTCGGAGCTCCCCACCGACGACCGGGCCCACGCCTTCGAGCTGTCGGCGGACAAGGACTCGGACATCCGTCCCGAGATCTTCCGCCTGCTGGTGGACAAGGGCTGGATCATGCTGGAGCTGCGTCGTGACGCGCAGACCCTCGGTGACGTGTTCCGGGATCTGACCCGGGGCGAGTCGCTGAGCGCGCGCGGCAAGTCCGTGGTGGACGAGGACGACGAGGACGAGGAGCAGGAGGACGAGGAGCGGGAGGACGAGGCGGACGACGACAAGTCGGACGACGACACCGCGGACGAGTCCAAGGACGAGAAGAAGGATTGAACCCATGAAGGCCACCCTCACGATCGCAAGGCGCGAGTTCCGGTCGTACTTCGACTCTCCGCTCGCCTACGTCGTCATCTGCCTGGGTCTGTTTCTGCTCGGGATCTTCTTCTTCCTCTATCACGGAGGATTCTGGCAGGTGGACCGCGCGTCCCTCGACCGCCTCTTCCAGTATGCCGCCACGGGCATGAGCCTGCTGGTGGTCCCCGTCATCACCATGCGCCTGCTCGCCGAAGAGAAGCGCACCGGCACCCTCGAGATGCTCATCACGCTGCCCGTCAAGGACAGCGAGGTCATCCTCGGCAAGTACTTCGGCGCCCTCGGCCTGGTCCTCGTCCTCATCGCGGCCACCGCGCTCTACCCCATCCTCATGTTCAAGTGGCCCTGGCACCTGGGCCCCCTCGACGCCGGCCCCGTGATCGCAGGCTACTTCGGCCTCGTGCTCTACTCCGCTGCCATCGTCGCCATCGGCCTGATGATCTCCTCCTTCACCGAGAGCCAGGTCGTCGCCTTCTTCATCACCTTCATCGTGCTGCTCATCATGCACGAGCTGTCGGTCATCGGCGAGCTGGCCCCCGGACGCATGGGCGAGCTGCTGCGGGTCATGAGCTTCGACCAGAACCTCATGAAGTTCTCCCGCGGTCTCATCGACACCCGCAACGTCGTTTATTTCCTCTCGATCATCGGCATGTGCCTCGTCGTGGCCTTCCGAAGCCTCGAGAGTCGGAAGTGGAGCTGAGCCATGGCCATGGAACGTAAGACCCGAGCCGCGACCGAAACCGGCCTGTACCTCGCCATCCTCGGCGGCATCGTCGTCGCCGTGAACGTGCTTTCGCACGGCTGCGGCCCCATCCGCGGCGTCTACACCCGCTTCGACACCACCCGCACCGAACGCTTCACCCTCTCGCAGGGCAGCGGACGTCTCCTCGGCACCCTCAAGCAGCCGATCGAGATCGAGGCCTACATCACCCGCGGGCTCGCGAAGCTCGATGCCTTCACCCGTGACCTCGAGGATCTGCTCAAGGAGTACGAGCGGGCGGGCGGTGGCAAGTTCCGTTACCGCCTCATCGAGGCCAAGACCGACGAGCAGAAGCAGGCCGCGAAGGAAGCCGGTCTCAAGGAAGCCGCCTTCGGCGACGCCTCCGCTACCGGCGAAGACCAGGCCTCCATCGCCCAGGGCTACATGGGCCTCGTCTTCAAGTACGGCTCCGAGAAGGAGACCATCCCGATCCTCTCGCCCGACCGCTCCGACGGCCTCGAGTTCTGGATCACCAACAAGATCCGCGAAGTCCGCGACAAGGCCGACGACATCCGTCACCGCATCGGCATCGTCTCCAACAAGGACGAGCTCAAGATCAGTGAGGCCAACCTCGTCGCCGGCGGCGGCAAGGGCGGCCCGTCGATGAAGTCGATCGTCGAGCAGAACTTCCCCTTCTACAAGTTCGAGGACGTCGACCTGAAGGACGGCTCCACCGAGATCGACGAGAAGCTCGACGGCCTGGTGATCACGCAGCCCGGCAAGGACTTCAGCGACAAGGAGCTGCGCCGCATCGACCAGTTCGTCATGAGGGGCAAGTCCCTCGCCCTCTTCGTCTCCGCGGCCAACCTCAAGGCCAGCGACCCGACGATGAAGGCCTCTCTCACCCTGCACGGCCTCGACAAGCTCATGACCGGCTACGGCGTCGAGATGGCCAAGGAAGTCGTGATGGACTGGAACCGCCAGCGCATCCCGATAACCGACCAGTCCGGCCGCGTCATGGGCGCCATCCGCGCCCCGGGTCTGTCGCAGCCGCAGTACTTCGGCGGCATCGACGCCGACCAGCAGTTCCTCGACAACTCGTTCGCCGGGTTCTTCCGCATCGACGAGCTCGCGTTCCCGTTCCCCTCGGGGCTGACCGCGAAGGCCGACAAGCAGCCCAACGCCAAGATCAAGGTCGTGGCTCGTACCACTCCCGGATCCGGCGTCGAGACCGGCGACTCGATCGACCTGCGCCCCTCCAACGACCAGAAGCCCAAGCCCCCCTTCGCCCAGAAGGACATCGCGATGGTGGTCGAGGGCAAGCTCAAGAGCGCCATGGGCGGCGGCGAAGCCGACGGCATCAAGATCGCGGCCGAGTCCCCGACCGACGCGCGCGTGCTGGTGGTGTCTTCCTCGCACTTCCTGGCGAACCCGTACGCCCGCGCCGGCAACGGCCCGGACCTCGGACCGCAGTTCGCGATGATGGGCAATATCGGCGGCGACGAGATGCTCCAGGAGATCTCCCGTCCCTACGCCTTCAAGTACATGACCAACACCATCCTGGCGTTCAAGAACATCCTCGACTGGATGAGCGGTGACACGGACCTCATCGCCTCGAGCGCCAAGATCCTGGGCGAGCCCAACCTCACCTACTCGGACATCCAGCGCCCGAACATCGCCTCGGCCACCGACGAAGCCGCCCTGAAGGCAGCGGTGGAAGAGGTGAAGAACCAGCGCAAGAAGACGCAGACCAACGTGCAGTGGACCCTGACGGCCATCCTGCCGCTGCTCTTCGCCGCCTATGGAATCGCACGCTGGCGCATGCGCGAGAGCGCCCGCGCCAACATCACCCTGGACTGAGGTGTAACGATGCAGACCGAGAAGAAGATCTACATCGCGCTCGGCGTCCTGGTCCTGCTGGTCGGCCTCGTCTACCTGCAGCTCAATCGCTCCAAGAAGGACACCGCCGCCCACAGCGATCCCGCCGCCGCGTCCTCCGCCACCTTCCCCGAGATCAAGGTGGCCGGCGAGGACATCGACAAGATCACGAAGGTCAAGATCAAGAACGCCGACAAGGGCGAGGTCACCCTCGAGAAGAAGGACGACAAGTGGTCGGTCACGGCCCCTGTCCAGGCTCCGGCCAACGGCACCTACGTCAAGCAGATGCTCGACAGCCTCAAGGAGCTCAAGGTCAAGGACGCGATCAACGACACGCCCCAGGCTGCCGACATGTACAAGGACTACCAGCTCGAGAACGAGAAGGCGGTCCACGTCGAGGCCTTCAAGGGCAACGACAAGGCCTTCGACATGTTCTTCGGCAAGAGCGGGACCCGCGGCCAGATGGCCCGGCTCGCCTCCAAGCCCTCCATCTGGGTCGTCACCGGCTACTCCTCCTTCCAGTTCGCACGCGAGCTCAAGGACTGGCGCAACAAGGAGATCCTCAAGTTCGAAGACGCGAATGTCGTGTCCATCGCCATCCGCAACGAAGAGGGCGCCTACTCGTTCTCCAAGAACGACGACAAGTGGTCGGGCACCTTCAAGGCCAAGGCGATCGACCGGTTCGATCCCGAGAAGATCAAGAGCCTGCTGTCGGCCTACAAGGGGCTGAACGCGGAGGACTTCGGCGAGGGCAAGGCCGACGCGGACACGGGGCTCGACAAGCCGGTCGCGACCATCACCTTCGAGCTCAAGGACAACGGCGGCAAGCACACGGTCAACGTGGGCAAGACCTCCACCGGCTCGAGCCGCTACGCGCGCAAGGAAGGCGACCCCATCAACTACGTCATCGGCTCGTGGGCTGCTGACTGGGCCGTGGCGAAGGTCGACAAGTTCCAGAAGCCCGACGACAAGAAGAAGGGCGACGCTGGCGCACCGCCTCCTGCGCCTCCTCCCGGCATGCCCGGCATGGAGTGATCGGCTGCCCTGGGACTCTCTCTCCCGCAATCCCCGTACAATCCAAGCTGAGTCGCCACCGCGCTGAAGAGCGCGCACGCGCACGCGCACGCCGAACGAGGACGAGGGGGACCGCGCACGCGCACGCGCACGCCGAACGAGGACGAGCACGAGGGGGAGGGGGCGGGGGAGGGGACCGCATCGAGCCGGTGCGCCTCTTCCGGCTGTGGCTGAAGGCCTTTCAGCCCACCGGCTGCGTTCCGCCGCGCGCGGCCCCATGCGGCCGGTGGGTATACATGCGATCGGCGGGAACCGAACGCCGTCCGCCGCGCGCGGCCCCATGCGGCCGGTGCGTACATTGGACAGAGAACGGCGCGGCGCGCGTGATCCGCGGGGGCTAACGCCCCGCTGCGGCGATGACGTCGTCTGCGCCCGCGTTGGGGGGAGCGGACCAGAGCAGCTTGCCCTGGGGGTCCACGACGAGTGTCGCGGGGAGCTTGTCCACGCCGAGCTGGCTGCGGCTCGCGTTGGAGCGATCGACGAGGAAGGGCCAGTCCACGCCCCACTGTTGGAGAGTGGACTTCGCCTGCTCGGTGGACTCGCCGTCGGCGAGGACGGCGACGAGGATCAAGCGGGCGCCGCGCGATTGCAGGTCGGCGTTTCTCGCCACGAGCTCGGGGAGCTTCTGGCGGCACGGCTCACAAGTGGGGCCCCAGAAGTCGAGCACGGTGGTCTTGCCGTCCTGCGACGGGATGCTGACGAGCGCGCCAGCGTCGGTGGGCAGGGCGAGCGAGACGCTCTGGCCGAGCATGGGGTGCCGGGCCGAGGGGGCTGGGCTGTGGCCGCAGGCGGGCAGCAGGAGCAGGGCGGAGAGGGCGAGGAGCTTGCGCATGCG
>CAYMUE010000170.1:0-3227 GCA_964393505.1 uncultured Polyangiaceae bacterium
CAGAACAAGGCGGAGGCGCCTCGCCCCTGGCGCACCGAGGGGCTGCCCGCCGATCCGGGCGGCAAACCGCGGCGTCGCTGGTCGGGTCTGATCACCTGGCTGCTTCTCGGCGCGATGCTCTTTGTCGGCCTGACGATCCAGGACCGGCTCTCGGGCCCGGTGGTTATCTCCTACACCGAATTCAAGGCCCAGGTCGCGGAGAAGAACGTGCAGCAGGTCTTCGCGCGCGGCAACACCGTGCAGGGGGAGCTGAAGCAACCCAAGGCGATTCCCGGACTGACCCAGGCGACCTACAAGCAGTTCTCCACGGAGCGTCCCACGTTCGCGGTGGACGATCTGCTGAAGGAGCTGGAGGCGGACGGGGCGACGGTGCAGGCCAGGCCGCTCACCGAGGAGCGGGGCATGTTGACGAACCTGCTGATTTCGATGGCGCCGCTGCTGCTGCTGTTCGGCCTGTACGCCTGGTGGTTCCGGCGTCAGCAGCGCGCGATGGGCGGAATGGGCGGCCTGATGGGGCGGCGTCCGAGCAAGCGAGTCGACCCGGACAAGGTGCGCGCGACCTTCGCCGACGTGGCCGGCATCGACGAGGTCAAGGCCGAGATCAGCGAGGTCGTCGACTTCCTCAAGGACCCGGACAAGTATCGTCGCGTGGGAGCGCGACCTCCCAAGGGAGTGCTCCTCGCCGGATCGCCTGGCACGGGCAAGACCCTCCTGGCGCGCGCTACGGCCGGAGAGGCGAACGTGCCGTTCTTCAGCGCCAGCGCCTCGGAGTTCATCGAGATGATCGTGGGCGTCGGCGCCAGCAGGGTCCGCGAGCTGTTCGAGGAGGCGAGCAAGGTCGCCCCGTCGATCATCTTCATCGACGAGATCGACACGATCGGGCGCTCGCGGGGTGGGGGGCACGCGATGGGAGGGCACGACGAGCGCGAGCAGACCCTGAATCAGATCCTGACGGAGATGGATGGGTTCTCCGGGCGCGAAGGCGTCGTGGTGCTGGCCGCGACGAACCGTCCGGATGTGCTCGACCCCGCGCTGCTGCGCCCGGGGCGATTCGATCGCACGATCATGGTCCACTCACCCGATCAGAAGGGGCGGGCGGAGATCCTGGGAGTGCACACGCGGAAGGTGCCGTTGGCCGACGACGTGAAGCTGGAGTCGGTGGCGGCATCGACGCCGGGGATGACGGGAGCGGAGCTGGCGAATCTGGTGAACGAGGCAGCGCTGCTCGCGGCGAAGCGGGGCAAGGAGAAGGTATCGCAGCGCGAGCTGACCGACGCGCTGGAGAAGGTGCAGCTCGGGGCCGCGCGGAACATCGTGATGCCGGAGTGCGAGCGAAAGCGCACGGCGTATCACGAGGCGGGACACGCGTTGCTCGGCATGCTGCAGCCGGGAGCAGATCCGGTGCGCAAGGTCTCGATCATCCCGCGCGGGCGCGCGCTGGGAGTCACGCTCTCGACGCCGGAGCAGGATCGGTACGGCTACGACATGAAGTACCTCAAGGGACGCATCATCGGTGCGTTGGGAGGCACGGCCGCGGAGCAGGAGGTCTTCGGAGTCATCACCACGGGCGCCGAGAGCGATCTGGAGACGGTGACGCGCATTGCGCGTGCGATGGTGGGGCGGTGGGGCATGTCGGAGAAGATCGGAGCCGTGTCGGTGATTCCTGCAGACGGCCCTCCGACCATGGCGGGGACCTCGAATGCCATGCTCGATCTGGTGGACCAGGAGGTGCGCCGCATCTCGCAGGAGTGCCTTGCGGAGGCGCGGCGTCTGCTGCGGGAGAACCGGGACAAGCTCGACGGGATCGTCGCGGAGCTGCTTGCGCGCGAGACGCTCGACGAGCAGGAGGTGTATGCGGCGGCCGGGATTGAGCGTCCTGCGAAGGCGCGTCGGCCGGACGGTTCGGAGGACGAGGCAGCCCCGGCGAGGTGCTGAAGCGGAGCGATCAGGCTGGGCCGTCCTGCTTGCACCCGAACATCACGTCCATCTTCGCGTTGTCATCAGCTTGAACGAGCGTGCACGCCTGGGGACACAGATGGATCGTGGTGCCTTCGATGTAGAACGCGTTGTCGATGCACGCGGCGGCGCTGGCGACCTTCTTGAACTCGACCACCGCGCTGCCGTCGGACGGCGTGTAGTCCACGAGCATGTTGTTCGGGTCGAGGTTTTCTCCGGGAGGCGCGGCGGGCATCTCGAAGTCGCAGGCGAGCTTCGCCCCTTGGATTACGCCCTCGGCGAGCTTCTGGAACACGGCATCGAAGCCGCTGCCTTCGCACACGGGGAACTTCAGCCCTCCGGTCATGTTGCTGAGCCACTGGTAGCCCGTGCCGGGGTCCGCCGCGGTCGGGCACTCCGAGGTCATCACCGCATCGGCAGGCTCCCACGGCTTGCTGGGGGGCTGGTTCGCGGAGATGCCGATGATGCTGTAGAAGACGTAGTTGCGCTCCGTCTCCGTGCCAAACTGCGCAGGGTCGAGGGCGAGCAAGTCCTTGTCCCACGCCTCTGCCGACGTCTTGCCCCCGGCCACGCTGTTCGCGTCGTTGTACGTGTGGCCGCTCTTCTGGCTCGCGCAAGAGATGCCGTCGTCGGTGATCTCCACGAAGAGCTTGAGCGCCTCGGGACGCAGCCAGGTGCCCCATCCCTGACCGAAGGAGTGGACGTCGGGCGCGGCATAGGTGTCGAGCGCAAGGCACAGGGAGTTGTGGCTCCCCACGCTGCGATCGTAGTGGTAGAAGATGGGCGGGTTGTTGCCGGGGACGGTGGAGGTAGCGCCGGACGACAGCGGCGGCCCCACCTGGACTTCCTGACCGGCGGTGTGTGACGTCAGCAGGATCACGCGGTAGTCGATGCCGCTCGCCTGGATGATCTGGGCGAAGTTCTGGTTCACGTTGGTGACGACGGCGGCGTTCTCGGTGCCCATGCTGCCCGAGTTGTCGATCACGAAGATGATGTCGACAGGCTTCTTCACCAGGGTCGCCTCGGCCGACTGCGCGGCGCATGCGACGTCGGGCGTCAGCTTGGAGTCCGTGACTCCAGCCTCCATCAGGATGGTTCCGCCGGCGCCTGCGCTCCCATCGGGCGTCCATCCGCCGCTCGCGCCCCCCCCACCGTCGACGCCTCCCTGACCGCCTTTCCCGGAAGCCGCGGGCGGGCCGGCTGTCTCATCGGAGCTGGAGCACGACGCGACGAGCATGCCGCAGGCGACGGCACCGACGACGAAGGTCGGG
>CAYMUE010000170.1:3327-14209 GCA_964393505.1 uncultured Polyangiaceae bacterium
GCCTTCGGTCTCGGGTGGGCGAAGCGTCCGGTGGTGGTGGGGGGGGATGCGTTCGTGGGCTATGCCCAGGCGTACGACGCGCAAGATCGGCAGGGGATGTTCGCGGGGCTGCTGGCGACGGTGGGAGTTGCGCCGCCGACGCGTTGGGCGGTTCAGCCGATGCTCGATTTTCACGCAGGGGGGATGTACTTCGTGCACTCGCTTCGGGGCGTGTCGGGAGAGCCGCCGCCGGACAAGCGGATCGACGGCGGGTTCGTGGTGGGGATGACGGCGGGGGCGACGATCGCGATGAGCGAGTCCACCGGGTTGTTGCTGGGCGTGCGGGGATTGGTGCCGTTGTTCGAGCTCGAGGGGTTGGCGAACGGCGAAACGCAGCGTCCGTGGATGGTTCTTGCCCACGTGGGGATCCATGTCTTCTGAAGCGCGCTGGGGGATCGCGGTTGCGCTCGCGAGCGTGACGCTGCTGTGTGCGACTCCGGCTCGCGCAGAGGGGAGTCCCTGGAGCTATCACGCCCGGGGTGGCCTGGCCTTCGGCTGGACGCCGGGGAAGTCGTCGTTGATGATTGGCATTCACGCCGGGGGTGGCCCGAGCTACGAATCGGTGCGAATGGGAGCGGACGGGATCCTGGCGCTGGGAGGCGGGCCCGGTGGGCGGGGGTTCTCGGTCTACGCGGGGGGGTTCGGCACGCTGGGCGTTCGCGGGCCGATGGCGCCGATCACGGCGGTGGCGGATCTGCACATGGGGCCAGCGTGGTTTACCGCACAAGGGAGGGGAACGTTCGAGGCCGACGGTTGGTTTGGCGGGGTGTCGGCGGGGGCGGCGGGGATGGATCCGACGGCGCGGGTGGGGTTCTATCTGGCGCTGACGGGTTGGCTGTCGCTGTCGGAGCCTCGGGCAGCGCCGGTGTTCGTGCGAATCGGTGCGATGCGGCTGTGAGGCATTCCCGAAGGAACCGTTCTGCGCGCGACGGATCGCCCGCGCGGCCGTCCGGCGCGCGATGACAGCTTCTGCTCTTCAGGGGTTCCACGCTACGCAGCCCCCCCCTTGGGGAGCGGGCTCGCGGGCGCAGGGATCACCTTGGAAGGGATTCTCGAGCCCGCACTGGACAAGGCGCGGCGCACAAGCGTAGCCTACCGAGATGATCATGAGGAAGGGTGGCTCATCGGGTCGCGGGCTCGTCGTCGGGATCGTGGCCGCGTCTGCAATCGCGCTCGTCGCGTGCAGCTCCGACGACTCGCAGCCAGCACAGGAACCTGCGCAGGACGCTTCCGCGGACGCGCTGGTGGACGCGGGAGAGGAGGCGTCCCTCGATGCGTTGCCGGATTCGGAGGAGGCGGGTCTCGACGCGCCGGAGCCCATCGTCGAGCTGACGGTCTTCGCGACCAGCGACGAGCATGGCTGGCTGCAGCCGTTCACCGACTCCGGACAGATCCTGGGCGGAGCGGCGAATGTGATGGGGTGGATGGCGAAGGACGGGCTCGACGTCTCGAAGCACCTGCTGGTATCGAGCGGGGACCACTGGGCGGGGCCTGCGATCTCGAGCTACTTCAGGGGTGAGCCGGTCGTACAGGCATTCAATCTGATGGGCTATCACGCGTCGGCGATAGGGAACCACGAGTTCGACTGGGGCCAGGAGGTCCTCGGGCTTCGGATGGGCGAGGCCCACCACAAGTACCTGAGCGCGAACATCCGGCAGGAGAGCACCGGTGTGGCTCCGGACTTCATCCAGCGGTACCTCATCGTACCGGTGCAGGGGGTGAAGGTAGGGCTCATCGGTGTCACCGCGCCAAACACGGCCACGGCAACGACTCCGAAGAACGTGGCGGGGCTCGTGTTCGACAACATTCGCGAGACCCTGGATGCGGTCGTCCCGGAGGTGCGCGGTGCGGGGGCCGAGGTGGTGGTGGTGTTGGCGCACGAGGACTACCTGCCGATGATCCTGGTGGCGGAGACGACGACGTCGAAAGCGGATCTGATCCTCGCGGGGCATGGACACGTGCTGGCGCACACGATCGCGAAGAGCGGCACGCCGGTGGCATCCTCCGGTTCGTACTGGATGGCGTACACGCTGGCGAAGCTCACCTATGACCGCTCGCAAGGGAAGGTGACGGCATCGACAGTGGAGCAGCGGGAGGTAGCGTACGACTCCGCGGGGCCGAACCCGGTGGAACCCGATCCGGAAATGGAATCGTTGGTGGAGGAGTGGCAGACCAAGCTCGACGCGGTCCTGGGGGAGACGATCGGCTACACGGAGACTGGGATCGCGTATCCGAGCTGGGCCATGGGCAACTGGGCGTGCGACGCGTGGCTCTCGGTGGTGCCCGACGCGGACGTCGCGGTGCAGAACTTCGGCGGGCTCCGTCAGCCCGTGGCGAAGGGGCCCATCACCAAGCAGACCGTCTTCGACGTCATGCCGTTCGAGAATCGTCTGATGCAGGTCCAGGTGACCGGCGCACAGCTTCTCGAGAACATCAAGATGGCTGTCGGGAAGTACGTGGTTTTCGGCGGAGGCTATCCTGCGGTGGGCGGGATGACCTTCACCGGCACCGGGGACTCTCTCGTCATCACGCTCAAGGGCGGAGTTCCGCTGGATCTGGCGAAGACCTACAAGGTCCTGATCAACGACTACATGTACGGGGGGGGGAACAACTACCTCTTCGGAACGCAGGATCCGAACGCGATCGACCTCGGCATGAACTATCGCGATCCGGTGCTCGCGTGGACGGAGCAGTTGGGCTCGTCATCCACGGATCCGCTCGAGAGCCACATCGACGCGGCGCCCCGCAACCAGTAGGCTGAGGCTCCCTGCGAGACAGGCGTAGATTCTGGGGGGGGGTCGCGGGGTCGCATCCTTGCGAACGGCCGGCGCCGATGCCGCGAGGAAGTCGTGTAGGATTGCAGGCCATGGCCTCGACTCGTGCGTTCGCGCTGCAGCAGTTCCAGAACCGGATCGCCGATCTGCTCGGCTGTCGAACGGAGACTCGCGCTTCGCTCGTGTCGGGGATGCTCCACCGCAACCCCAGCGAAGCGGCGGCCTACTGGCTGCAGCTCGTTGTCAGCATAGGGATCGCGACCTTGGGGCTGGTGCTGGGGAGCACGGCGGCAGTCATCGGAGCGATGCTTGTGGCGCCGCTGATGGGTCCCATCGTGGGTCTTGCGATGGGGCTGGCCACCGGCTCCCCGTTCCTGGTGCTCCGTTCCGGTTGGCGCGTGGTGGCGAGCGTGGTGGTGGTCGTGGGGGGCGCTGCGCTCATCACGGTGATGCTGCCCTTCCACGAGGTGAACGCCGAGATCGCGGCGCGCACCACACCGACCGCGCTGGATCTGCTCATCGCAGCGTTTTGCGCGCTTGCGGGCGTGTATTCCACGCTGCGGCCGGGGTCGGACACGACCGCAACGGCAGCGGGCACCTCGATCAGCATCTCGCTGGTGCCCCCGCTGTGCGCGAGCGGCTACGGAGTCGGCACGGCCGTCTGGTCCGTCGCGTCCGGCGCGGCCCTGCTGTTCCTGACCAACCTCGTCGCCATCGTGTTCGTCGGAACCCTCAGCTTCCTGGCAGCGGGATTCAACCAGGTGCCGGTGCGGGAGCTCGAGCACAAGGAGTTCGAGCGCGCAGGCGACTCCCAGCTTTCGTGGCTGCTGACGCAACGTCTCGACGGGCTGCTGGGTCCGCGCAGCGGGCCCTGGCTCCGGGTGCTCATGCCCTTCGTGCTGCTGGCCGTCGTGTATCTTCCCCTGCGCAGCGCGCTCGACGAGGTCGCCTGGGAGGTGCGCGTCAGGGCTGCCATCCGCGACTCCCTCGGCACCGTCGCCCAACCCGTGGTGGAGAGCCGCGTGAGAGTGGAGCGCCACCGGGTGGAGGTAGCAGTCGTGCTGCTTGGCAAGAGCGGCGATGCGGAGTCGGCGCGCGCCCGGCTCGAACGAGACATTCAATCCGTCGCGGGGATCTCACCCCAGCTCCAGGTCCTGGCAATCCCTGACGCATCCGCGCTCGCGGGGCTCGAATCGTCGCTGCGACAGCCCTCCCCCGCCTCGGCACCGCCCCCGCCGTTCGGTGACTCGCTGGACAGGGCACGCAACGCGGCGCGCGCTGCGGTGGAGAAGCACTTTCCCGCGAAGAACGCCGGCCCGATCCTTCAGCTCACCCTCGATGTCTCTTCCGACCCCGTGCGCGTCGGCGTCGTGCACCACGGCGCGGCGCTGCCCGATGCCGCCATCGAGGCGATTCAGCGCTCCGTCTCCGCCGATCTCGATCGACCGGTGCGGATCGTGGCAGCAGCCGTCCCAGCCGTGCCGCTGACTCGCGAGGACGGTGATCTGCAAATGATCGCAGCCCTGTCCCGGGCGCTTCGCGACGCCTCGGGCTCGACAGAGCTGTCCGTCTGCGTCACGCTCCCCTCGGCGGCCGGCAAGGCGAAGCCCGATGCGAAGGACAAGGCGCTTTCGGAGTCGATCGTTACGCTGGTCGGCGATCGGGAGGGAACGCGTGTCGAGCAGGGACCGGACTGGAGTGTGCGGTTCGTGCGAGGCCCCTGTGCGGCCAGGGAGGACGACGCCGGCGTTGCGGAGACCGGGCCCGACGGCGCTGCAGCCGACGGGGGCGGGGGCGATTGATTCGTATCCCGAACAGCTCGGGAGGGCGTGGGCGGTCGACGCGGCTCCCGCTTCGCGATGAAGTGGACGGTTGCCCTACGAGCACCCGGCCGATGGACGTCTACGGGGATTCGGGCGGGCGCGGCTTCCGCTCGGGCTTCCACAAGGCGGCGACGGGACGCAATGCCCCGGCGAGGATGTTGCCGGAGAACGGCGTCGCCGTCGCGCTGTGTCCCGCCTGGCCGATGTGATGCTCCCAGACTGCCTGCACATCGGCCGCCGTGAGGATGTCGGTAATGCGATCGGGCCTGGAATCCTCGACGACGAGGAGCGCGTCGCGGTCGTGCGACACCATGGTGGCGACGGCGTGTTCGAGGGAATCGGAGGCGCGAACGCGCAAGGGGGAGACGGCCAGATCGGCGGCGACGAACAGCTGCCCGCTCTGCTCGCTCATGACGGACTGAAGCGTGGTGAGGTTCACGACGCCGGTGAGGTCGCCGTTGTCATCGACGACGGGGATGCAGGGGAGTCCGGAATCGGCGAACCGATCCATGACGCTGTGCAGACTGGCGGTTTCGGGGACCGTCACCGGAAGACGCCTGGAGCGGCGGGCCAGGACGTCACCCACCAGAATGCGCTGCAGCGCGGATTCGAGCATTTCGCCGAGGTGCACTGGGGAGTCGGCGCGGGTGGGCAGTTGCTGCTCGTAGATGCTGCGTCCTCGGAGGAGCAGGAAGGTCAGGAGGCAGACCCACATGGAGGGGACGAGCAGGTTGTAATTGCCTGTCATCTCGCTGACCATGATGACGGTGGAGATGGGGGTGCTGGCGACGCCGGAGAAGAAGCCCGCCATGCCGACGAGGGCGAAGGCGCCGGGATGGGGAGCCATGGAGGGGGCGACCGCGTGCAGGGCCGAGCCGAAGGCGCCGCCGACGGCTGCGCCGATGACCATCGAAGGTCCGAACACACCGCCGCTCCCACCCGAGCCGATGGTGAAGGAAGTGGCGGCGATCTTGGCGAGGGCGACGGCGAACAGGGCGAGGGGGAGCGCTTCGCCGCGAAGCGCGGACTGGCAGACACCGTAGCTGGAGGAGAGGGCGCTGGGGAGCCAGAGTCCGATGGCGCCGACGACGACGCCGCCGAGCGCTGGCTTGAGAGCTTTGGGCAATCGGATTCGGCGGAACGCGTCACGGACTCCGTACAGACCGCGGATATAGGCGAGGCCCATGATGGCGACCACGACTGCGAGCAGGGCATAGCCGATGAGCTCGACGGGGTGGTGGAATCCGTAGGCGGGAGTGGCGAAGAGGGGCTCGGCGCCGAAAGCGAAGGAGAATACGCTGTAGGCAACGATGGAGGCCAGGATGGATGGGACGATGACCTCGGTCTCGAGATCCATCTCGGCATACAGGACTTCGGCGGCGAAGATGGCTCCGGCCAGGGGAGCCCGGAAGATGGCGCCCACGCCAGCGCCCATGCCGGCGGCCATCAGGATGCGGCGTTCGCGATCGCTCAAGCGCAGCGCACGCGAGACAATCGCTCCGAAGCCCGCGCCGATCTGGGCAATCGGCCCCTCGCGTCCCGCGGACCCGCCGCTGCCGATGGTGATGGCCGAGGAGATGGCCTTGATGAGCGGCACGCGTGCCCGGATTCTCCCGCCCTCGCGGTGATACGCACGAATCGCGGCGTCGGTGCCGTGGCCTTCGGCCTCCGGGGCGAACCACTGCACGATGGCGCCGGCGACGAGACCACCGGCGATCGGCAACAGGAACAGCACCCAGCGAGAGAACGGGCGTGTGCTGGGGCCGAACAGCGGGGGCTCGCCCGTGGCTCCTGGTGGACGGTAGCCCGCGAGGTAGTCGAGCAGGCCATAGGAGGAGGCTCCGAGCATGACGTGGAAGACGACGGCGCCGAGGCCGGCGATGAGGCCGACGAGCACCGAGAGCGTGAAGAGCTGCGCGAGGACGCCTGCGCGGCGGAGATCGAGAATCAAGACGAGCACCCGTGAGCTGGGGAATTTCCCTGGGGGAAGAGGCGAAGCCGAAGTGGATCGACGTGCACGCGTTGCACGTCGGCGAATCGTGGCCTTCCCGTGGGGCCCCTGTCAACGTTCGGACGCGAGAATGGCGTGGGGAACGCGTGCCCCTCGGGATTCGGTCCCTTGTGCCGATTCATCGTCCGGGCTCGCCACGGTCTCTGTTCTTCGTCTACCATTCCCGTCATGCCCAACTCTCACCTCGTCCCGGCTTCCTCGCTCCTGGCGGTACTGCTGGTCAGCCCGGCGGTGGATGCGCAGACGGTCGCGTACGCGAAGGACGGCACTCGCGCCGCCGTGCAAGCGGCGGTCGATGCTCTCAAGGGGCCTGGGGTGGTGGTGATCCCGGAAGGGGAGTTCGAGCTGGTGGGGACGGTGTCGGTGACGGCCGACGACGTGACGGTCATCGGTGCGGGGGCCGGGAGGACGCGGCTGTTCAGGAACGCTCCGCCGGCGGGGGCCGACGCGGCGACGATGGCAACCTACACGGCGGCGTTCCTGCAGGCCAAGGCGGCGGCGCGTCCGCGGTTCAGCGCGATGTCCATCCGCAGTTGGAAGGCCGCCACGGGCCTCGGTGACCGCGACCTGGGGATCGCCTGCTCCGCCTGTCAGGACTTCCGCGTGGACCACTGCAGCTTCCAATACACGGGCAACAGCGGAGTCACCACCTCGGGGGAAACCACCGGCGTCGTGGACCACTGCGACTTCGCCGATATCTACGAATCTCCGATTGGCAACTACGGATACGGCGTCTCGGTGTACGGCACCGGCGTCCACACCGGCGAGCCCTTCGGCACTTCTCGCGCGACGTTCGTCGAGGACAGCTCCTTCGCGGGATGCCGCCACGCCGTTGCATCCAACGGCGGCGCTCGGTACGTGTTCCGGAACAACCACGTCACCAGCAACGTCGTGAGCCACGCCGTCGATGCGCACGGCGCGGAGTACCCGCCTTCGCCCAAGCCGAGCTGCTCGCCCTGCTACGACCCGGATCCCAAGAACCCCGGCACCGAGTGGGTCGAGGTCTATGACAACGTGATCGAGAAGCCGTCGTATCTCACGGCAGCCGTGCGCCTGCGCGGTGGCAAGGGGCTCGTCTACGACAACACGATCCGCGACTACTCGCTGGCAGTCTCCCTCACGAAGACCACTCCCGAGCATACCGGTCCGGTCAACATCTGGAACAACCAGCTCGCCTCCGGCACGACACTCGTCGAAGGCTCCGGCACCTGCTGCGGACAGGCCCCCTCCTGGACCCTGAAGGCGCCTGCGGGCTATGCGCCCTACGCCCATCCCCATCCGCTGGTGGCCGATCTCGACGTCGCGGCGGGCCCGGACATGAGGGTGATGGCGCCTGCTGCGGGTGCGGATGCGAAGGCATACGTGGACGGCACGGGCACGCAGGCCGCGAAGGGTTCGATCACCGCGTGGAGATGGTTTGCGAGCCCGACTCCGATCTCGGAGTGCGCGCGCGACGTGCTGGAGCTCGGCGTAGGCTCGCACGTGCTGCTGCTCTCTGCGCGTCGCGACGATGGCCTGACGGAGGTCGACACGTTGGCGGTCGAGGTGCTGCCGCCCGGCCCGATCACCAGCGCTCCCGGCTGGCCGGATCTCTGGTTCACGCCGCTCGCCGGCACGGGGAAGCTGCGGTTCGAGGTCACGCCGTCGGCCGCGGCGATCGACGCCTACGTGGGGTTCACCGGGAGGCATCGCGCGACGGCGCACGAGGATCACGCGATGCAGGTGCGTGCCAACAACCAGGGGCGCTTCGACGCGCGCAACGGCGACACCTACGAGGCAGTCTCGCAGATTGCCTATCAGGCCGGAAAGGCCCACGCGGTGGAGGTGTCCTTCGACATCGCCGCGCAGACCTACGACGTCACAATCGACGGCATGCCCCTCGCCAAGGGATACGCATTTCGTCGCAAGGAGACGCTCATCGGGCAGATGACCGCCTGGAACGCGTCGGGCACCGGCACGCTGAAGGTCCAGGGGCTCGAGGTCGAGGGGACGCAGCTCGGGCCGGATCCCGCCTGCGCCGATCCGGTCGATGCGGGGATCGCGGATGCATCGGTCGCCGACGTGGGATCCGAAGGGGGACTGGACGCGGCGGGGCAGGATGGGGCGATGGTCGCCGACGCTGTCGTGCCGGGCTTGGACGCGAGCGAGGATGCTTCGCTTGCATCGGACTCCGCGACATCCGCGACAGCGAATGAAGACGAGGAGGGCTGTGGGTGCGCCGTGCCAGGCCGGCGGTCGTGGTCGGGGTGGACCGTCGCGGCGCTGGTGGGAGTGCTTGCGATGCGGCGACGCCGCAGGGATTGATGACGGCGCGACGCAGCGGACGCGCGCCTTCGTGCTCGGGGGACAGGCGGAGACCGGGGGGGTATCCTGCGCACCGGGTCCCGCCGCTCAGTCTGCTCCCGCGTCCGTCGCCCCCGGCTCGAGCGTCCCCACGCACACCTCGTCGATGCACTCCTGATCGCCGCGCGGGCAGTCCGGGCTCACGGAACATGGCATGCGGCACGTGTGATCCTTGGCACAGGCAAGGCCGGGCTTGCACGGCTGCGACGCGTTGCAGAACGCATCCCAGGTGAGCTGACAGCCGAGATTTCCGGTCGTCCCGATGCACAGCGCCCCCTTGGGGCAGTCGTCGTCACCGTCGCACGGAACCCGGCAATAGCCCAGCACGCACGCGCCGTCCTTGCCGCACGCCGCGTCTCCGGGCCCCGCGCACTCCGGCCCGACCACGATGTCGGAGCTCATGTCGATCGTGTTCTTCTTGCTGCACGCGGAGAGGTGGACCAGGGGGAGCACGACCAGGATCAGAAGCAGAGCGCGCATGAACGGAGACCTCCGCGTCGATGGAATCACGGCGGGTCCCTGAGGGCAACGACGCACCGGCGACCTTGGCACCGGCAAGCAGGTCACCCCAACCGCGAATGGCTGATCGTCGTGCTTCGGGGCCTACTGCGGCGCTGACGGCTCGCCGTTCGGCGGACTGGAACGCAGGAGCACGGAACCCGCAGCGAGGGTGATCACCCCGGCTGCGCCGGAGCCCACGAGCACGGCGAGCTTGGCGACGTCGAGGCGGACCGGATCGGTGAAGGCGAGCTGCGCGATGAACAGCGCCATGGTGAAGCCGATGCCGGCCACGATGCCGACGACGAGCAGGCCGCGGACGTTCAGCCCGGCGGGAAGGACACACAAGCGCAAGCGGACGGCGAGGAGGCTTGCGGCAACGATGCCGACGGGCTTGCCGAGCAGCAGGCCGAGGGCGACACCCGCGGCCAGAGGGATCGCGGCGCCGTCGAGGCGGACGGCACCGACGGTGACACCGGCGTTCGCAAGAGCGAACAGGGGCATGATGCCGTAGGCGACCCAGGGGTTGAGGGCCGCTTCGAGGCGCACGACGGGAGGCACGGCCTCACGCCGGGCGAGGTTGAGCTGCGAGAGGGGCTGGAGGATCTCGTGACCGTGGCCGTGCGGGTGTTCGGCGACGGCTCGTCGGAAGCGCTCGATCGCCTCGGTTGCGGCGCCCTCGAAGACCTCTTCGGAGAACCACGAGCGCGCCGGAGTGAGCAAGCCGAGCACGACGCCGGCGATGGTGGGGTGAACGCCGGAGATGAGGAATCCGGCCCAGACGACGAGAGCGGGCGCCAGATACGCCAAGGGGCGCCGCACGCCGATGCGCTGCAGCAGCAGCACGAGGGCCACGCCAGCGAGGGCGATGGCCAGACCGGTCACCTGCACTCCACTCGAATAGAACAGCGCGATCACCACGATCGCGCCGATGTCGTCGATGACCGCGAGAGCCAGGAGCAGCACGCGCAACGAGGGTGCAACGCGCTTGCCGAGCAGCGCGAGGACGCCGACGGCGAAGGCGATGTCGGTAGCCATCGGCACGCCCCAGCCGGAGCGGCTCTCGGGGGTGTGGTTGAGCGCGAGGTAGACGAGCGCCGGGGCGACCATGCCGCCGAGTGCAGCGATCGCGGGCAGTGCGGCTCGACGCAGATCGCTCAGCTCGCCTCCGTGCATTTCGCGTCGAATCTCGAGCCCCACGACGAAGAAGAACACGACCATGAGGCCGTCGTTGATCCAGAAGTGCAGGTCACGGGAGAACACCCACGGACCGAGACCGAGCGACAGCGGGGTGTGCCACAGGGCCTTGTAGCTCTCCTTCCACGGGGAGTTCGCCCATGCGAGGGCGATCGTGGTCATGACGAGCAGCACGATCCCGCTGGCCGCCTGCACGC
>CAYMUE010000171.1:0-4601 GCA_964393505.1 uncultured Polyangiaceae bacterium
CAAGGACCTCCCGGGCAAGGGAAAGTAGGCGAACGGCAACGTCGCGCACCAGGGGACACGATGAGCGAATTCGCCCTCAAGACGGAGCTTCCGAAGTACCTGCGCGACCAGCAGCAGTCGATCGAGAAGATCGCGCGGGACTTCGGCCTCGACCCGTTCCCCACCGTGTTCGAGATCCTCACCTACGATCAGATGAACGAGCTCGCCGCCTACGGCGGCTTCCCCACGCGCTACCCCCACTGGCGCTTCGGCATGGAGTACGAGCAGCTCGCCAAGAGCTACGAATACGGCCTCTCGAAAATCTACGAGATGGTCATCAACAACACCCCCTCCTACGCCTACCTGCTCGAAGGCAACTCCGTCACCGACCAGAAGCTCGTCATGGCCCACGTCTTCGCCCACGTGGACTTCTTCAAGAACAACTACGCCTTCCGCGCCACCGACCTCGATGCCGGAGGACGCATCCTCGATCCGATCCGCACCCAGCAGCCCTATGAGCCCAACCGCCGGTGGATCGACAAGATGGCCAACCACGGCGCACGCATCCGGCGCCACATCGAGCGCTATGGCATCTCGCGCGTCGAGGACTTCATCGACAACTGCCTCTCGCTGGACAACCTGATCGACCCCTGGCAACGCTTCACAGGTGAGCCCGAAGCGGCTCGCGAGGGCGAGGACGAGGAGGCCATCGAAGTCCCTCGCCTCCGCGCCAAGCCCTACATGGAGTCGTTCATCAACCCCGCCGAGTACCTCGAGGAGCAGCGCAAGAAGATCGAGCAGCAGCGCGAGAAGCGCAAGAAGTTCCCCGAGACTTCCCAGCGCGACGTCCTGCTGTTCCTCCTCGAGAACGCGCCCCTCGAACCCTGGGAGCATGACGTCCTCGCGATCCTGCGCGAGGAAGCCCTCTACTTCGTGCCCCAGATGCAGACCAAGATCATGAACGAGGGCTGGGCCACCTACTGGCACTCCCGCATGATGACCGAGAAGGTCCTCGGCGCAGACGAGATCATCGACTACGCCGACAACGCCTCCGGCGTGCTCGCTACCTCCCAGGGCCGCCTCAACCCCTACAAGCTCGGCGTCGAGCTCTACCGCCACATCGAGGACCGCTGGAACAAGGGCCAGTTCGGCAAGGACTGGGAGGAGTGCAACGACTACGAGGTCAAGCGCCACTGGGACATGCGCCTCGGCCTGGGCGCCAGCAAGATCCTGGAAGTCCGCCGCCTCTACCACGACGTGACCTTCATCGACGAGTTCCTCACGCCCGAGTTCTGCATCGAGCACAAGCTGTTCACCTACGCCTGGTCCACGCGCAACGGACGCTTCGAGATCGACTCGCGCGAGTTCCTCGCCATCAAGGAGAAGCTGCTCACGCAGCTCACCAACTTCGGCAACCCGTTCATCTACGTCGAAGACGCCAACCACAAGAACCGCGGTGAGCTGCTGCTGCGCCACGACCACCAGGGAGTCGACCTGCGTCATGACTACGCCGAGGAAGCCCTCCGCGCCCTGTTCCGAGCCTGGAAGCGACCCGTCTGCATTGCCACCCTCTCCGAAGGTCGCGCCGTCCACATCCGCTTCGACGGCAAGGACCACTCGACCGAAGACAACGTGTGACCCGGTGACAGCGCCCTCCCCCTTCGACCCCGGCACGCCTGCATCACCCTCCTCCGGCGCAGGCGTGCGCCCACCACTCACGCGCCCCCTCGGAGCCGTCGCTCGCTTCGCGGCGCCTGCCGCTGCCGCCCTGTTCCTGAGCGGCACCCTCGTCGCTTGCGCCTCCGCCCCTCCTCAGCCCGAACCCGTCCGATCGGTCCGCACCCCCGGCCTCGAACCCGTCGCCCCGGAGCCCTCGATCCCTACACCGCCCACCGTCGCGCCCCCCTCGAGCGCGCCCCCCGCGGTCTCCGCCTCCGCTCCCCCTCCTGCTCCCGCGCCGCCGGTACAGCCCGGGCTCTCTCGCAACACAGGTTCTCCCGCGGACAAGGCCCTCGCCGAGGGCGACGCCGCCTACGAAGCCGATGCGTTCGACAAGGCAGCGGAGGCCTACCGCAAGGCCTCCAAGCTGGCCCCCAAGGACCCCGCTCCCATCGTTGGCCTGGCTCGCGTCGCCATCGCCCGCACCGGCGTCCCGACCGACTTCGCCTCGTCCGCGAACCACCCGGAGATCACCGCGGCTGCGCGGGAGCTCGAACGAGCCGTGCGCCTCGACGCCTCCTACGCGCCTTCGCGCATCGAGCTCGGCCGCGCCCTTCTCATCCTCGGCAAGGCCGAACAGGCCATCGCGTCGCTCCGCAAGGCCGTCTCCCTGGCCCCTGCCGATGCCGAGGCGCACTCGGCCCTCGCCATCGCCCTGCTCGCGACCGGCAACGGCGCAGAAGCCCTGACCGAGATGACGCGCGCGGCGGAGCTCGACCCCAACAACCCAGCGCGTCAGACCAACCTCGGCACAGTGCTCATGCTCCGCGCGCAACCCCGCGAGGCCGTTCGCGCCTACGAGCGCGCCGCGGTCATGACCCCGTCCGACCCGCGTGTGCGCAGCGCCCTCGGCGCCGCATATCTTTCGTTGCACGAAGTATCCAGGGCCCTGCCCCACCTGCGTCTCGCCGTCCAGCTCGCTCCGAACAACGCCGCCTACCACTCGAACCTCGGCTACGCGCTGCAACTGGCCCTCGACCACGCCGGCGCCATCTCCGAGTACAAGCGCGCCATCGAGCTCGACCCCCGCCTCGGCAGCGCCTGGATCAACCTCGGCACCGCGCTTGCACAGACCGGCCAGCGCGACGAAGCCCGCAAGGCTCTCCAGAAGGCCCTCGAGATCGACCCGAGCGATCCGCGGGCGAAGACCAACCTGCAGGAGCTGGCGGACCTCGCCGACGCCGGCCCGCCACAAGGAGCCACGAAGTGAAGATTCTCCATGCGCTGCTCGACGCCGTGAGTGGCGCGCAACACACCGTCTCGGATGTCTGCGTCGGCGCGTTCCAGACCGCTGTCTGCGCCGGAGAGATCGGCCTCGCCACGACCTGCACTCCCCAGCACTCTTGCGTCCCCTGGAGCGACCAGGGCGCGGCCCGCGCCGGCTCCCTCACCGGAGGCGACGCCCGCGAGCTCGCCAAGCTCGTGCTGTCGAACAATCCACTCGAAGCCTCCGTCGGCATGGCGGCGGTCAACGCCTTGCTCCCGAAGGAAGGGCTCCCCCTGCAGGTTCGGGAGGCCTCCGAGTACCTTGCCGAACACGCCGTAGGCAAGAAGGTCGCCGTCATCGGCCACTTCCCCTTCGTCGAGCGCCTCCGCACCATCGCGCGACAGCTCTGGGTCATCGAACGCTCCCCGCTGCCGGGGGACATCACCGAAGAAGAGGGGCGGCTCGTGCTCCCCGAATGCGAGATGCTCTGCATCACCGGCTCCACCCTGATCAACCACAGCTTCGACGACGTCATGAGCCGCACACGCGGCGCGTTCGTGGTGATGGTAGGGCCGAGCTCCCCGTTGACCCCCTCGCTCTTCGACTTCGGAGTCGATGCGATCTGCGGCGGCACGGTGATCGACCGCGAGAGCGTGCTCCGGCACGTCATGCAGGGCGCGACGTTCCGCCAGGTCCGGCGCGCGGGCGTGCGCCTCGCCGTGCTCGAGAAGCGCTGAGCCGGAAATCTCGGTGAATACGCCGGGGAGACGCGACGTCCACCCCTTGCCCCCCCCTCCAACGGCAACACACGACCTGCCCGGGGGCTGACGATGGCGCTATAGGAGAAATCGTCATGCTCAAGACGATCTCAGCGATTCTGACGATGGCGTGGATGCTCGCCATCTCCTTCCCGGCCCTGGCCCAGACCCCTACCTGCGACGCCCTGCAAGGGCCGAAGAAAGCCGTCGCCACCGCCGTCCTGGCCTCGCAGCACCCGTACGAATGCTGCGACGACACGATCCAGGCTTGCCTGCAGCAGAAGCCCGTCTGTCTCCTGGCGCGGCGTCTCGCCAACGACGTCTGCCGACGAGCCGGCGCCGGCCAGTCCCAGGCGGACATCGAGAGGGCCCTCGCGCGTCGCGCCACGAGCATGACGACGACCCAGAGAATGCCTATCGACACGAGCAAGTTCGAGCCTGCCGGCGCGGCCGACGCCAAGGTCCAGGTGACCGGTTACGTCTGCGCCCGCTGCCCCTTCTGCTCCCGCCTCCTGCCCGTGCTTCACCAGTCGGTGACACAGGGCGCCCTCAAGGACAAGGCCCGGCTTCACCTCCGGCTGTTCCCGATCCGCACCCATGAGGGCTCCACCGAAGGGGGCCTGGCCCTCGTCGCCTCCCAGAAGCTCGGCAAGTTCTGGCCCTTCCTGCTGCACTTGTATCGCAACTTCGACGGCTTCGACGCCGCCAGACTCCCCGATGCAGCCGAGCAGAACGGAATGAACCGCGACGAGTTCGTTCGCCTGATGAACGACCCGACGAGCCGTGAGCTGCTGACCGAGAGCAAGAAAGAAGGAGTGCGCAACAAGGTCGGCGCAACGCCGACCTTCTTCATCAACGGCCGTCCCTTCTCGGCGGACCTCGACATGGCCACCCTGCAGGACGTGATCGAAGAAGAGCACGACCGCATGAGCGGGCGG
>CAYMUE010000171.1:4701-14209 GCA_964393505.1 uncultured Polyangiaceae bacterium
CATGGCCACCCTGCAGGACGTGATCGAAGAAGAGCACGACCGCATGAGCGGGCGGCTCAAGGAGTAGCGCCACTCCCTCGCTGCTTCCCCCTCTCGACGCTTCGCTTCACCGGCCCAACGATGCGGCCCCTCCTCACTCGGTGACAACTGGACGCGCTACGCCTGCGCAGCGCGACGCTTTCTCACAGCGTTCACAAGCCGCTCCACGCCCAAGGGCGCCCGATCGAAGAACAGGACGTACAGGGCCTGAACCAGCCAGACCCCGTCGCGGACGATCGTCCTCCACGAGATCGGATCGTCCTGCGTCGCCCCCTGCGATGCGAAGCACCCACACGACATGTCCAGGTCGAGTTGCAGCGCCCAGAGCAGGCTGATCAGGAAAGACACCATCATCAACGCAACCAGGAGGCTCGCGGCACGGACACGGAATCCGATGACGAGCATGATGCCCGTCAACAGCTCGACCCACGGTAGCACCAGCGCAAAGCCGTTGATCGCCCACAGGGGCAGGAACTGATAGGTGGCCACATCGAGCGCGAAGACATCCGGATGCAGCAGCTTGTGGAAGCACGCCATGAGGAAGACGAAGCCGAGATAGAGCCTCGCGGCGAGCCCGAGCCAGGCGTGTCCACGCCAGGACATCCATCGACTCATGGATTCACCTTCTCCTTCGCCGGGGCCTTGCGAAGGGCCGGAGCCCCTCCGAGCACGTAGTGGATGTTCTTGAGACGAGCACCGGCCAGCATCCGCGCCCACTCCCTCCCGGAGTCGGGATCGTCGCCGTCGCCATAGACCACCACGTTCTTCGCCCCAGTCCGCGCGACCTCGCGGGCTATCATCCGGACCTCTGCATCCACGGGCGGCCCCAGCCAGTCGAAGGGCTGATTCTTCGCCCCGGCTGCGTGCCATTCCGCATACTCTCTGGCGGAGCGCACGTCGAACAAGAGCGTGGACTTGTCCCCGATCAGCGAAGAGTCGGGCGCCAGCTCCGTGGCCTCACCCATGACCTCCGGACAAGGCACCAGGATCTCGTACGGCTCCGCCTGGATCCAGGGCAATGGCTTCGCGCGCGCCATGTTGGTCCCCACGGCCAGAACGATGGCCAGCAGCACCGTCAGGGCAGTGTCGCGCACCAGCCCCTTCCACGGCCGGGTCACGTTCTTCTCCTGCGCTCCTTGTTCCGTCATGATCGATCCCCGTCACTTCAGACAGCTTGACCCCTGCTTCACCGCCTCGTCCTGCCGCATCAGATCCCGGATCCGAACCTCGTCCGACAGCGACGATGCGGCCGTCCCCCCGTGGCCGAGCGGCGTCCGCCCCCCTGTCCCGATGGTCGACGTCCCGAATCGATCCGTGTCCGTCGTCCAGGTGACGTGCAACAGCGTGCGATGATCCGTGTAGGAGTAGGCATCGGCTGTGCTGAATCGCCGGGCGTACTCGTAGTCGATTCCCAGACGAACACCGCTCCACGACGGCGACCAGACACCGGCCTTGGTGCGCACCAGGTTGTCGGTCCGGTTCTCCGTGAGCGCCCCGGGGAAGTAGCCTCGCGAGCGGAGGAACTCCTCGTGGGAGAACGTCCCGTTCAACCGCCCCTCCATATTGGCAGGAAGCGACAGTTGAAGCTGCGCTATCGCGGTGCCGCTGACCGAGTCGTAGGCGTCGTTCTCCGCCCGATTCCAGCGCGATGAGCCGCCCAGCAACACCCTTGCCCCGCGGCTGATGGGGATTCCCCCGGCGATGCCCTGGTCGAACTCCCAACGAGTCCTACCCTGTTCCCGGAAGGTCCGCCGCCCTCCCCCGCCAAAGGCGTACAGGGACTCGGTCACCTCGAGCTCGTACTCCATCCGGTGCGCCTCGGCGAACCACACGGGCGACGCCGCATACCGATCCTCCGCTGCAAGGCGCACGGCGTCGAATGCATAGGCCAGCAACAACCTCGGATGCCCGGAGCCGATCAGCAAGCCTGGACGCAGGCCCGGAGCGATGTAGCTCAGATCGCGAGAGGAGTCGGCAGCGAGCTGGACCGTGCGGAAGAACACCTCCGCTGACGGACGAATCCCTCCGCTTTCAGGCCACACCAGGCGGAATCGAGAGTCCAGCGACAACAACGCAGAGCCGGTTTTGCCCGGGCGACTGACCAGATCCACTGGAGAGCCGGCGAGACCGTTGGAGGTCCACCCCAATCCCAGATCGACTCGCCACGATCCCCACGGCATCCGCCCGGGAAAGGTGTCCTCCTCCATCTTTCGCAGGCGCGCCAGGTCCTCCTCATAGAGCGTCGCCTCTCCGCGGGCTCGCATCACCTCCTGCTCGATCGCGGACCGATCCCCGCGCAGCCGCGCGAGGCTCGCGCGCAGCAGGTGCTCGCGCGCTCGATCCTGCGGTGTCCCATGGCACCCGTCGCGCCCCAGTTTCTCCTCAGCCAGATCGAGATTCGCTTGCCGCATGTGGATCATCACGGCAAGAGCGCGCGCCCCGCAGGCGGGAGGATGAGCCTCCTCATACTCACGCAGGACCTTCAGGGCCCAGAAGTCGTTCTTCTCGGCCAGGTACGCCGACGCCAGCTCGGTGCTCAGGAGCTCGATCCCGGGCCACCGCTTCACGGCCTCCTTGAGAATCGGCCTGGCGAGCTTGGCAGAGGGCAGAGTGCGTACGCTCTCGACCAGCCGTCGTGCCTCGCTGTCCGGTTCCTCCGCGGCGGCTGCGCTCGAGAGAGAGAGCGCCGCGAGGATCGGGCCGAGGCTCCACCGGAGCCTCACGGCTCACCGTCCTGGCAGCACCGGAATCCCTTGGCCGACGGTCCCCACGTCCCGTCGTGGTCACAGCGGTGCAGCTCCTCGGAATCGGAGCAGTTGTACGCCCCTCCCCGGAAGTGCTCGAGGCCATCGTTGGTATCCGCGAGCTCCCAGACGTTGCCATTCACGTCATAGGCGCCGTACTCGCTGATGCAGGACGGGAAGGAGCCCGTGGGAGTGACGTGGAAGGCCGCACCGCAGGGGCCCGGGCCTTCGGAGGACGGCATGCTGAAGCAGTGGGTATAGGGGCACTGGGACAATCCGCTGCAGGCGGGGGAATCGCAGTAGCAGAACGTATCGATTCCGTTGCAGATGCCCGGATCGTAGGTGTTCCCGTAGCTGTAGGCCATTCCCCCGGTTCCGCTGCACCCGTGGACCCACTCATCCAAACGGCACAATCGCTTTCCAGCCGCCTCGCAAGCCGCACGCGCCGTGGGCAGCGTCACCGGGAACCACGGGAGCACCCCCGGAGCGCTCTGCGCCACGGGGGACACACCGGGTGACACCGCGGTTGCATCCTGATGCGATGCCTCGTAGCGGTCCATGCAAAACGCTCCGACTGCGACCATCTCCGGCGGGCACTTGGTCTGACCCGCCGTGTCCGCGACCCCTTCGTCTTCCGCATCCTCCCCGGCCTCGCTCGGAGGCTCTTCCGACACGTCCGGCACCCCTGACTCCGCTGCGGAATCCAACGACACGTCCGGCTGCGCATCCTCGTCGAGACAGCCACTCTCCTTCGAAGTGTCGGGCTCTTCAACGTCGGTCTGCGCGTCCGAGGGCGCCCCCGCCCCCCCATCCAACGCGGACGCGAGCAGACAGCACCGGAATCCTCTCGCGCTCGGTGTCCAGTTCCCCGGCACGTAGTCACACCGATGAAGCGTCTTCGAATCGCTGCAGTTGTAGGCCCCCCCCCGTATCGTCGTGTCGTTGCCTCCGGCCGTGTGCTCCCACAGGTTGCCGTTGATGTCGTAGACCCCCCAATCGCTCTTGCACCCAGCCAGCGCCCCAGTGGGCAACAGGTGAAACCCGCTCACTCCGTACAAATCGATGCCGTTGCACGTCGCCGGCTCGTACTCGTTCCCGTACCCGTACACCGTCGCACCGGACCCCTGGCACGCGAGCCGCCACTGCTGCGGTGTGCACAGGGACTTGCCCGCAGCCTCGCAGGCCGCCTGCGCCGCGGCGTTGTCCCGGACCTGCCACGGAATCACGCCCTTCCTGCTCACCGCCCGCGCGTCGTCCGTGCCTGCCGACTGACTCGTCGCGTCGCTCCGCGACGCCTCGAACCGATCGACACAGAACGCGTCGGCCACGCTCACCATCTCCCCGGGGCACTCGAGCGGTCCCACGGTCTGGCCCACGCAGCGGTGATCCACGCAACGGAGCCCCGCACCGCATTCGTTGTCCGTGGTGCACTCCACGCCGCATCGGCCATCCGCCTTGCAGAGCTCCCCCTTGGCACAGTCCGATTCCGAGAAGCAGCGTTCCTCCACCAGACACCCTCCGTGCGTGGCGAACAGCAACGCCGCCGACAGGGCGACCAGCAACGGAAGCGCCAGCTTGCCCCTCAGGGCGTACGAGCTTCTGCCGGGCTTCGCCATGCTTCGAGCGCCTCCTGGCGCGGGTCTCGGGTCGATGGGGCGCATCATGCGAAGCCCCCCGCGACCGGTCAAGCAGGATCCGCCCCGCCAGAGCCGCCGGACAACCGGTCCCCGAGCTCCTCGGGACATCCGTTCCCGCGATTGCAGAGCGCGACGTACGATCCCACGGACAGCCCCACGTGCCTCGACACCAGCGGGCACTTGACCTTGAACAGGAACGCGATCTTCCGCTGAATCCCGAAGAGCGTCTCGAAGTTGCCGAGGCCCTTGGCCACCACCAGATCCGCTGCGTCGAATCGCCGACGAAACGAATCGCTGCAGTCCTCGAGAATCGTCCCCGGCGCGTCCGACCCGTTGTCGATCACTTCCACCATCCCGGTCAGCCCGCAGTCCCGGGCGTCCCCCAGCGTCGCGTCGTTGAGGACCGGACTCCCCCGAACCGCGAGCGTCACCCGGTGCGGTCCGAGCTGCTCGATGAGCAATCGATCGACCACCACCTCACCGGCATTGTCCGCCAGATACAGGATGTCGCGCGCCCCCGCGACCACCTCGCGGAACTCGTCGAGGTTGCCGTGCAGGGGCTCCCCCGGAGCTTCACGAAGCGCCTTCCGCACGGCACCGTCATCGAGGGCCCCTATCACCGCCATGTCGATCGCGTTGGCCGCAACGACGCACGCGATCGCTGCACGGAGCGGATCGGCGGAGCCGCGCACGAGGTCCTCGAGCTCGGGCAGGGCCTCGGAAGCCAGACGGTTGAAGTGGCGCTTGGCGCCTTGGTACGGATCGGCACACCCCGAGAGCTGGCGCAGCCTCCGGTGGATCGCCTGTCCCATGAACGGCGGCGGACGATCGAAGTCCATCGTGGCGGCCATCCCCAGCACGTCGCGAAGCATCCGCTCCTGCAGCGCGGCATCGGCCGTGACGTTGCGCGCGGCCTCGAGGCTCTGCCTCACGAAGCAGGGCACACAATCGAGGTAGGTTCTCATGATCCGGCTCCTGCGGTGGAGGAGATCAGCCGCCCCCCCGCACGTTCCGGGGATTCATGAAGTGGTCAATGACGGCCTCGTTGTAGAACAGCACCGGCCCCGGCACCTGCCCCTGATTCGTCTCGTTGGCGTCGCCTTCGTTGCCCATGGGTGTCTCGCGTTCATCCGTTGTCTGGAAACCGATCGTCCCCCGAATCCGGGGCTCGATGCCCGGGCCGGGCCCGGGGCCTAGGTGATACAAGGGATGGGAATTGTTGTCCACGGCAGCTGGCGCCCGCCCGCGACAGCCGTCACCGCTTTCGTCGACACACGACCTGCCCGCGTCACGTAATGCCGGGAACGTTGGCGAGCACGCCTGCACTCGATGGCCATCGACAGCTCCGGGGCCTTCTGCAGAATCAGGATATCCGCGCTCTCGTCGAGTCGCCGCGCCCGCGAGGCCGCCTTGGGCCCCGCCGCCGATCCGCCGATCACCACGATCCGTCGGGTCTCATGCTTGTCTCTGGGCTCGCCTTGATTGCTCATGCTCGGTGGATCCTCGTCAGGGGCTGCTGTGAAAGTCGTCCGGTTCCGGAGCAAGCTCCGGTCAGTGATCGCAGACATTTGCTCCCGTCGCCAAGCAGCCGTCGAGATACTCCCGCACGATCCGTTCGGGCTCCGCGCTGGTGGCTCCGACGACGACTCGAATCCCGTTCTGGTCGAAGAGGCTCTGGGCGCGCGATCCCATACCGCCCGCAATGATGATGGTCGCCCCCTGCTCGTGCAGCCAACGTGGGAACGTCCCCGGCTCGTGCGGTGGCGGCGTCACCATCCTCCGCCCTTCGATCGTCGTGCCGTCCTCTTTCACGTCGAATATCGCAAACTGATCGCAGTGCCCGAAGTGCGAGGACAAGACCCCGGCGGTCACCGGCACCGCGATCTTCATCGCACCCGACGGCTTGCCGACGTCGCCGCGCGCCGCGGCCGCCCGCAGCTCGGGCTCCAGCAGCGTGCGAACCATTCGCCCGAACGCTTTCGCCGTCTCCGAATGGGGCCTCGACTGCACCATCGGAGCGCCGCTGTCGCCAGAGATGACAACCTCCGGCTCGATGGGAATCGCACCCAGGAACGGCACCTCCATCTCCTCGGCCATGGCGCGGCCACCATCGGCGCCGAAGATCCTCACCAGCTCCCCGCACTTCGGACACGTGAAGCCGCTCATGTTCTCCACCACGCCGAGCACCTTCAGATCGAGCTGACGGCAGAACACGATGCACCGACGCACGTCCTGGACCGCGACCTCCTGCGGCGTCGTCACCACAATGGCGCCATCCGGGTGGTCGATGAGCTGCGCGACCGCCAACGGCTCGTCGCCCGTTCCGGGGGGTGAATCCACAATCAGATAATCCAGCTCACCCCACTCGACATCCTGGAGGAACTGCTGAATCGCGCCGAACTTCCGAGGCCCGCGCCAGATGATCGCGTCGTCCCGGTCCCGCAACAGGAAGCCGATCGACATGATGCTCAACGAGCCCGACCCGCACGGGATCGTGACCGGCAGGAGCGCGTCGTCCGTGCCCGAGATCTTGCTCCCTTCCACGTGCAGGAGCTTCGGCACGCTGGGGCCGTGGATATCGACGTCGAGGATGCCCACTCGCTTGCCGGCCAGCGCCAGGGCGGTCGCGAGATTGACCGCCACGGTGCTCTTGCCCACTCCGCCCTTGCCGGACAACACCATGACCTTGTGATGGATACGGCACATCCTCGACTGGAGGCGCTGGCGTCCGAGATACTCCTCTTCGTCCTCGCCTGGGCGCCGGTCGCGCGCGGAGCATCCCTTGTCGCTGCAAGTGTTGCACGTCTTCTCTGCTGTCATGTTGCGGCCCTTTCTCTCTCCCGGCCAGGGTGAGTGGCTGGCCCGCTCGCGCCTCGCAGGCGCCGGCCGGGTAGCCGAGGTCCTCTGTCCCGGGAATCATCGAATCGCATCGCTCACGCGCTCCCACAGCGCACGGACGTCGGCGGAGGCAGGGCCTCCGTCGAGCTCCACCACCGTTCGGCCCCGGATCTGCGCTCGCGTGACCGAGTCGTCGTAGCGGATGCGGCCGAGCAACGGAATCCCACGCCGGCCCGCCTCGGTTTCGATTCGCTCCGTCATCTCCGGGTTGATGTCCGCCTTGTTGACGCACACTCCCGTCTTCAGTCGGAACTGAGCGCAGAGGTCCGCGACGCGGTGCAGGTCGTGCAGGCCCGACAGGGTCGGCTCCGTGACGATCAACACCATGCTCGCACCCGAGATGGATGCGATGACCGGGCATCCGATCCCGGGTGACCCATCGCAGATCAGAAGGTCCCGCCCCTGCGCCTGGGCCACCGCTCTCGCCTCTTTGCGCACGAGCGAAACGAGCTTCCCGCTGTTCTCCTGGGCAATCCCCAGACGCGCGTGCACCATCGGACCGTGCCTCGTGTCGGAGACGAACCACTCGCCGTTGATCGATGGCACCATGGAGATCGCCCTGTTGGGACAGTGGTCCGCACACACACCGCACCCCTCGCAGGAGACCGGGTCGATCTCGTAGCAGGATGGATCGCCCGACGACGGCACACGAATCGCCCCGAATCTGCAGAGCTCCGCGCAAGTCCCGCAGCTCGTGCACCGCTGGGGATCGATCGATGCCGTCCGGCCACCGGAGAAGGAGTGCGGCTGCCGCACCGTCGGTGCGAGAACCAGATGGAGGTCCGCCGCGTCGACATCGCAGTCCACCACCACGGCCCGCTCCGCCAACGAGAAGAACGACGCGGCCACGCTCGTCTTCCCGGTGCCTCCCTTGCCGCTTATTACCACCAACTCGCGAACGGGCTTCGGACGCCCGAGGCGGACCAGCTCCGAAGGGAAGGGCGCCTCGGGCGCCGGGGATTGGCCCCCCCCCTCCCTCGCCACCTCGGAGGGCGCCCGCCCTCCCGACCGCGCCAGCGACTGCAGCCTGCCGTGCAGCTCCAGGAATGCCCCCTCGAGCTCGGGCAGTGCTCGGATCGCCAGCTCTCCTCGCGAGTAGGCCTGCGCAATCCTGCGGTCGTTCGGAACCTCCAGCACGATCGGGATCCGCTCTTGCCCACACCAGACGCCCAGCGCGTCGTCACCGCTTCCCGCGCGATTGACCGCTACGCCAAAGGGAATCGCGAGCTGTCGCACCATCTCCACGGCGAGCTTCAGGTCGTTGAGCCCGAAAGGCGTTGGCTCGCTCACGAGCACGACGACATCGGCGCCCTTGATGCTCTCGATCACCGGGCACGACGTGCCGGGAGGGGCGTCGACCACGACCGTGGCGTCCGAGGGCGTTTCGCTCAACACCGCGCGGATCACCGGCGGCGCCATCGCTTCTCCGACGTCGAGCCTGCCTTGCCGGAACGTCACCGCACCAGCCGCGCCCCGCTCGGCCACACCCGTCACCCGCGGCACCTCGCGAATCGCCCCTTCGCGACATGCCAGCAGACACCCCCCGCAACCATGACAAAGCTTCGGGAATGTGAGAACCTTGTTGGGCAACACCACGATCGCCGAGTAGCGACAGGCCGTCCCGCAGGCCCCGCAAAGCGTGCAGCGCCCTTCGTCGACCTCCGGGACCGGAATCGAGACCGGCCGCCCGGCAGCAATCTCGGGCTTCAGGAAGATATGCCCGTTGGGCTCTTCCACGTCACAATCGACGTAGGCGACAGGCATCCCGCGCCCAGCCAGGGTCGCCGCAAGGTTGGTCGCCAGGGTCGTCTTGCCCGTGCCGCCCTTGCCGCTCGCCACCACGATGCGCAGAGGCCGGACCTCGCTGTCCCTGCGTCCTTCGCCCCTGGACCACACCTGGTTGTTCATTGCCAATCGCCGCTCTTCAACGATGGTCTCTGTTCATGCCCGAATGGCTCGAGGCGTCGGGGCTCGATGCCGGGCGCAGCTCGCCGGAGTTGAATCGAGCGACGGCCTGCGCAACGGTGCCGCTGCACCCCACGTACGCAGCGATCCCCGCGGCCGTCAGGGTCTGATGTGCGTTGGGGCCGCAATGCCCGGTCAACACCGCTTGAACGCCTTTGCGGGCCATGAGCTGAGCGGACTGGATGCCCGCGCCGCCACCGAGAGTCCCGCTCTCGTTTTGCAGCG
>CAYMUE010000172.1:0-14192 GCA_964393505.1 uncultured Polyangiaceae bacterium
TCGCCCAGGTGACCGGCGCGTTCAAGGCCGCCAAGGCTTCCGACGTGGAAGAGGTCTTGGAGAGCCTGGCCGCGTTCCAGCGGGCGATCCCGCAGGAGAGCGCGGGCGGGATGATGTGGGTGGCGGAGTCGTGGAGATGCCCGCCAGCTCGAGGCCCGGGCTCAGTGCGCTTGCCGCCTGATCTCGGCCGCCAACTCCGCCATTCGCCCCCCACCCACGCAGGTCACATCGCACTCGCTCAGCATGCCCTCGATCTTCGATCGAGACTCCTGGTCGCCGAAACTCGCCACCACCACCAGGCGCTGAGGGGTGCCATCGGCCAGCGGGTGCTTGAACAGCAGATGCCCCTCGATGCCACAGCGCTCCGCCGACCGGAGCGCCGTCTCCGCGCTCGTGCTGAATCCAAAGGGCCGGAGGTAGTTCATCACGCCGTTCCGATAGGCGATCGGCGCTGAGAAGGTGCGCTCCAGCACGGGGATCGCGACGGTGAGGTCTCTCTCGATCGGCACTCCGATCAACAAGGGCTCCAGGTCCCGGCGCAGGTCCGGGGCACGCACCCGCTCCCGTCGACTCACGGGGGAGGGCTCGACCAGCTCAGCAAAGAGTCGGTCCGCCGCGGCCGCGAGATCGGCTTCGACCCGGTGCGGACGAGGCGGCACGAGGACCAGCCGCCCCAGCTCCAGTGCCATGAACTTGTGGATCTCGTCACGGGTGCGCGGGCAAGCGCTCCTCAACCGGTTCTCGAAAGCCCGACGCTCCGACGCGAGGCGGCGGTCGTCCGAAACGTCAGGGAAGCGGCGTCGGACCACGTCGCTCGACTCCACCATGCGGACCTCGACGGTGCCCTCGGGGACGACGAAGAGGGCAACCCCTACGTTGACCGCTTCAGCACGTTCGAAGTCGGCGCAAAACTGGATGATGCTGTAGAAGGCTTCTCGCGCTGACATGGGTCCACCTAGGTCGACGACAGGTTCATCGGTAGGGATCGCTGCTTCTGCAAGTCCCCCACCCGCCGCACAATCGATTCGCTCACGAAACCAGCCCGGTCGATGATGAAGGCCTCGACGGCCTTGCGCACCTCGCGCGTCACCTGCCACGCGGGATGAACCTGACGCAGGAATCCTGCCACATCCTGCGCCCGGATGCTGGCCAACCTCGTCGCGAACGGCCCGACGGCATCAGGCGTCACATGCGGAAGGAAAGCCGGAAACATGCCGTACAGGTCCGGATCCTTCACGCTGTCGATATGCGCGATGCGCTCGCTGATCATCTGACCGTCCTTGAGGCAGGCAGTGTGATCCATGGCGATCATCCTGTACTTGCCAGGTCGCGCCCCTTCGTCGGAGAGGAAGACGTTGCGCACGTTGTTCCGGACTTCGCCGCCACGCTCCCAGTACCGGTCGGGGTTCCGTATCCAAGTGTCGAGCACGACCAACCCGGCGACCACGCGGATGTTGTCCACCTCCTCCAGTCCCTCCGGGGTACCGTCCCACGTCCGGCCGCCGAGCACCCATCGAATCGCGATGACGGGGCCGTGCTCCGCTCTCCATCCCCGGTCGGTGCGTTCGATGGATGGCTCGCCCGTGTGGTGCATGATCGCCAGATCGAAGGTTGGCAGTCCCAGCCACGCCGCCATCGCGGTTCCCAGCCACTCCCGAACCAGAGCGTGCGGCCCCTCCGGACTGCTCGCAGTCTTGATGAGTGCGTTCCCTGCATCCGTCACGGCGCGAGCCGGGAAGGTGCTCGTGTCGTGCACGCTGACAGTCCGGTCGATCTGCTGGGGATTCCAGACCATGCTCCCGACGGCACTATCCCACGCGTCGACGCGCAGCGTCCAGGGCCCCGTCCCCCCTCCCGCTCACACCCTCCAGCCCCTCATCCCCTTCGTCGCCACCAGGTTCGGACGCTGCGAGTACTCCGCGCTCGGCAAGCGCTCCCGGATCGCCTTGAACCAGTCGAGGTACGTCGCACCGACCCGCAGCCCCTGCAGCGCTTCGATCGCGTAGTGCGTGAAGACCCCCGCGGGACGGCCATCGAACTCTGCGTCGGCCGCATACTGGTTGTCCTGCGCAGCCGCCATCAGCAGCGCCACCGTCGGACGCGCACTGCGCACCACCACCGGCGCCTCGGCGTCCGGCACCGTCATGAACCGCGACGGCGGCATGAACCGCATTCGCACACGTGGCCCCTGCGCATCCAGCATCCTCACGACCGTGCCCGAGTGACACGAGTCGGAGATGAACACCACCCGAGCCCCCCTCTCCCGCTCGGCGAACAAGTCGTACAGCTCGTCGTCGATCAACGGACCATTGGTATCCAGGTCCCACGGGCACAGCCCCTCGTCGCGACGATCCGGCTCGTCACCGTCCTTGTCCGGGACCCACGTCCCGTGGCCCGCGAACGTGATGATCGCCGTGTCCCCCGCCTCGCTCGCACGCGCGATCGTCTGCTCGATCCCCTTGCGGATGGCGCTGCCGCTGGCCTTGCGCTCCAGGAGCTGGCGCACCTCGAAGCCTCGCGCGGACAGCACGCGCGCCCAGTCGTTGGCGTCGTTCACGCACCCGGCCAGATCGTTGTCCGTGCCCGGATAGTTGTTGATGCCGATCGTCAGCGCAACGCGAGCTGCCATGGCTCCTCCTCTATGCTGCAGCGAGGGTACCGGCTCGACGGAGCGAGTCAATTGCCTTCCCTGCACGGAGATGGTTGGATCCCTGCCTCACGGAGGAGGTAGCCGCGTGAAGCATGCCCTGTCAGGTCGCGTCGTGACCATGGACCCGCAGCGCAGGATCATCGAGGACGGCGTCGTGTATCTCGATGACCGCACCATCGCCGCCGCGTGCGAACGCGGCGAGCCGGCCCCGCCTGGATTCGAGGCGATCACCCCTCTGCCGGCGCGCGGGACCATCTTCCCGGGCCTCATCGAGCTGCACAACCACGTCTCCTACAACCTGCTGCCGCTCTGGCAGGTGGACCGCAAGTACACCAATCGAAACCAGTGGTCGTCGACCGAGTCCTATCGCGCCCAGGTGACCGGTCCCATGAAGGTGATCGGCAACACCCCCGAGCTCTTGCCGGCTCTCGCCCGCTACGTCGAGTGCAAGTGCCTGCTCGCTGGCGTCACCACCACGCAGGGCGTGGCGCTGTTCAGCAACTCCGGCGTGCGACGGTACTACCGCGGCCTCGTGCGCAACGTGGAGCAGTCCCTCGACGACGACCTCCCCGCGGCCTCGGCGCGAATTGCGGACGTCGAGAAGGCCGATGCGGAGCGGTTTCACGCGCGTCTGCGCAAGGAGACCTGTCTGCTGCTGCACCTGAGCGAGGGCACCGACGACGCCGCGCTCTCCCACTTCCGCGAGCTGCAGCTCTCCTCCGGCTGGGCCATCACGCGCGCGCTGGCAGGGATTCACTGCGTGGCTCTCGGAGCGTCGCACTTCGAGGTGATCGCGAAGCAAGGTGCTTCGATGGTCTGGTCGCCCCTGAGCAACCTGCTGCTGTACGGCCGCACCGCCGATGTGTTGGCGGCGCGCAAGGCAGGCGTGCGCATGGGGATCGGCTCCGACTGGAGCTACACGGGCAGCAAGAACCTGCTGGGCGAGCTGCGGGTGGCGCGGGCCTGCGCCGCCGGCCGGATCCCAACCAGGGACCTGGTGGCCATGGCGACCTGCGAGGCCGCGGAGATCCTCGGCTGGTCCAGGCTGCTGGGCTCGATCGAAGCGGGCAAGCGAGCCGATCTCATCGTTGTGGCAGGCAGCAAGGGCGATCCCTACGACAGCCTGACCACCGCTGATGAACGCGCCATCAGGCTCGTGGTCATCGACGGAATCGCGCGTTGCGGGACGGTGTCGATGAGCTCCCTGCTCCGAGTCGGCGCGACCTCGCGCGGGCGGGCCGACGGCTGGTCGGAGCGCTGTTCGACCGACGGAGCGGGCTGCAGGCACGTGGTTCGGCGGGCTCAGCTCGTTTCGCGCGCCCGGAGCCGTTGTTCGTCCAATCTCAGGCGAGAGCGCCGAGGTCGACAAGCGCAGCTCGCAGAGAGCTCAGGAAGGCCGAGAATGCCGGAAGCTCTCTCAACGGTGAGTAGTCTGCAATCAGCTCCGCTGTGCGCGCTCGCATCTGGGGGAACTCTTTCCTCCGCTTCTGTCTGCGCCTGCCGCCCAGCTCCGAGGCGTCCAGTAGGGCAGTTTCGAGCATTGTTTTGGGGTCCACGACGTTCTCGAGGTCGGATACGGCAGGGAGCCTCAAGCTCACCGTCCCGCTCGGGTTGCCGCTGGCGCGACGAATCGCGGCTTCATCGTGGAGCAACCAGGCTTCCGTCATGCGCACCGGCACGATCGCGACGTACCGACCTGTCGCGCCCTCCAATGCTGTCGTGATCTCCGCGAGTCGTTGGGCATGCGCATCCCTCTCCGCGTCACGATGAACCAGCAGCAACGGTGCGGGATACAGCTCGAGGGCGGCACGGGCGCGCTCAGCCATCGTCGAGGGCTTCGGCGTCTTGTGCCGCAGGTCGGCCCACTGCCCAAGCTCGATGCCAACGCCCATTGACGCCAGCGCCCATCGCACGGGATGGTCGAGCACTCGATCGGAGCTGCCGTCTCCGAGCAGGGTGTAGGTCAACCCCTTCACGCTCCCCCCCCGAAGCGAAGTGACAGCTGCTTGGACACGCTGCTGTAGGTCGAGTCATCCAGCTCCTCGTAGTCGAGCGGCGCCAACGCGCCGAGGTACTCGATGATCGCTCCCTTGCCTACGGCTTCGACGTCTTCGGGGCGGTCGCGCCAGGTCTCCTTGCAGGGCCGCAGGACCAGAGCGTGCCGCCGGACAGCAGGGGCCTCTCGGGGCTCGCGATGATCGGCGAAGAGCAAGTCAGCGGGCCTCGTGTGTGCCACCACAATCGGGGAATGGGTGCTGATGATCACCTGCTGGAGCGGGTTGTCGTCGCCGACTGCTTCTTCGACGTCCGTCGCCATGTCCCTGAGCAACCGCATCATGGCTCCCATGCGAGCAGGGTGAATACCGTTCTCCGGCTCCTCGAGGCAGAACAGCCCCGAGGCACTTCGGTCTCTCTCCAGCACGCTGAGCGCGACAAATCGAAGCGTGCCATCCGACAGCGAGGCCGCGGGAAACTGTTGCTCCGAGGTATCGGTGAGCACGAGCTGAAATGCTCGACGCGTGTCGTCGCGCACAACACGCACCTCCTTCACATCCTGGACGAGTTGCCCGAGGCGGTTGGAGATGTCGGCGCGCACTTGATCGCCGTCGGGTCCGGAGGTGAGTCGGTACAGGGTTGCTGGCAGGTGCTTTCCCTCGACGGTCAGCGACGTCTCGGCGTGCAACTCGTCGGGAATACGAAGTGATGAGGGCTCGAGCTGGAGAACGCGCCATGAGCGCATTTCCGAGCGCACGAGCACCGCCGTCCGAGCCTCTTCCGCGTGACTCGCAGCCGATAGAACGGACCGCGGCAACGTGCTTGCGAGGAAGTCGGTGGGCTTTCCGCCGCCGCGCTTGCTCATGCCCTTTGCCCGCATCTTGTCAGCGCTGAGGCGGATGCGGCGCTGCCCTTCGACTTGCATGGTTTCGATGTAGCCCGCGCGGCGCTGCGACTTCTGAATCGCTGACTCGAGCCATGCCGGGGAACAATCGAAGCCGAGCCGCTTTCGTGCATCTCCGAAGGGAATGTACTTCAGCTCTTCCTGTACCAGCTCGATTCGCTCAGCGCCGGCTCCTTCTCTCCTCAGCTGCAGCTCAAGCACATAGGTGAGAAAGGTGTGGCTTGCGTCGGCCGGCTGATGGAAGTCGTCCTGCCCGCGGCTGGGCACGACCAGATCACACTCGAGCCGCAACAGGCCGTCGCCCCACGCCGTGAACAGGCTCGCGGGATCACCTCCACCGCGGACCTGTCGAGCGGCCTCAACGAACGTGTGGTCCGCCAACAAGGCGAGAAAACGAATGGCATCAAAGACGTTGGACTTCCCCACGCCGTTATACCCCGCGATGCACGTGAAGGGACCGAAGAATGTCTCGGTCCCCACGAGGTTCTTGAAGCCGCTTACTTTCAGCCGTGTGAGCATAGGAGAAGCCTGGGTTGGGGCGAAGCATTCAGCCGGACTGCATCCCGAAATCCTTGTATGCGACCGTCGGCGAGCCCGCCAGCAGAAAGGCAACCCGGCCGGCACCGTCCTGCGCGTCCTCAAGACTGGCGGCGTGCCCGAGGCGCTCGCCTCGGGACAGCAGCAGGCGCCTGCGGGAAACACGGTGAGTTCGGCCACGATCGAGTAGGTCAACCGCCATGACGGCAACCTGGTGGCGCGCGCCATGGTCCGCGGCTTGCGAACCGTGGGGTCGATGTCTGCATCCCGCACGCGTCGCTCCGAAGCGGGCCGCTGCGCGCGGAGAGCGCCCGGACCGCGAGGAGCCGTCACGCTCGTCCGGTGCCCTGGTCGCCGGCGCAAGCTCTGCCCTCGGACGCAAGACAGCCAATCCGCGCTTCGGCTACCATCGGTCGTCGAGATGCCCGACGACTTCGCCACCCTGCCGTCCCCGGTCATCCCTGCATGGACCCGGGCACACCAAATCGAGCTTCGTGCGTGCGTGCTGGTCGTCGAGGAGGGGCCGGACGGCGGGAAGCGCTTCGGTCCGCTGGGCGAACAGACCACCATCGGCCGGCACCCCTGGTCGGACATCGGCTTGAGCGACCCGCAGGTGAGCAAGGAGCACTGCGAGCTCGTGTGGAACGGGGACGTGCTGTGCGTGCGCGACCTGGGGAGCACCAACGGCGTGTTCTGCAACACGCGCGCGTGCGCGATGCCGACGTGGGGACCGGCTCCCTGCTCCGAGTCGGCGCGACGTCGATGAGGGTCCTGTTTCTCGGCGGGACCGGGACGCATTCCAGCGCCGCGATGGATCCGAGCCACACGCTGGTCGGCGCCTGCGCGCCGATGAAGCGCCTGTTCGCGACCATGGAGCGGGTTGCCCCGTCCCCCCTCCCGCTCACACCCTCCAGCCCCTCATCCCCTTCGTCGCCACCAGGTTCGGACGCTGCGAGTACTCCGCGCTCGGCAAGCGCTCCCGGATCGCCTTGAACCAGTCGAGGTACGTCGCACCGACCCGCAGCCCCTGCAGCGCTTCGATCGCGTAGTGCGTGAAGACCCCCGCGGGACGGCCATCGAACTCTGCGTCGGCCGCATACTGGTTGTCCTGCGCAGCCGCCATCAGCAGCGCCACCGTCGGACGCGCACTGCGCACCACCACCGGCGCCTCGGCGTCCGGCACCGTCATGAACCGCGACGGCGGCATGAACCGCATTCGCACACGTGGCCCCTGCGCATCCAGCATCCTCACGACCGTGCCCGAGTGACACGAGTCGGAGATGAACACCACCCGAGCCCCCCTCTCCCGCTCGGCGAACAAGTCGTACAGCTCGTCGTCGATCAACGGACCATTGGTATCCAGGTCCCACGGGCACAGCCCCTCGTCGCGACGATCCGGCTCGTCACCGTCCTTGTCCGGGACCCACGTCCCGTGGCCCGCGAACGTGATGATCGCCGTGTCCCCCGCCTCGCTCGCACGCGCGATCGTCTGCTCGATCCCCTTGCGGATGGCGCTGCCGCTGGCCTTGCGCTCCAGGAGCTGGCGCACCTCGAAGCCTCGCGCGGACAGCACGCGCGCCCAGTCGTTGGCGTCGTTCACGCACCCGGCCAGATCGTTGTCCGTGCCCGGATAGTTGTTGATGCCGATCGTCAGCGCAACGCGAGCTGCCATGGCTCCTCCTCTATGCTGCAGCGAGGGTACCGGCTCGACGGAGCGAGTCAATTGCCTTCCCTGCACGGAGATGGTTGGATCCCTGCCTCACGGAGGAGGTAGCCGCGTGAAGCATGCCCTGTCAGGTCGCGTCGTGACCATGGACCCGCAGCGCAGGATCATCGAGGACGGCGTCGTGTATCTCGATGACCGCACCATCGCCGCCGCGTGCGAACGCGGCGAGCCGGCCCCGCCTGGATTCGAGGCGATCACCCCTCTGCCGGCGCGCGGGACCATCTTCCCGGGCCTCATCGAGCTGCACAACCACGTCTCCTACAACCTGCTGCCGCTCTGGCAGGTGGACCGCAAGTACACCAATCGAAACCAGTGGTCGTCGACCGAGTCCTATCGCGCCCAGGTGACCGGTCCCATGAAGGTGATCGGCAACACCCCCGAGCTCTTGCCGGCTCTCGCCCGCTACGTCGAGTGCAAGTGCCTGCTCGCTGGCGTCACCACCACGCAGGGCGTGGCGCTGTTCAGCAACTCCGGCGTGCGACGGTACTACCGCGGCCTCGTGCGCAACGTGGAGCAGTCCCTCGACGACGACCTCCCCGCGGCCTCGGCGCGAATTGCGGACGTCGAGAAGGCCGATGCGGAGCGGTTTCACGCGCGTCTGCGCAAGGAGACCTGTCTGCTGCTGCACCTGAGCGAGGGCACCGACGACGCCGCGCTCTCCCACTTCCGCGAGCTGCAGCTCTCCTCCGGCTGGGCCATCACGCGCGCGCTGGCAGGGATTCACTGCGTGGCTCTCGGAGCGTCGCACTTCGAGGTGATCGCGAAGCAAGGTGCTTCGATGGTCTGGTCGCCCCTGAGCAACCTGCTGCTGTACGGCCGCACCGCCGATGTGTTGGCGGCGCGCAAGGCAGGCGTGCGCATGGGGATCGGCTCCGACTGGAGCTACACGGGCAGCAAGAACCTGCTGGGCGAGCTGCGGGTGGCGCGGGCCTGCGCCGCCGGCCGGATCCCAACCAGGGACCTGGTGGCCATGGCGACCTGCGAGGCCGCGGAGATCCTCGGCTGGTCCAGGCTGCTGGGCTCGATCGAAGCGGGCAAGCGAGCCGATCTCATCGTTGTGGCAGGCAGCAAGGGCGATCCCTACGACAGCCTGACCACCGCTGATGAACGCGCCATCAGGCTCGTGGTCATCGACGGAATCGCGCGTTGCGGGACGGTGTCGATGATGAAGGCGCTCGGGGTGAAGGGGGAGCGGATCGAGCTCGGGGACAGCACGCGGGTGATAGCCCTGCAGGAGCTGCGAGGCGAGACAGGGATCGAAGGGGTGTCGTTGCGCAGTGCTGAGAAGGACTTGCGTCGTGCGCTGGGCAACCTGAAGGAGCTGGCGAGGCGCGTGGAACAGCGTCCTTCTCGTCCTCGCGGACCGGGGTGGCGTCTTGAGCTCGACGACCTGGTGGATCCGCCGGTGCGCTGGCGAGATGCCATCCCGCTCTCCGAGCTGGTGAGGCCGTCGAAGCTCGACCCGCTGGCGATAGCTGCCGACGAGACGTACTGGGGCCGTGTCCGAACGCAGAAGAACCTGCCGGAAGCGGTACGGGACACGATATAGGGGAGGGATGGACAGGATCCTGTTGACCGGGGTCCGGGGGCGATCGTACGCTCCCCGAACTTCAGGAGAGGCGCGTTCGGGGAACGTGCCGCATGGGAGGTCCACAATGCCTGTGAAGTCGAGAGAAGAGCTTGCGAAGAGCATCTACGGTGTGACGCTCGAGACCCTCGAAAGCTATCCAGCTCGCGCGCAGAAGTTCGGACGCGCTCTGGGCACCAGCAAGACGCTCCGCGCCATCCTTTTCAAGTACGGATACACCCAGGCGTTGCATCGCCGCGTCTTCGACCTGATCAAGGTCGCCTATGACGTCCCGCTGTTCGCTGACGTGCATCTGTACGACTCCAAGACGATCGACGCCATTACCTTCTGCGACGCGCACGATGAGATGGTTTTTTCGATGATCGAGGCGAGCCTGGCGCCGAGAATGCCCGAGCAGGCCACGTTCCTCACCCAGGGACTGAGGGCTTCCACGGGCATGGACAGCGTCGTGGTCATGAGCATGGTCCTCGACCGCATGAACGCGATGGAGAAGGGACCGGAGCGCAAGGCCACGCGCAAGGACGACCAGGCAGCGCTCGAGCTGCTGGCCTCCCGCGGGATTACGACTGAACTGCGCGAGCAACTCGCGCAAGCGGTCAAGATCGCCACCTCGGCCACGCGCGTTGAAGAGACGGATGAGGCCGAGATGGCCGCAGCCGACGAGAAGTACGTCAGGGCACTCGGCGACATTCGCGCCTGGTACGAGGAGTGGTCCCGCGTGGCGCGCACGGTGGTGAAGCGTCGCGACCACCTGATCCTGCTCGGGCTGGCGCAGCGCAAGGCGCCGGCGCAGCCGGGCGAGCCGGAGCCGACGGACCCCACGGACGAGTGATCGCAGCCCTCCCTGAAGCTCAAGCACCCTGAGGCGCCTCCGGCGGCCTCCGACACGCCCCGGAGACGCTCCGACGCATCACTGACGCTCTCCGACGCGTCGCTGACGCTCTCCGACGCGTCGCTGACGCTCTCCGACGCGTCACTGACGCTCTCCGACGCACGCTTGGCGCTCTCCGACGCGACTCGGAAGGCATTTTTCGCACGTTTTGTGAGCGTTGGCGCTCGATCGCAGCGCTTTTGTACGCAATCGCAGAGCGTTGGGTCCGGATCGCGAAGAATTGGGCTGCTTGTGGTCACCGATCGCGTGCGCGCGCGGTTGGCTGTCACACACGCTCCACCGGCGGCGGGCGCACGCCGAGCACCACGACATCGCGCGGAGTGTGGCGCAGAGCGGCTGCGGGGTCGAAGCGCCCCTTGAGGCCTGGTACCGGTTGCTCGTCGATCCGAAGCCCTACGCGGAGATCGTCCCCACGAGCTGCAGTACCGGCCAGCCCGAAGCCTGCGGAATGTGTCGTGGCCCGAACGGCATGGAGCACACCGTCCTGAGTCAGCGCACTGCCAACTACGACGCCGGCGACTGCATGGTGGCGGAGGATGCGAACAACCCGCTGTGCCAGGCTCCCGACGGCAGCCACGGGAAGGTCCAGTACCGCACCAAGACCTGGCCCTCGCCGCACATCCTCAACGTGTTCACGAAGATCCCCTCCCAGCCCGTAGTCACGTCGATCTGCGCGCCCCAGCTCCCCGATCCGACGCGCGTTGACTGCGACTACCGCCAGGTGATCACCGCCCTGGTCGAGCACATCCGCCGCTCGCTCTGAGCGCGCACCGGGGGCGATTCCTCGCCCGCGGTTGGCGCTCCGCTCCCCACCCCATGGTCGGCATCTTCGCCCTCGGCGACTTCGAGTGCGCTCCCTTCCTCGCCATGGTTGTGTCCGCCACTGCAGCCGCGAGAACCGAGGGACAGCGCTTCGAGCACAAGAAGCGCGAGCAGTGTCCGGTGTGCCGGGCGACGAAGGTGCTGGCGGCAGTGGTCACCAAGGTGATCGACCGGAGCCTGGCGCACGTGAAGGTGCCTCGTGAGCCGGTGGCAGCCGACGAGCCCGCAGCGCCGTACTTCGACGTGACGGGCGAGTCGGTCCCAGCGTCGGCTCTCGGTGTCGATCCGGACCCTGACGAGCGCGATGTACTGCGACGGACGCGGCCGCGACGAGGTGCGTCTGAAGGCCGCTTGGGAGGCGCAATTTCGCCCGTGCGAGTGCTGATCGAGCGAGGGAGCTGTCCGGTGCAGGAAGGGATCGATGACCGTCGGGCTGCAGGCACAGGACGTTCCAGATTGCGCATCGGACCGCCAGGACCGGGCCCATGACTGGCGCCTGGACCTCCCACAACGAAATCATCCCCGCCTCTGCTGCGCAGTGCGACAGCATCGTCGCCCTCGCCAGCAGGGTGGCCGATTCGCTGTCCATGGGCTTTGCCAACCATCCGAACGCCTGGGTGACAATCGTGGATCACCTCGAGAAGCGGGGCTTCGACCGGACGGGCCAGTCGACCGACACTCCGGACGCGCGGCCGGCCACACTTCGGACTGGCGGCACGACGGTCGGAGTCTGCACCTCGCGCTACAAGGGCCGAACGTCCCTGGTCATGGTCCTCGAAACGAAACCGTAGCCGAGGACGAGTCACGCTGCACGCGCGGACCCGATCCTGCGTCATCGAGCCAGCAAGACAGGTTGCCCTCAGATCTGCTCAGCTTCGGGGAAGCCGACACGGTGACCGCCACTGCCGCTTTTCGACCAGGATCGGTTGACTCGGTCGCACTGGACCCCCTATGCACAAGGGGGGGAAGAAGGATGTTCGTAGTCCAACGCGCAGTCTCCTGTGCATTGCTATTGGCGATCCTGGGGACGAACGGGTGCTCGGCGCAGTCGTCCGACCGCGCGCAGACTCCGGGTCCAGAAGATGCCGACGGGTCCGACGTTGTCGCTGGGGAGGATGGTGGTTCTGGCGAGGACGCAAACGCTGAGACCGGATTTGGGCCGGAAGACGCGTTCGTGACTGCGTTTGTGGACGATGGGATCTACCCCGGGCTTGTCGTCGACGGACGCGGCAAGGCCCACATGGTGTACTACCATCCTGCGGACGACGCGGTCCGGTATGCAACCGACGCGTCTGGCACTTGGACCCGAGAAAGCCTGTTCAAGGTGAGTTCTCCGGGAGTCGAGTACACGCTCCCGGCAAAGCCGGCAATCGCCGTAGACTCGTCCGGGAAGCCACACATCAGCTACTTCCAGCTGAGCCCGGCCTCGGTCAAAGGGCTGGCCATTCACTCCCTGATATACGCCACCAACGCCTCCGGGGAGTGGAATCGCAGGCTCGTACTTTCGTCACAATACACCGGACGGACTTCGTCGATCGCCCTTGATTCTAGAGGCAAACCCTACATTGCGAGTCCCTGGACCAATTGCCCCCGGCGCCAGGACTACCCCGACGTTGTCTTTTGCGACGCCTCTGTAACTCTGTTCTCACCGGGTCTGGCGAAGATTCCTGCCATCTGGAACTCGCATTCAATCCACGATGCGGACAGCTTCGATGTCCAACTATCCATCGCCATCGACGCCGATGACCAGATCCACATGGGCAGTTGTCCCTGGGGCGGCACGTGGCTCAACTACACGACCAACACTTCGGGAAAGTGGAAGACGGACAAGTTGCTCGCCACTGCGAGTTATGGCGGACAGGGGCACGTGCCGTCGATCGTGGTGGACTCCATCGCACGCCCATATATCGTCTACCTTGGCCGCAGCTACTTCGAGCTTACAGGCCTTACAGACCAAGGATGGAAGACCACCGTCACAGAGGACTGCTACCCGAATCTGGCTGTGGGGCCGGGCGACGTGCTCAACCAGTTGTGCAGCGGGAGCGTTCGGAGATACGCAACTGACGTGTTCGGGAGAGTCACTGGCACGGTCGATTCCCCTGCCATCAGGCGGGGTCCGCTCGCGATCGATCGGGAGAACAGGATTCACATCGCCGCATATGATTCGAAAAAGAAGACGGTATCGTACATCACCAACAGATGACGCGCACTCCTACGAAGGACGCCGAAATCCGCCACTTCGCTCTCGCCAGCCGCTGCACCACGCAGTCCAGTTCCGAGCCCGAATCCCCCGGGCCGTGCTGCTGCTGCTGCCGCAGCCCGTCGGGTGCTCGCTCCCGGCTCGCTTCGGCCTGCAGCCTCCCCGGGGACCACAGCCAGCGTTGGCCAACGCTCGGAGGTCGGAATCCATCGGTTTTCCCTGGCGACCACGGTCGCGACGATCTGCGAGCGCGTCTGCCGGATGCTGCGGCGCCGGGCTCCGATGGGAGAGGCGAGCCACGACAGTCCCGCTCCCATGCTCGCCGCCGCGTCGAGGTGCGTCTGAAGGGCGCTTGGGGGCGCGGTTTCAGCCGCATGAGCGCTGATCGAGCGCGAGAGCGGACGCGATGCAGGGAGGACTCGAGGAACGGAGGCGTTTGCAGCGCGCGCAACCACCCTTCCTCCCCGAACCACCCCGCCTCGGGCCCGCCCCCGCTCTCGATCGACGCTCGCACCTCCGGAGTCGCTCCCCCAAGCACCGTTCAGGAACACCTCTGCACAGCGGCGCCCGTCGCCGCGAATCCAGGACCGATCTCCGCGGCTCCGCGTCCACATCTCCGGAGCCGCAGGCTCGTTCGCCCCGGCGGGCTCGAGGTCGACTCCCAGCACGATGATCTCGACGACGCGGATCCGCTCGAGCAATCTGTGCGCGACAAACACTGCAACCCGCGCCCTACGAGCTGCGGGTCGTCGGCTGCGACTGACGCCGTCGCCTGCGAGCCGGCGGCGCCGCTCCTCCCGCAAGCGCCCGCAGCACAGCTCCAGTGGCCGTGTCCCCAGCGGCGATCGTCGCGGGGCTCCCCTCCGCTACGATCTCCC
>CAYMUE010000173.1:0-14155 GCA_964393505.1 uncultured Polyangiaceae bacterium
GCCCGGGCGCGAGCGGCGCGCGCCTCCGACGTGCTTCGCTACGCCGGCTTCGGGGACCGCGTCCGCTTCGCCAACCCCGAGCCCGGCCTGCGCGGACCGGTCGCGGCCGTCGAGAGCTTCGCTCGCGAGATCGCGGCGCTCGGCCCCAGGCCCGTCAACGCGAAGCTCCCGTCCCAGGCCGTCGGAACCGAAGGAATCGACACGTCGATCGAGCTCTGCCGATGGCTCGCATCGCATCGCGCGCAGGGCGCGAGCATCTCGACCTGGCTTCGCGATGCCGGGCTTCCCGAGGCGAGGCCGGGCGCACCGGCCTTCATCGCCGGCGTCATCCCGTTCCTCGATCGCGTGCTCGGCGATCTGATCCGTCCCGTCCGCATGACCGACATGGTTCGTATGGCGATCGAAGTGCTCGCCGCGCTCGGAGTGCCGGATGTGGGCGTGTGGACCGAAGCCTGGCCCGCGAACGGCTCGAGCGTCAGCAGCGCTCCGTCGCGCCACGTGCTCTGCCGCAAGATGCGCGATCGTCTCGCGGATCAGGGGATCGAAGCGTCGCCGTTGAGCGATCTGCTCATCGCGCGCTTCGCAGCGATCCCGCGTCCCGTGTCGCGGGCTCGCGTGGCCTGCGACGGCTCCAACGAGCAGATGGCGGTGATCGAAGCGCTCGGCTACGAGCCGGTAGACGCAGGTCCGGATCCGCTGCCCGATTCGTTCTCCCTGTCGAGAGAGGACCGTCTTCGCGCCGAGGCGCGCCTCGCCCTGGCCGATCGCGCCGGCGCCCTGGCGATGCTCGTCCCGGGACATCTCTCGCTCGCCCGCTGGTCCATGCTCACGCGCGAAGGGACCTGGCGCTCGACGCGCGCGCACCCCGTGGTGGCGCACCAGCTTGCGTGGCTGTCGCTGCACGCGCTCCCGCTCTCCGAGCGCACCCTCACCGCTCCCTTCGCCTCCGTGACCCGGAAGGTGGCGTCATGATCGAGCAACATCGCATCCAGGACCATCCCGTTCTCCATCCCCTGCCCGAGCCGTCGGTCCGGTTCACCTTCAACGGCCGCGAGCTGCTCGCGCGACCGGGCGAGGTCATCAGCTCGGCGCTGTACGCCGCGGGGATTTCCACTTTCGGGCATCATCACCACGACGGCGGTGCGCAGGGCATTTTCTGCGTCAACGGTCAGTGCTCGCAGTGCACGGTGCTGGTGGACGGCAGCCCGCTCAAGTCGTGCATGACGCTGGTGCGTGAGGGCATGCAGGTCAGGAGCGCGGACGGGCGCCCGGTGCTCCCGTCGGACGACGCGCTTCCGGACCTGGGCCGTCCGGGAGAACACCACACGCAGGTGCTGATCCTGGGCGGCGGGCCTGCGGGGCTGAGCGCAGCGATCGAGCTGGGCAAGCTCGGCATCGAGGTGCTCATCGTCGATGACAAGCCCGCCCTCGGCGGCAAGCTCACGCTGCAGACCCACCAGTTCTTCGGGTCGGTCTCCGAGTGCTGGGCCGGCACTCGCGGCATCGACATCGCGACGATCCTCGCCGACGAGGTGGCGAAGCTTCCCAACGTCAAGGTGTGGCTCGACTCCAGCGCCATCGGCGTCTTCGCCGACAAGAAGATCGGCGTCGCCAGCGCCTCCGGATACCGGCTCGTCGATGCGCAGACGGTCCTCGTCGCTCTCGGTGCGCGCGAGAAGTCCCTCTCGTTCCCCGGCTGCGACCTTCCCGGCGTCTACGGCGCCGGCGCCTTCCAGACCCTGGTCAACCGCGACCTCGTGCGCGCCTCCGAAAAGATCTTCGTCCTCGGCGGCGGCAACGTCGGCCTCATCGGCGCCTACCACGCGCTGCAGGCGGGCATCGACGTCGTCGGGCTCGTGGAAGCGCTCCCCGCGGTCGGCGGGTACAAAGTCCACGCCGACAAGCTCAAGCGCCTCGGCGTGCCCATCTGGACCTCCCACACCGTCGTGCGCGCAGAGCCCAAACCCGGCTCCGAACGCATCGGCTCCGTCACCATCGCCGCCATCGACAAGCAGTTCCAACCCGTGCCCGGCACCGAGCGCACCTACGAGGTGGACACGCTCCTCATCGCGGTCGGCCTCAGCCCCTGCGACGAGCTGCTCGCAAAGGCCCGGCAGGCGGGGCTCCACGTCTTCGCCGCGGGCGACACCGCCGAGATCGCCGAAGCCTCCGCCGCGATCTTCAGCGGACGCATCGTGGGCCGGGAGATCGCCAACGCGCTCGGCGTGCCGGTGACCATCCCCGAAGGGTGGCCCGCCATGGCGGCGCTGCTGCGAAGCCGCCCCGGCGCCACCCAGCCCCTCGTCGCAGAGGACCGCCCCCTGAGCGTGTTCCCCGTCATCCGCTGCGTGCAGGAGATCCCCTGCAACCCCTGCGAAGCCTCTTGCCCCGATCACCTGATCTCGCTCGGCGGATCGATCATGGGGCTTCCGAAGTTCGACGGTCGCTGCCTTGGATGCGGGGAATGCGTGAGCGTGTGCCCCGGACTCGCCATCAACCTCGTGTTCAACGACTACGACCCCACCGGACACAAAGCGCTGCTGATGCTCCCGTTCGAGTTCTCGCTCGACAAGGTCCCCCTCGGCGCCGAGGTCTCCACGGTCGACATGACCGGCAACCCGATCGGCAAGGGCAAGGTCATCGCGATCCGCCAGCGCCCGGAGCAGGACCGCAGGCACCTGCTGCTGGTCGAAGTCCCCGCGGCCGACAAGCTCCGCGTGGCCGGCTTCACCATCCGGGAGCAGTCCGTACCCGTTTCGCGCGATGATTCGGCACCCGACGATTCCGATCCGATCGTGTGCCGCTGCGAGCGCATCCGCAAGAGCGCCATCGTGCGCGAGATCCGGGCCGGCGTCCGCGACGTGAACCAGCTCAAGGCCCTGAGCCGTGCGAGCATGGGAGGCTGCGGAGGCAAGACCTGCACGGAGCTCGTGCGGCGCATCTTCCGCGAGGAGGGCGTTGCCCTCCCCGAGATCACCGTCGGAACGAGCCGCCCTCTCGTGGCCGAAACCCCGCTCGACGCGTTCATCCGCGGGGAGGAGAAGTCCAATGGCTAGAACATTCGACGCCATCGTCGTCGGCGGAGGCTCGGCCGGCGTGCCGTCCGCCTTCTACCTCGCGCAGCGCGGCCTCAAGGTCCTCGTGCTCGATCGACGCTCCGCCGTGGGACAGGGAGAGAACAAGTGCGCCATCGGCGGCGTGCGCGCCACCCACTCCGATCCGGCCAAGATCGTCCTGTGCCTGCGCTCCCTCGAGGTGCTCACCACCTGGAAGGAGACCCACGGCGACGAGATCGGCTGGAAGCCCGGCGGCTACTGCTTCCCCGTCTACAGCGAGCCGATGAAGAAGACCCTCACCGGCTTGTTCGAGATCCAGCGCAAGTACGGCCTCGACAACCGCTGGGTCGGCCCCGACGAGACGGATGAGCTGGTGCCGGGCATCGTTCGCGAAGGGCTGCTCGGCTCGACCTGGTCTCCCGGTGACGGCCAGGTGTCCTCGATCATGCTGCCCCCGGTGCTGCAGCGTCACGCGCAGAAGCACGGAGCCGTGTTCCAGTTCAACGAGCGAGTCACCGGCTACATGGTCGAAGCCGGGCGCATCGTGGGCGTGCGCACCGAGAAGGACACGTACCTGGCGCCGCGAGTGGTCATCGCCACGGGCTCCGACGCCGCGAAGGACGGCGAGATGCTCGGGATCGAAATCCCGGTAAAGCCCGACCTGCACGAGGCGGGGATCACCGCGCCCGTCGAGCAGTTCGTCAAGCCTCTCGTCGTGGACATGCGGCCCGGCCCCGAGGGCAAGACCTCGAACTTCTACTTCGGCCAGAACCACGAGGGGCAGTTCATCTTCTGCTACACCCCCAAGCCCCAGATCTGGGGCGAGGACAAGGAGAACACCTCCGAGTTCCTCCCCGTGCTCGCTTCTAGGATGATCGCCCTGGTGCCGCGCCTGCGTCACCTGCTCGTGCGCCGCACCTGGCGAGGCTGCTACCCGATGACCCCCGACGGCGTGCCGATCATCGACAACGTCAAGGCCATCGAGGGCCTCACCCTCGCCGTCGGCATGTGCGGCCAGGGCTTCATGCTCGGTATCGGCGTCGGCCAGGAAATCGCCTCGCTCGCGATCGACGGCCGCACCTCGCTCCCTCCCGAGGCGCATCACTGCGTGCGGTTCGACCGCGACTTCCACGCGGCGAAGATCGAGGCACTGAAGTAGCCCCGCCCGTCACGCCCGATCGGTTCTCCTGCACGAAGCCCGCGCCGCGCACCCCGCAGCGGATCGGTACGCAGAGGCCAACGTCCCGCTAGACGTTCGAGCTTCCGTTCTTGCGCGCGTATGCCAGCAGCCCCTGCACCGGAGCCCCCGCCTCCTTGCGCAAAACAACGCTGTCCATCGACACGAGGCCCCACCCCGTCTCCGTCAGCACCCTCTGCAGGTAGCTCGCGCCGTGCACGTAGCGACCGTGCGGCATCAGCGCGAATCCGCCCGGCGGGTCGTCGACGGCCTCTTCGACCGTGAACACCAGCTCTCCCTGCTCCCTCGAGGCCTGGCAGGCCGCCTCGAGGCTCGGGCGCAGGGCGCCGAAGTAGCAGAACGTGTCCGCCGACACGACGAGGTCGAAGGCATCGGTCGTGCGGGAGAGATACGCGGTGAGCTCCGCCTGGGTGAGCTCATCGTACGAGTTGGTCTCGGCAGCTCTCTCCAACATGGCGGGAGACAGGTCCACGCCCACCAGACGCTTTGCATGGCCGCGCAGTCGCGGACCGCACAGCCCGGTGCCGCAGCCCACGTCGAGCACATCGAGACGCGCGGTCGGCTCGGGATGCTCGCGGTCCACGCGCGCTCCGATCAACTGCGGAGCCTGGTATTCGAGGTCCCCGAGCAGGTGCTCGTCGAAGTCCTCCGCGTACCGGTCGAATACGTGCACGATGTAGTCGTCGGCGGCTCGTCCGGGGACGGCGTCGCCGGCCACCGCGGCGTGCATGTGACGGGCGATCGGGTTGTCCGGCTCGTGGTTCACCCAGTCTCGGAAGACGCTCGCTGCCGCCGCGCGGTCGCCCTCTTCCCAGAGGGCTTGCCCCAGGTGCATGCGCGAGCGGGAGTCATCGGGGTCGAGCTCCACGGCCTTGCGCAGGTGGAGGATGGCCTCGGAGGGCCGGCCCAGAAGGCGCATGACGTCGGCGAGGTTGTAGTGCCATGGGCCGTGATGCGGATTCCTCGCGAGGGCGGCCTCGCACAGCTCGAGCGCCTCTTGCAGGCGTCCCGCTCTCTTGAAGGTGGTGCCCAGGTTGTCCACCGAGTCGGAGTGATCGGTGTCGAGCAGCAGCGCCTGACGCCATGCGTCCTCCGCCTCGGCGAGGCTCCCGCAGCCGTGATAGGCCATGCCGAGGTTGTTCCAGGCATCCGCGCTGGGGCCCAGCAGGATCGCGCGTCGGAGCGACTCGATGGCCGCAGGGAAGTCGCCCAACTGGCTGGCGGCCAGCCCCATCAGGTGGTACGCATCGACGTAATCGGGGTCGTCCAGCAGGATTCGCGCGTACAGGCGTCGAGCCTTCTCCAGACCATCGCCCGAGCGGCGCGCGACGGCCTCCTCGTGGACGTGCTTTGCCGCCCGGAAGGCCGCGTCCACCGACGCGCGCGTTGGCTTTTTGGGGTCGCGGTCTGCCTCCCGGCGCCGCTCCCGTCTTCTTGCGTTGGACAGGAGCTACACCGGGTTCCTTGAAGAGGGGTCTACGGCAGGGGGAGTTGCGCCCACGGGCCGAAGATGCCACGAGCAGGGCGGGGAATCGATCGATATACCGATCGGGAGGGATGCGTCGAGGCTGCTACCAGCGCTGGCCGCCGCGGCCACCGCCGCCGCCGCCGCCGCCGCCGCCACCGGTGCGCTCACGCGCTTCGTTGACCGTGAGGGCGCGGCCGTCGAGCTGGGCGCCGTTCAGCTCGTGAATGGCGTTCTGTGCATCGGCGGCGCTGCCCATTTCGACAAAGCCGAAGCCGCGGGCCTGACCGGTCATGCGGTCGGTCACGAGCTGAGCGGAGACGACCTGGCCGTGACGCGAGAAGGTCTCGCGGAGCTCGGACTCGGTGGTGTTGTACGAAAGGTTGCCGACGTAGAGTCTATTTCCCATGAAACTCACCCGAACTTGACGCGCAGAAAGGATACCCACGAGTGACGGCAGCGCGCCGCGCGCTCCCTCGAAGACTGTTCCGACATTGGAAGCAGTCACCCACGGAACGCGAACGTAGAGCGGATCCCCGGTCGAAGTCGGCAACCCGGAGGGCTGCAAAGAGAAAGGATGTAGGGGAGCTGATCAAAACGAAGGTCCTGCGGATAGCGCGCGCAAGATGGATCGGGCCGGCCACAAAAGCAATAGCTACTGCAGAGGCTGTCGAACAATTCTTCGGAAGCAGGGTTTTTCTCGTCTCGCCGGGACCGCGCTTCTCACGGCACGGCGGGGCTCAGTCCTTGACCAGCATGTGAATCATGAACTGGGGGTACCATCGGCAGATGGAGTCTGCGGCGCGGTACCCGAGGGACTGGTACATTCGATAACGGGTTGGATCCCCGGGGAGCTCGAGGATCCCGGGGGTCGCCGTGGTGCACGGCTCGCCCGGTTTCGGATCGTTCGGAGCGGCCAGCACCCACTCGAATCCCGAACAGGTGCCGAGCTCTCCGCCAGGGCCGGATGTGCAACAGGGCGCCTTGCCGATGGCCGTGTAGTGATTCCCCGCCGGGCCGTGATAGACGTTGAACCACAACTGCCAGCGGCCATTCACCTTCGCCGCATGAGGATTGGCGAAGATGCCCTGCAGCGCCACCACCTCCGGGGGGCGATCGTAGATCGGCTCCGCGTCCGAAGTGTTCGGCGATCGGAATCCGTCGGCCTTCACGCGCCAGATATGCGTGCGGTCGCCGCACAACGACGGCCCTCCCGATCCGGTGAACAGGACCTGGTAGATGTTGTATCCGTCGTAGGACGGAACCATGGTCACGTCGCAGGCATCGTCGCCGGCGTCGCGCAGCTTCATCGGCTCGTGCCAACTGACTCCGTCCGTCGATACCACCGACCAGATGGACTCGTTCTGCTGCAACGGAGTCCCCGATGCGGCGAACTCGAAGAACATCGTGTATTGGAACTCCGAGGTGGCGGAATTCCAGGCCTTCATGACCGCTGGGCTGTTCACGTGATAGCCAGCCGTAGGCATGTGCGGCGGCGCCGGCGTGAACACGGTCTGATACGCCGACCACCCCGTGACTCCGTCCTTGCTCGTGCGATAGTAGATCTTGTCGTTGGGAAAGTCCTGCGTCTGGCTCTGCCAGCCCGCGTACCACATCTTGTAGAGCGATTCCTGCTCATCATGGATCACGAACGAGTTGTAGATGGTCTCCATCTGGGAATCGTTGACCCCGACTCCCATCGAGTCGTTGGTCTCGATGAAGTCGGGCCCGGGGTCGGCACACGGCGCGCCCGCCGAGCCGCCGAGGCCGCTTGATCCACCCGTGCCGCTCGCACCGCCGGCCCCTGACGCCCCGCCAGATTGATCACCGCCTGCTCCCTGTCCTGCTGCCCCTCCTTCTCCTTGCCCCGCAGCTCCACCCGTCCCCGACGCGCACACTCCGCAGTCGAGGGTCGCGCTGCACCCGTCGGACACGGTCCCACACGAACCCGGCATCTGCGCGCACGTCTTGGGGACACACGACTGGGCCCCGCAGCGGTTCGGCCCGCCGCCTCCGCACGTGAGCCCGGCCGGGCAGGCGCCACAGGTCAGGACTCCCCCACACCCGTCGGGTGCCGCGCCGCACTCCGCCGTCTGGGGACCGCAGGTCACCGGAACGCACACGCTCGCGTCCTGGGTGTGCCCCGCTACACCACCGTCGCTCTTCACCGGCCCTGCCGTCGAGCCGCCCTCCGAGCAGGCCGCGATGGACGCCGCGAAGGCCAATGCGAACGCATCCCGCCACGGCGATCTACGCCTTCCGAGCTCTGGGTGCTGCTGCCTTCGGTTGCGCATCATGCCGGAGACCTCCTGCGGACGCTCCCGCGTCGCTCCGAGGACAAATAGCACGGGTTGCGCTGGTGAAGTGCGACCGATGGTGCGGGATGGCGAGCTTCGAGACTCGAGGTCTGACGTGCGGGAGAATCCGTTGCAGCCTCACTCTCCCGTCGCACACCGAAAACCAATCCCCGGCGTCTGGTTCGACGGCGAGAACCGCATCCGCCTCGCGCAGCGGTGATTGCCCGGCGGGTCGTGCCCCCAGCCGCCACCGTGGGCGATCTTGTCCCGCCCCTTTCCCGGCCCCGACGGATCCTCGTCCGGCGCCGTTGCGTAGTAGTCACCGCCGTACCAGTCGGCGACCCACTCCCAGACATTGCCGGACACGTCCAACACGCCATGCGGCGAAATCCCGGCCGGCTTGCTCCCCACTCTCCACGTCCCGTAATGGCCGCACGCGTAGCGCAGCTTCGGGTCGTAGAACACCACCACCCCGCACGACGGTGGCTCGCTCCCCCACGGGTAGACTCGGCCGTCCGTGCCCCGGCACGCCTTCTCCCACTCCGCCTCCGTCGGCAGCCGCGCGCCCGCCCAGCGGCAGTAGGCATCGGCCTGATGCCAGGTCACGCAGTTCACCGGACGGTCATCGCGTGCGCTGGTGTTGCACGCCTTGCCCGAAGCCACGGGCGCGCATGCCCCAGCAGCCACGCAGGCCTGGAATCTACTCGTCGTCAGCTCGGTCCGGTCCAGCCAGAATCCCGACACCCGAATCGTGCGCTGCGGCCGCTCGTCGGCTTCCCCCTCGCCATCCTTCGAGCCGCGCACGAACGCGCCGCCCGGTATCCGCACCATCTCGGCACCGTCCGAAGAACGGACGCGCACGCCGCTCTCACCCGCTTCGGGCTCGCCCGCGTCGCGCGCTGTCGCGTCCGGTCCCGTAGCCCCGGACGGGGCAGAAACGGCTGCGCTCTGCGCTGCATCCACGCTCGGCCCCGGTTCTCTGTCCCGTGGTTGCCGGGAGCACCCGAGCGTAGCGAGCACGATCGCCGCGCCCACCCGCCAGGCGGTCCGCTCGTTCCTCTCGCAGCCAGCCCTCACCATCGGTCTCGCGACCCTTCGAATCCGGGAGACTCCGCTACGGTCCGCAGGGAGTGTCCCCCTTTCCGTCAAGCATTCCGTTGCTCAAGGTCCCAGTGTTGTCCCCGCCCGCCTCGTCCGCGAGCCAGATGCCCTCGACTCCCCTGTTCACGAGGTACAAAAGCACGGCGTCGTCGTCCGCGACCCAGCGCGGCTTGGGCTCGAAGTCCCTGTCGTAGCGCGCCACGCGCGAGACCCGCATCGGCCCCATCTTGAGCGGGGGAGTGTCGAGGTCCGAACTGTTGGACAGGGTCGCATCCGATCTGCGAATCACCTCTGCGACGCCCCCCGTCGCACGCAGGTACCCATCGATGTAGAGGCGGACGCTTCTCCCGGACCGCTCGCAGGCGAGGTGCTGCCACTCGTGCAGGCGAAGGAAGCCGGGGGCGACCAGTGCCGAAGACACGGATGGCTGCTTGGTGATCCCGCACGACACGCGGCCGTCCATGATGCCGAAACCGAAACCGTCGGACTCCTTGCCCTCGCCGTTGGAGTAGAACAGCCATGTCGCGACCTCCCCCTCGAGCTTCACCCACGCCTCCCAGGTCCAGTCTCCGTCCCCAAAGCCCATCCCCTCGGAGCCGATCAGGATAGCCGCATTCGGTGTCGCGAACTCCACCGAACGACACCCGCACGACTCGGTCTCTTCCTCGCATCCGTTCGCAGGGTTTCGGTCGCAGTCCCTCCAGCCCGTCTGGCAAGCCGACACCGCGCAGCCCCCCGCCGCGCAGGATGCGGAGGCGTGCGGCAGGCTGCACGGCTCGCACGAGTCCGAAGCGCAGCCCACCGAGGGGACATCGAGACCGACGCAGGCGCGACCGCACGTCTTGGTGCCCGCCGGGCAGCGCAGATCTCCGCCCGACAGGCGCTCCCCGGTCGGCTCTCCCAGCGTGCAGGACACGAGCAGGAGCGCCGCTCCCACGGCGAGTCCGCGACTCAGAAGCATGTCTTCGCTACGTCGGTGTGCCATGTCGGATTCGGATCGGCGTAGTCCTGGGGGATCGCATAGGCCGTCTGATCCCCGACCGCCGCGGTCCAGGCGTTCCCGCTCACCCCGGTATCGTTGAAGAGCAGCAGGGTGCTGGCCGATGCCTCGGTCGCCTCCTTCAGCGACCATTCCCCCGCGGGGGCGCCGTCGCGCAGGTGGACCAGGAACGGTGCGGCGCGCAGCGCGTTGCCCGGGAACTGCCACCAGTAGGATGCGCGGGCGCCGATCACCATGCCGGGACCGTGATCGGTCGCAAGCATGATCTCACCGGGCGCTCCGGCTGCCTCGCCCACCAGCACGCCGTTGACGTACATGGCCGTGCGACTCTTGGTCACGTGCAGGCTCACCAGGTAGGCGCCCTTGGTGAGCGTGGTCTCGACCGCGCCGCCGAGCTGCACGCCTCCCGTCAGCTTGCCGCCGGCTCCCATCACGAGACGGAGAATGCCTGCGTCCACGTCGCCCCCCATGGAGAGGAGCTCGGCGACGCTCGCGCCGTCGTAGTGGAATCCCACGTCCACCGCGATCCCGTTCGGATAGGCCTTCAGGAACCGCGTGTCGCAGCAGAACGGCACGGCCTTCTCGTGCTCGTGCCCGTAGTCGTCGTAGCAGGTCGGCGAGCCCGCCGGGTCGGTGTCCAGGTCACCGCAGAGCGTGAACTTGCAGACGCTCACCTTGCCGCAGAGGTTGACCAGCTTCTGGTAGTCGTCGAGACACCATCCCCCCTTCTGGGTCTCGAGCCAGGCGAGCACATCGGGATTCACGACGCAGCCGGCCTTGTAGCAGGCTTCGCCCTTCCCGCACGCCTGGCCGCAGGCTCCGCAGTGATTGACGGCGGAATCGGTGCTCGCCTCGCAGCCGTCCGCCGCGACTGCATTGCAGTCCTCCCAGGGCGCCTCGCAGGAGCTCACGACGCACGCACCCTGGACGCAGGAGGACTCGGTGTGCTGGGAGGCGCAGGGCTTTCCGCAACCGCCGCAGGCGAGCAGCGAGGTCTGCACGTCGGTCTCGCAGCCGTTCTTCGACTGGTGATCGCAATCCGCCCAGCCCTCCGCGCAGGTCTCGGCGCAGCTCCCCTGGACGCAGATGGCGGCCCCGTGATCGACCGTGGGGCAGGGATCGCACGAAGTGGCGGAGCAACCGTACTGCGGCGAGTCGGTGGCAACGCACGCGGTGCCGCACTTCTTCGATCCGGCGGCGCAGGCGTCGGAGTTGCTTTTCGGCTCGGACTCGGTCGAGGTGCAGCCGCAGATCAGCAACGCGACGACCGGCAGAATCCACTTCATCATCGTTTCCTGGGGCGCTCGACGCCGTACTGGTCGAGGCGATTGATCAGTGTGCGACGGGAGATACCGAGCCTGGCGGCAGCGCGGGTCTGGTTGCCGTCGCAGGACTCGAGGGCTTCGAGGATTCTCCTGCGCTCGATGGACTCGAACTCACGCCAGAGGCAGGGGCTTTGTGGCGCCGACGGGTTGGCCTCGGCCCCCGCATCGGGCGCGAGGTGGTTGATCTCGATGGGGCCGCCGCCGCACAGGAGACAGGCGCACTCGATGCGATTCTTGAGCTCGCGGATGTTCCCCGGCCAGGGTTGGGACTTGAGCCACGCGAGCGCTGCGGGGGCGATGCGCGGCTCCGGGCGCCCGAGAGACCGGGCCGCGCAGCCGACGAACTCGATGGCGAGCGCCTCGATATCGTGGGGCCGTTCGCGCAGCGAAGGGATCCGGAGCGTGATGCCGTTGAGGCGGAAGTACAGGTCGGCGCGGAATCCGCCGCTGGCGACGAGGGCCTCGATGTTGCGGTTGGTGGCCGAGACGAAGCGAGCGCGCACGTGCCTGGGACGGCTGCCGCCCAGGGGATAGATCTCCTGGTTCTCGAGGGCGCGGAGCAGCTTGGCCTGGAGGCGTCCGGGCAGCTCGGAGATCTCGTCGAGCAAGACCGTGCCGTCGCCCGCGGTCTCGAGCAGCCCGATGCGGGCCTTGTCGGCGCCGGTGAAGGCGCCCTTCTCGTAGCCGAACAGCTCGCTCTCGAGGAGCGGCTCCGGAATGGCCGCGCAGTTGATGGCCACGAAGGGCGAGGACGCGTGCGCGGACAGCTCGTGAATCCGGCGCGCCCAAACGTCCTTGCCGACCCCGGTCTCCCCGATGAGGATCACCGGGAGCGAACCTTGCGCGACGAGCGCCACGAGCCGCGCCAAGGGCGCCATCGGGTCGCCTTGCATCCGCTTGGGCGCCGCAGCCTCCGGCCCCTGGGCGCGGTGCTGCACCACGAGCATCGCCGCTCCCACCTCGACCACGTCGCCCTGGCACAGCGCCACGCGTTGGTGCGCGGTCAGCCGTTGCGCATTCACCCGCGTGCCGTTCGAGCTGCCCAGATCCTCGATCTCGACCCCCTCCTCCTCCACGTGCAGTCGCGCGTGCATCCGGGACACCGACCCATGGTCGATCCGAATGCCGCTGTCCTCCGCCCGCCCAATCGTGACCTGGCCCGGTGCGCTCAGGGGAACGCTCGAGCCGCCGCCGTCCCAGAACACCACGGCCAGACGGGTCGCGCCCGCTCCGTAGGCGTAGGAGGACGTGTTCTCGTGTTCGCTCATGGGCCGGCGCTCACTCAAGACGCGGGCCAAGCTACTTACCACGGCCACCGCTGCAGGGGTCCGGGGACTTGGCGGGGGACGCCGCCTGTGGAGTTGTGCACGTTCTGCGCAACAGCCCGTGCCTGCTTGTTGGACTCGAGGGGAATCTGGTAGCCTCGCAATGTTGTCCAGACACAGGGACGAGACGTGGACACCTCAGGCCGGCATCTTGGACGCTACGAACTCCTGGGCACTCTGGGCTGCGGCGGCATGGCCACGGTGCTGCTCGTCCGCCATTCGGGCCCCTTCGGCTTCTGGCGTCCCGCCGCGCTCAAGAAGCTCCACGAGCCCCTCGCCCGAAACCCCGCCTTCGTCTCGATGCTCCTCGATGAGGCCAGGCTCGGTGCGCATATCCGTCACCCGCTTGTGGCCGAAGTGCTCGACCTGGTGGCCGACGAGTCCGGGGTCTGCCTCGTCATGCAGTACGTGCACGGCGAATCGCTCCGAACCCTGCTCGAGACCAACACCGTTCCGCTCCCGGTCGCCGTCGCCTCGGCGATCGTCGCAGACGCCCTGCGCGGACTGCATGCAGCGCACGAGGCGCGCGGGCCTGACGGCACGATGCTCGGGATCGTTCACCGGGACGTGTCGCCCCACAACCTGCTCGTGGGGCTCGACGGCTTCACGCGCGTGACGGACTTCGGGATCGCCAAGGCGGCTTGGCGCGCGCAATCGACGGTGGACGGCCAGCTCAAGGGCAAGCTCGCGTACATGGCGCCCGAGCAGCTCGGACGCGGGTCGGTGGACCGTCGCGCGGACGTGTTCGGCGCGGCCGTGGTGCTGTGGGAGTTGCTGGCTGGCCGGCGTCTCTTCGACTCGACCGATCCCGACGCTCTCGCGGAGCGCGGGCGCAGTTGGAAGCCTCCGTCGATCGGACGCGACGATCTGCCCGACGGGCTGGAGCCAGTGGTCTTGCAGGGGCTTGCTCCGGATCGATCGAAGCGCTTCGATTCCGCGCTGCAGATGGCCGAGGCGCTGGAGCGCGCGTGCCGCCCTGCGGGGCGAAGCGAGATCGCATCGTGGGTCGAGCGCACGTTGCCCGAGGGATTCGCGCAGCGCTCCGCGCTGCTCGCGCGTGCGCAGCTCGCCGACGGCTCCGACACCGAGTCCCTCAGCGCATCCGGGGCGTGGAAGAGCTCCCCCGACGCGAGCACCCTGCCCACCGTCAGCCAGGAACATGAGAGGACGCCGTCGGGGCTCGGTCCCACCGCCATGGACACGCGGCGCCCCGCTGCACGCAGGTCTTCAACGCTCCTCAGCGTCGCCGGCGTGTCCGCCCTCGTGGCCGCGATCGCCACCCTGTCGCTCGATCAGTGTCGCTCGAGCAACTCGGCGCCTTCCCTCGCCGCCGGACGCGTGACAGAGGCCCCGATGATCGTCGCTGCGTCGGCTCGCTCCCCTGAGCC
>CAYMUE010000174.1:0-9580 GCA_964393505.1 uncultured Polyangiaceae bacterium
TCGCGTGGCGAGGACCCCGTCGCCAACCTGATCGGCACGCTCGATCACCGCACGCGCAGCCTCGATCGAGGCGGATTGATCGTTCTGGTACGTCAGGGCCATGAAGCGCGCGTCGAGCGCCCGCAACATCGCCGTGGTGCCCGCTTCGCCCGCCTCGGTGGCGATGCGAACCGCCTCCTCGGCGGCGGCCAGCGCCTCGTGGATCCGGCCCAGGTCGTTGAGGGAACGCGTTCGCTCGGCGATCAACCTCGCCCGCGTGGCGGGCGCGAGCTGCTCGGCAAGCGGGTGCTCCAGCGTCCAGCCCAGCCGTGACTCGGAGTCCGCGGGACGCCCCTGCTCACGCAGGGCAGCGGCCGCGAGACGTTGTGCTTCGCCCCAGAGATCGGTGCCGGGCTCCGCGAACGACCCGGTCGCCTCCGCTGCTTCGATCTGCTCGTCGAAACGACCGAGCCAGTTGAGCACCTGCGCCTTCTGCAGGAGGCACTGCGCGCGCAGCGCGGGCTCCTCCGCGCAGGCCACGCCGCGATCGGCCGCATCGAGGGCCGTGAGCAGTTGGCCGTTGGCGTAGGCCTTCGCGGCCGCGCGCCCGTACAGGACCGCCGCTCTCGACTTGTCCCCGCCGGCTTCGGCATGACGCGCGATCGCGCCGATGTCCTCTTCTCCCGCGATGAGGAGCCACTCCGATGCCGCCTTGTGCATCGAGGTGCGATCCTCCGGAATGAGCGCGGCGTAGGCCGTTTCCTGCACGAGCCCGTGCGCGAACATCCACTCCGACTGACCGTCGATCCTCGACAGGTCCTGCGCCGTGATCACCTCCGCCGACGCCAGCGCCTCCAGGTCCTGCTGGCAGTCCCGCCCCAACAGCTCCGAGACCCCGTCGGTCCAGAACTGGCGGCCGAACACCGATGCAGCGCGCAGCACCGTGCGCTGCTCGGGCGGGAGATCGTCGACACGCGCCTGCACCAGCGTCTGCACCGACATCGGCAGGTCGTCGCGCCCCTCGGAGGCGTGCCGGATGAGCTCCTCGAGGAACAGCGCGTTGCCCTCCGAACGCTCGATCAGCCGCCTGCGATGCTCATGGTCGAGCTGGAGCCCGACGGCGGCGATCAGCTCCTCGCAGTCGGCAGGCGGCAGCGGGGCGAGCTCGAGGTGGGCCATCGCCCGCGTCGCGAACAGGGCAGGGAACCGGGCCGCGAACTCGGGACGCCCCAGCGCGTACACCGTCAGCGGGATGTCCTGGCACGCCAACATCCAGTCCGTGATCTCCAGCGTCATCTCGTCGATGCACTGCAGGTCCTCGAGCAACAGAATCTGCGGCACCGTGGCGTCGTGACGGATCACCGCCTCCATCGCCTGGATGATCCGCGCCGTCATGAGCTGCGGCGCGTCGCGCGCCGCCCGCAGCGGCTCGCTGTCCTGGTCGTTGAAGGGAACCCCCACGAACTCGCCCAGGAAGTAGACGCTCTGCTCGTGGCAGGTCGGTCGCTGCTCGACGTAGCGCACGACGCGCTCGGCCTGCAACGAGAGCGGCTCGCCGTCGCGGATGCCCATCCGCTGACGCAGCGCGCGCCCGAGCGCGCTCAATCCGGTGTGCGCCAGCATCGGATCGCCGCGCGCTATCAGAACGTCGAGCGCGGGATGCTCGTGGCTGAGCCGACGCATCACCTCGTGGCGGAGGCGGGTCTTCCCAATGCCCGCCGGGCCGCTCACGATGACGCAGCGCGGGATGCGATCGGACTCCACCAGCTTGAAGGTGTCGTACAGGAGCGCGACCTCGCGCTCGCGCCCCACGGTCGGCGTCGTCTTGCCCAGCAGCTTGCGGCTCCCCATCGCCGCCAGATCCTCGTGCAGCAGCACCGCGCCCTTGGCATCGAGCCGCGCAGTGAACCGCCCCTCCAGAAGCGGATAGGTCGCCTTGTCCACCCGGATGCCGCCCGGTCGCGCCCGCTCGAGCTGCACCGCAGCGCGACCGAGCGCCTCTCCGGTGATCCCGCGACGCCCCGTCACCGCGTGCCCGGTGGCCACCGCCACGCGCGCGTCGGGCACGGAGGTCGCAATGATCAACGCCGCGCGCGCCGCACGCACCGCCTCGTCGCCCAGCGTTCGCGCCACCCCGAGCGCGGCTACCACCTTGCCCCCCTGCAGCGCCTCGAACCGCGCGTCGTCGCCGATCACCGCGCGCACCTTCATCGACGTCGCCACCGGCATGCCGGTGAGCGGCACCGACGCGAGCACCACCGCCACGATCCGTCGCTCGAGCGCCCCGGGGCGCTGCGGCGGCGCGTTCGAATCCTTCGTGGTCTCGCGGGGACGATCGTCGTCGACCGGGGTCGTGTCCAGAATCACGCGAATGGCCGACGCGCTCGAGTCCGCGTTGGGCGGCTCGTTCGTCATCGCGGGCAGACGCGCCAGCTTGCGGGCGAGCGCGCCCGCGTCTTCCGGCCGGTCCGACGGGTTGCGCGACAGGGTGGAGGCGAGCAGGCGATCGAGGGGCTCGGGCACGTCGAAGCGCACCGACGATGCCAACGGAGGCTCCTCGATCACGAGGCGGGAGAGCAGCGCGATGATGTGGTCGGCCTCGAAGACGTGGCGTCCGGTCACCAGCTTGAACAGAACCGATCCGAGCGAATAGACGTCGGCGCGGGCATCGACCCGCTCCCCGCGCGCCTGCTCCGGCGCCATGAAGTGCGGCGTCCCGATGATCGAGCCGGGCAGCGTCGGGTACTCGTCGGGATGGGGCAGCTTCACCACCCCGAAGTCGATCAGCTTGACTCCGCGCGTCAGGCTCCGATTGACGATGAAGATGTTCGACAGCTTGATGTCGCGATGGATCACGCCGCGCGCATGGATCGCCGCCAGCGCCTGCGCTGCCCTGCGCACCACCTCGACCGCGTCGTTCATCCCCAGCGGCTCCCGGTTCTGCCGCTGCCCCAGATCCTCCCCCTCCAGCCACTCCATCGCGAAGTACGGACGCCCGTCGCTCCACTCGCCGTGGTCCACGTACGCGACGATCCCCGGGTGCCGCAGCTCCGCCAGCACCTCGACTTCGCGCCTGAATCGCGCGTGCTCTCCCGGACTCGCGCTCTTGTTCAGCAGCTTCAGCGCCACCCGCTCCTGCGTCGCGAGGTCCGTCGCACGGAAGATCTCTCCCATGCCGCCTCCGCCAACGCGGGCTTCGAGCCGGAACCGTGCTGCGGTGTGGGGAGAGAACACCGGCACCACCATACGCCAACGCGCGTCCGGATTGAACGGGCTTGCGCTGTCCGCTGCCGCCTTTGACGGCGTCCGCTGCCGCCTTTGACGGCGTCCGCTACCTCCGCGCCAGCTCCCGCTCCACCCTGTCACGAATCCGCGCGATCATCGCTTCGTCGCTCGCCTCCCCGTCCGCGCCCCCCTGCGGCAGTGCTCCTGCCGCCGCGTCGCCCGCCCCGCCTGGAGCTCCCAGGACCCTCCGAGCGCACAACCCCAACGACGCCCCCACCCCTTGGAGACGGGCCACCTGCTCTTGGGACAGCGGCTTCACCGGTCCGAGCATCCGCGCCCGGAACGTGATCTCCGCGACGTGCTCCATCCGCTCGAGGCGATCGTACGCCTCCCACAGATCGCGACCGACCGTCAGGCTCCCGTGTCGGTCCAGCACCAGCGCGTCAAACTCCCCGAGCCACTTGCTCACCTCCGCCGGTACCTCCTCCGTCGTCGGGGTCGTGTAGGCCGTCGTCGGAATCGAGCCGAGCGTGAACACGGTCTCCGGCAGCAGGCTCTCGGCGAGCGAAATGCCCGCCAGGGAGAACGCGATGCAGTTGGTGGGGTGGGCGTGCACCACCGCGCGCACCTCGGCTCGACGATCGTAGGCCGCGAGGTGCATTCGCAGCTCGCTCGAAGGTTCTCCGCTCCCCGACAGCTTCCGCCCCGCCCGATCCACCACGATCAGATCCTGCTCGGTCATCCGAAACCCTTTGTGGATCCCGGTGGGCGTCGTCAGGATTCGGATCTCGTCCAGGCGCACCGACACGTTGCCGTCGGTCGATGCCAGCCAGCCCCGCTCGTAGATCCTCCGGCACGCCGCGACGATCTCTCGTCGATGCTCCTGCTCTTCGCGCGATGGGATCGGCATGGCCCGGCCGCAGACCAGCACCGACCGCCCCAGGGATCAAGGGGATGTCATGCCCCGTCGCGGAATGCCCACCCCATCGATCACCAGACGCGCTATACATGCCAGGATCCCATGAGCTGGTCCGATCCCCCGTCCAGCGACGGGTTCTCCTCCGATCCGTCGCTCCCACCGCAGGATACCCCGTGGAGAATCTGGCGACGGGGGGAGGAAGTCCCCCTGACCGAGGGGGCCCATTCCATCGGTCGCGGCCTCGATTGCCGCATCGTCATCGAGTCCCTTGGCGTCTCGCGCCTCCATGCCCTGTTGCACGCTTCCGTGGATGCGCTCCTCATCGAAGACGCTGGCAGCACCAACGGCACCTTCGTCAACGGCCAGCGCGTGCGCCTGTCCAGGGACCTCGAGCACGGTGACCGCATCCTCGTCGGCAGCTCCGAGCTCGTCGTGCTGCGCGCCGATCAGGCGCTGCGCGACTCGATGCTCCCGTCGATGTCCCTTGCCCCCACCTCCTCCGGTGCGCCGCCGAGCCCGGCCTCGGTGCCGACGGACCCCCCGGTGGCGCTGACTGCCGAAGGGAAGCGGTCGCCGACGCGTGTGCCCGATCACGCGGTCCAGACGACGCTCCCCTCGGAGGCCGGGAAACCGGTCCCCTCGGACCAGGTCGCCGCGTCACTGCTGTCCGCGCTCGAGCCGGAAGAGGCGCCGACGCAGACCGTGGATCCGCTCGGTCCCCTCGGCCGGGTTGCAGATCGGATGCTCGCATCGGGCCAGATCGCCGCGGCCGCTCGCATGCTCGGCGCGCACCTGAACGCAGTAGGAACCGCCATCCGAGAAGGCCGGCCCGTCCCCGATTCCACGGTGCAGACCGCCTCTTCGTGCAGCGTCAAGCTCGCCGGCGCCACCCATGACCCCGCCTGGCTCGACCTGCTCCTGAGCATCCACATCGGCCTCCGCACAATGCTCGAGCCGGAAGTCGCCCGCCGGTTCTCCCAGACCGTCTCCCAGGGCGTCGCCCCCGACCCCGCCTTGTTCCGGCAGTACCGGGTCATCGTCGAGAGCCTCATGGCCGAAGGCGACGAGTTCGATCGTATGGTCGGCGACATGATCCTCGCCTCCCATCCCTGGTGATCGAGCCGCCCCGCCCGCCGTGGATTTGGCCGTCGGCTGCGCCCTGCGCGACGATGCCCCCATGATGGATCGACGATCGTGCCGCAGCCAGAACCCCGCCGAAGCTCTGAACCTGTTCCTCGAGGCCTCTCGCAAGCGGCTCGGGGTAGGGGCCCTGACCCTTTCGCTGCCCGACGGGTCGGTGGTGGCAGGCGCCGGTGCACACGTCGAGAGCGTCGCCGCCATGGGATCGTGGGTGGACCGGGACCCCGACTGCCCCCCCAGAATCGCCGCTCGCGTTGCAACCTGGCGCCTCCGGTTCGACAACACCGACCTGCTCCTCACCTCGCACGGCGGCAGGCTCTCCGCCGATCTCGGAGAGGGCGTGCGCAGGATCCTGGGCAGGCGCGTCGGCTGACAGCGACGCTCAGGGCACGTCGAACGACACCCGTGCCGGCCAGCTCCCGGGCGACTTGAGCTTGAGCGTCTTCAGCTCGCCCACCAGGCAGTCCACCACGGCCTCGCTCTTTTCGTCGGGGGGCGCCATCCCGACCGACGCCACCTTGCCGTTGGTCTCGACGATCATCGTGGCGCGGAAGATCCCTGTGTTGCCGGCGCGGCACGCGTCGAGCCGGGACCGGATCTTCTGCACGGCCGGCAGGACCTCTTCGGTGCTCCAGTCGACCGGCGGACGCTCCTCGCGGTCGGGCCATTCGAAGGGTTTCTCGGCGAGTCCCTCGTCGCCGCCCTCGGGGACGGGCCACGTGGCGGAGCGGAGCTGGTCGAGCATGCACTTCTCGACTTCGCGGTCACCGATCGACGTGTCCTTGGCGAAGGCCCACCTGGCCTTGCCGGAGTGGTCGATGCGCATCGCGTACAGGATGTTGCCCGCGGCGAACTTGTTGCCTCGGTCGATGCACTTCTGCAGCGATTCCTTGAGACCGGCGAAGGTGCCGTCGATTTTGCCCACGTCGAGGATCCCCAGCTCGTTCCAGGTCTGCGGGGTCTTCTTCGCGCGGGGCGCTTTGGCCTCGGGAACCGTGGATTCCTGGGGGGGCTTCTGTCCGCACGCACCGAGAGCCAATGCCGCAACGGCGGTCAACGTCATGGACACGTACCAGCGCATGGCGCCTGCCTACCACGAACCGTTCCCCCGGAAAATGCCCCGCTCCGATCCGTAGAACTTGGGATTGTAACGAACAGGCGCTATGGTCCGTCGAACGAGGTCGGACCGGGGGGCCCCCCGTCCTGCTATTGACCCGAAGGAGAGGCTTGAGATGAAGAACACCAGACTTGCCATGCTGCCCGTGCTTGGAATCGCGCTGATGTCGCCGCTGTTCGTCCATTGCTCCGCGGAGGACCTCAAGGACCTCGCCGAGGGCTGCGACGAGATGAATGTCGCGATCGGCGGCGATGCGACCGCCATCGCCAGCCTCGACGTCGACGCCAAGGTCAAGGTGGCCCTGCAGGCCACGGCAGACCTCAAGGCGATGGCCGACTTGATGGTCGCCGACGTCGGCAAGGCCTGCGTCGCGATCGCCACCGACCTGGGCGCGACCGACACGTGGACCGCAAAGGGCGACGCCAAGTCCACCGAGTACGTGAAGTACGCGTGCAACGCGGCGACGGCGAAGATCGACGCGATCATGCAGGCCGGCGCATCGGCGGGCTGCACCTTCTCCCTCGCCATCCAGGGCGGCGCGTGCGAAGCCGACTTCAGCGCGCAGGCGAAGTGCGACGCGCAGTGCTCGGCCAGCGGCACGTGCGACCCCGGCACGATTGAAGCCCGCTGCGATCCGGGCGAGCTGTCGGGCACCTGCTCGGCCGAGTGCTCCGGCTCCTGCTCCGCCACGGTCGAGCAGCCGAAGATCGCGTGCGAAGGCACCTGCAACGCGTCGTGCGAAGGCTCCTGCAGCGGCGCCTGCGAAGGCACGATCAAGGGCGGCTGCGACGGCGTGTGCGAAGGCACCTGCGACGGCGAGGCCTCCAATGGTCAGGCCGCCGGCTCCTGCAAGGGCGAGTGCAAGGGATCCTGCACCCAGCCCGCGGCGAGCGCCACGTGCGAAGGCTCCTGCAAGGCGTCCTGCAAGGGTACCTGCACCGGCTCGTGCGAGGTCTCTGGCGGCGCCAAGGTCAAGTGCGACGGCTCCTGCAAGGGCGGATGCTCCGTCGAGTACACCGCGCCCAAGTGCGAAGGCACCTTCAAGCCCCCGTCATGCGAGGTCGACGCCAACTGCTCTGCCTCCTGCCAGGGCTCCGTCACCGCCAAGGCCAAGTGCACCCCGCCGACCGTCAACTTCGTCGCGCAGTGCGCCGTCTCCAGCGGCGACATCGACAAGCTCGTCGCCACCCTCAAGACCAACCTGCCCGCCCTCTACCAGGTCGGCGTCGTCCGCGGCCAGGCCGCGGTCAAGGCCGCTGCCGACGCTGCGACCGCGATCACCGGCACGTTCAAGGCCGCCGGCAGCCTCGGTGGCAAGGCCGTCGCCTGCATCGCCGTCGCCGCCCAGACCCACGTGCAGGCTTCCGCCAGCATCTCGGTCTCCGTCGAAGCCAGCGCCAGCGCCAGCGGTTCCGCCTCCGGCGGCACCAAGTAGGTAGCAAGTCCCTCCCGTCCTGGGGCCGCTTCTCCCTCCCTTCGCGGCCCCAGGCCCCTCTCTTCCCAGGGTTTTGCCCCGCGCTCTCCAACGGAGTAGGCTCGGTGCATGCGCTACGCGATCCTCTTCGCCGTCGCGGCGGCCGCTCTGTCAGCGTGCTCTCCCATCAGCGCGCCCAAGCCCGCCGAGGAAGCCAACCCGCTCGAAGGCTCCAAACCCGCCGACGTCTCCCACGTTGGACAGCCGCCTCCCGTGCAGAACCAGGAGGGCCCCGACATGGACTTCCTCATCGACATGGCGGGACGCAGCGGCCGCCAGGCTCTCAAGTGCGACGCCCCGGAGATCAAGGGACCGCGCGACACCGCCACCGTCGACGTCACCTTCGAACCCACGGGCTGGAGCGGCGCCGTCGTCGTGCACAAGCCCCACGAGGGAACCCCCATCGGCGAATGCATCCAGCGTGCGTTCGAGAAGGTCCCCGTCACCAACTTCAAGGGGTCGGCGGTGACGCTCACGCAGACGATCGACTACGCGAAGAAGACGATCGGGAAGGCGAGTGGAGGGGGAGCTTCGCCGGCGGCGGCCACGCCGGAAGCGCCGCCTGCGCCCGGCCCGACCGAGAAGAAGCAACCCGCGGGCGGCGGTTACTTCTGAGCGTCGCTCAGATATCGTAGTACAGGAAGAACTCGTACGGCACGGGGCGCAACCGCACCGGGTTGAGTTCGTGCTCCCGCTTGTACTCCACCCACATCTCGATCACGTCGCGCGTGAATACGTCGCCGCGGAGCAGGAACTCGTGGTCCGCTTCCAGCGCGTTCAGGGCATCCTCCAGCGAGCCGGGCATGTGCGGCACCTGCGACAGCTCCTCCGACGACAGCGCGTAGATGTCCTTGTCGAGCGGGTCGCCCGGGTCGATCTTGTTCAACACGCCGTCGATGCCCGCCATCATCAGCGCGGAGAAGGCGAGGTACGGGTTGCAGGAGGGGTCCGGGAAGCGGATCTCGACGCGCTTGGACTTGGGCGACGTGTCGTACATCGGGATGCGCAGGGCGGCGGAGCGGTTCCTGCTCGAGTATGCGAGGTTCACGGGCGCCTCGAACCCGGGCACCAGCCGACGGTAGCTGTTCGTCGTCGGGTTGGTCAGCGCTGCCAACGCAGGCGCGTGCCGCAGCACCCCGCCGATGAAGTGCAGCGCCATCTCGCTCAACTGCCCGTAGCTGTCGCCCGCGAACAGCGGCTTGCCGTCCTTCCAGAACGACATGTGCACGTGCATGCCGCTGCCGTTGTCCCCGAACAAGGGCTTGGGCATGAAAGTCGCGGTTTTTCCATGCCTTCGGGCGACATTCTTCACGATGTGCTTGAACCACATGAGCTTGTCCGCCATCTGCACCAGCGGCGTGAACCTCATGTCGATCTCGCACTGCCCCGCGCTTGCCACCTCGTGATGGCTCACCTCGATCTCGATGTCGACATCGTGCATCCGCTCGACCATCTCCGTGCGGATGTCCATCAGCGTGTCGGTGGGCGGAACCGGGAAATACCCTTCCTTGTGACGGACTTTGTAGCCGAGGTTCACCCCCTCCTTCCCCGTGTTCCACTGCCCCTCCACCGAGTCGAGCTCGTAGAACGCCTTGTGGTTCGACTGCTCGTAGCGCACGTTGTCGAACACGAAGAACTCCGCCTCCGGCCCCACGAAGCACGTATCCGCAATCCCCGTCTGCTTCAGGAACGCCTCCGCCTTGCGCGCCACGTACCGCGGATCCCG
>CAYMUE010000174.1:9680-14145 GCA_964393505.1 uncultured Polyangiaceae bacterium
CGGGCAGCCCCGGTCAGATCGCGTCCTCGCCCCGCTCCCCGGTTCGGATCCGTACCGCTTCCTCTACCGGCGTCACGAAGATCTTCCCGTCCCCGATCCGCCCCGTACGGGCCGTGCGCTCGATCGCGTCGATGACGTCCCCTACCAGCCGATCCGCTACCACCACCTCGACCTTGATCTTCGGCACGAAGTCCACCACGTACGCCGACCCGCGGTAGACCTCCTGCTTGCCGCCTGTGCGCCCGAACCCCTTGACCTCGGTGATCGTCATCCCCTGAACCCCCACCTCCGCAAGCACGTCCTTGACCTCGTCGAGCTTGAACGGCTTGATGATCGCCTCGATCTTCTTCATGGCAAGCTCCGTCCATCCCTCTCCATGCGCCGCCCCCGGAAGGATGCCGGCGCACCCTTGCACGTCCGATGGGCGACGACCAGCCCGCGTCGCGCTCGGATCGTGGCCGACCCCGATCGAACACATCCGGTCGCTGTCCGGCAACGGGACCGAGGTGTGGGTCAAGCGCGACGATCGGTCGAGCGCGGTCTACGGCGGCAACAAGGTGCGCAAGCTCGAGCTGCTGCTGGGCGAAGCGCTGGAGCGTGGGGCGACGCGCGTGGTGACGTTCGGGGCGGCAGGCAGCCACCACGTGCTGGCGACCACCGTGCACGCCCGTTCCCTGGGGCTGCAGACCGCGGCCGTCCTGGTGCCCCAGCCACGCTCAGAGGAGGCGATGCGCAACCTGCGCTGCGGGCTCGCCGCCGGACTCCAGCCGATCCCGGTCCGCGCCGAGTGGCGCGCGCCCTTCGCCCTCGCGCGTGTCCTGTCCGCCCGGGACCGCCTCATCCTCCCCGGCGGCTCCAACGTGCTCGGCGCCCTGGGCTACGTCTCCGCCGTCGAGGAGATCGCCGACGCGGTGCTCCACCACGAGCTCCCGGAACCCGATCTCATCGTCGCGGCCCTCGGCTCCGCCGGCACCGTGGCCGGACTCCTGGCTGGCGTCGTCGCCACCGGCCTGCGCTCCACCGTGGTGGGCGTGCAGGTCGTGGATCGCGCCGTGCCAGCCCGTTGGCTGGCGCTCGGCCTCGCGTCCGCAGCGTGCTCGCGGCTGGGAATCGTCATCGCGCCTTGGGAGCTGTCGTCGCGACTCGTCACGGAGCGCAAGTGGATCGGCCGAGGGTACGCGCACGCTGCGCCGTGGGGCGACGTTGCGGCGGCACGCGCGCGCGAAGCGGGGTTGCAGCTCGACGGGACCTACACGGCCAAGGCGTTTGCGGATGTGCTCGAGCGAGTGGAGCGCGGCGGCGCGGGCCACGTGTTGTTCGTGCACACGTTGTCCGCGGTGCGTCCCGCGCAGGAGAGCGCGTTGCCTCCGGAGCTCGAGGCCCTGTTCACGGGAGAGCCGGTTCGATAAGGGCTTACTGACGGGGAGGGGCGTAGAAGTCGACGAGTTGGATCGGCTCGGCGAGGCGGACGCGGACGCGGGACTTGACGCCGTGGAAGTCGCCGCCGATCTGGAAGGCGGTGGCTGGGTCCATTTCGATGGTGACGTCGTCGACGAGGAAGTCGGTGATGATGCGCGGGTCCTGGTATTCGCCGCGCCAGATGGGGCCGAGGTTGGCGACGAAGCCGGGGACGGAGATCGTGGCGATGCGCAGGGCCATGCGATCGTCGCGCTCTTCGGCGTAGGGGAAGATGCGCAGGCCGAAGCCATAGTAGGGGATGGTCGAGACCGAGGCGAGCTTGGCGCGGCCTTCGTACAGCACGGTCCCCTTGGGGATCGGCGAGCCGACCACCTGGCCGTTGTAGCCGATGCGGAAGGCGTCGGCGCCTTCGTTGATCACGCGGCAGTGGGCCACGGACTTGAACGCGTAGGTGGGAAGGGTGCGCGTGACCGTGGAGACGAAGTAGATGAGCTCGCCGGTCGTGTAGTTCTTGAGGACCGGGACCTTGAGCATCCACTTCTTGGTCGCCTCCTTGTCCTGCAAGACGTTGGCGTCGATGCCGAAGCCGCAGAACGGGGCGAGGAGCCCATCGATCTCGATCAGACGCATGGCGCGGCTGCCCGCCTCTTCGCGCAGGCGCTGGATGTCGGCGGCGAGACCGCGTCCCTTCGCCTTGCTCGCACCGATGACCCACGCGAGCGAGTTGCCGGTTCCCAGGCGCAGCAGGCCGAAGCGCGGCGCGGCGCGCCCGAGCTCCCGGCACGCCTTGAGCACCTCGGAGACCATCACCGTGAAGGTGCCGTCACCGCCGCCCGTCAGCACCGTGCCATAGCCCCGCTCGGCGATCGTGCGCGCGATTTGCGGGCCTTCTTCGATGTGCCGCGATACGAACAGATCGCCTCCGAGAAGGATCTGGTCGAGGGTTTCGATGACCTGCTGGGTGACGTTCTTGGCGTTGCCGTTGACGACGACCGCGATGCGTTCGCTGGGCGGGGGGACCGGGGGAGCGGTGGTCATGGGGGAGGCATGTACCACGCTCGCGGGCCGGACGGTGGGCGAGAAGAGAGGGGGGAATGCGCAAGTCGCTGGACCAACCTGCCAGCATTTTGGTAAGGCCGTTGTCGATCAGGTAGCTTAACGAGGGCTGGGTTCCGTTCCGCGGTGGCGGGGCACGGACGGCTCAAGAACATTCCCGGGGACGGGAAGCAGGCTGCACGGCGTCATGGCAAAGAAGACGACGAACAAGGGGAGCAAGTCGAAAGACAAGGGGCGTCCGGCGCCGAAGAAGGCGGCGAAGGCGCGTCCGAAAGCGCCGCAGAAGGCAGTCAGGAAGCCCGACAAGAAGCCCCTGGCGAAGCCCGCCCGGGCTGCCTCGACGAAAGCGGACAAGAAGGGGCTCGCCAAGGCGAACCCTGCGTCCAAGGGCGGCAAGCGCTCAGGCCAGGCATCGTCGGCAGCCGGCTCGGCCGATGAGGCCCGGCGCAAGCTCGGCATCCGAGGCGCGGCCCCCTGGGCGGCGCGCCACGCCGCCAAACATGCCGCCGAGGCGCGGGCCCGGGCTGCCGAGCCACCTCCGCCCGGATCGGCGCGGGCCACCATTCGCATCCCCACCGGAGCCGAGGAGATCAAGGCCAAGATCGCGCTGCTTCACAACGCGATCTCCGAGATCCGCACCCTGCGCAAGAACCTCGCGCACAACTTCTTCGACGTCGGCAGCGTGCTCAAGGACATCCAGATCCGCAAGCTCTACGAGGCGCGCGGTTTCGGCAGCTTCGAAGCGTTCCTGGACCGCGAGATGGACATCGGCAAGATCACCGGCCTGCGCCTGGTCCGCATGGTCGAGGTCTTCCACCGCGAAGCCGCCGTGGAATACGGCCTCGATCGCATGATGTACGTGATGGCGATCCTCGAAGCGCCCGACAAGCCGGTGCCGATGATGCAATCGCCCGCTTCGCAACCGACCAAGGTCGTGCTACCGCTTCGCCCCCCTCTGCCTGCCAAGAAGTAGCGCCCCACGGGCTCGCCCCGATCGGGCCCACCCCTCCGAGGTCGCTGTGAAGTTTGTCGACGAGTGCGAGATCAAGGTCGTCGCCGGGAACGGTGGCAACGGCGCCATCGCGTTCCGACGCGAGAAGTTCGTCCCCTTCGGTGGCCCCTCCGGCGGCAACGGCGGCGCCGGCGGCGATGTCATCCTCATCGGCGATGGCGGCCTCTCCACGCTCCTCGACCTCACCTATGCGCACAAGCTCGAGGCCGAACGCGGCGAGCACGGACAGGGCAAGGACTGCTTCGGCAAGGCCGGCGAGGACCTGATCGTCCGCGTCCCCATCGGCACCCGCGCCATCGATCTCGCCACCGACGCGGTCGTCGGCGAAGTGCTCGAGCACGGCCAGAAGCTCGTGGTGGCCCGCGGCGGCGCCGGCGGTCGCGGCAACATGAACTTCGCCACCCCCTTCGACCGCGCACCTCGCCGCGCCGAACCCGGCATGCCCGGCGAGCAACGCAAGCTGCGCCTCGAGCTCGTCGTCCTCGCCGACGTCGGCCTGCTCGGCTTCCCCAACGTCGGCAAGAGCACCCTCATCCGCTCCGTGTCCCGCGCCCGCCCCAAGGTCGCCGACTACCCCTTCACCACGCTCCATCCCCACCTCGGGATCGTGTCGGTCGGCGGGATGCACGACGGCACCTCGTTCGCGATGGCGGACATCCCCGGGCTGATCCCGGGGGCGAGCGACGGCGCGGGGCTCGGCATCCGCTTCCTCAAGCATCTCGAGCGCACGCGCGTGCTCGTGCACCTCATCACCCTCGATCCCGACCCCGAGCGCGATCCTCTCGCCGACTACAAGGCGCTTCGCAAGGAGCTCGAGGCCTTCGACCCCGGCCTCGCCCAGCGACCGGAGCTCGTCGCCGTCTCCAAGTGCGACCTGCCCGACGTCCAGGAAGCCTTCCCGAAGCTGCGAACGAAGTTCCGTCGCAAGGGCATCGAGCTGCGCCAGCTCAGCGCCGCCACCGGCGAAGGGTGCAAGGA
>CAYMUE010000175.1:0-11098 GCA_964393505.1 uncultured Polyangiaceae bacterium
TCGAAGCAGGCGGGGAGCATTCCCTCGGCGCCGTAGAAGGTGCGGCCGGAGGCGACGTCTTCGGACAGGGCGCGCGCGCGCGAGGTGGGCAGGTTGACGGCGTCGCACATGGCGCGGACGCGTTCGCGTGCGCGTTCGGCGCGCTCGGGCGTGAGGATCGCTTCGCGCGCAGGCGGGATCCACAGATCGCGGACCTCGCGCAGGGTGCGCTGGCCGTCGGGATCGAAGAGCTTGAGCGACAGCACGGCATCGCCGAGCAGCTCGACGCGCACGGGGGATTCCGAGCCCGGGGGCCACAGGTCGAGCAGGGAGCCGCGCACGGCGAAGGTGCCCGGGTCCTCGACGAGGGGCACGCGGATGTAGCCGGCGGCGTCGAGCATGGCGAGCAGGGCCTCGCGATCGACGTCCTGGTTCACGGCGATGAGGGCGGAGTGATCGGCGACGGCGCTGCGGGGGACGACCTTGCGCACGAGGGCGGCGGCGCTGGTGACGAGGAAGCGGAAGGGCAGCCCGTGCTCGAGGTGGAACAGGGTGGCGAGGCGGGACATCGCCGCGCGACGATCGGGGTTCACGTCGGCGTAGGGGCTCGCTTCGTTGGCCGCGAAGAACAGCACCTGCCCCTGCGCGGTCTCCTCGACGTCGTCGCCTTCGGCCCCGCCCCACAGGAACGCGAGATCCGCAGCGAGGGCGCGGGCCTGATCGGGATCGGCGGTGATGCACACGATCGGTCGCGACCGCGCGAGGGCGAGGCCCACGGCGCGGGCCACGAGGGCAGAGGCGGAGCCTGCGACGCCGGCGACGTGGACGACGCCTGGGTGATCGGGGACGAGGCGAGCGAGGGCGGCGGAGGTGACGAGGGGGGCGTCCGACGGCGGATCGAGCGGAGGCAGGGGATCGGAGGGATCCTGCGCGTCGGGCAGCTCGAGCCGAACCTGTTCGCCGAGCGTTGCGGTCAGGGGCATGGCGGGGGGGTTGTAGCACCGCGGAGGGGCGGTGCCTCGGAGTGCGATCGATGGTTGATCCCGGGACCTATCGCGATCCCGCGGGGGCTCTGGACTCCGGGGGGAAGACGCGCGATGCAGCGGCCATGAGCTCGAACTCTCCCAGCCTGGAAGTGGCGGCGATCCAGATGTCGTCGCAGGACGACGCAGACGCGAATCTCGAACGGGTACGGAGCCGGGTGCTGGAGGCAGCGCGTCGAGGGGCACGGCTCGTGTTGCTGCCGGAGAACTTCGCGTTCATGGGGCTGGACGACGGCCGGCGCGCGCTGACCGAGAAGCTCGACCCACCGGATGGGCGCCTGGCCCGCACGTTGTCGATGACCGCCTCCGACGCCGGGGTGTGGCTCATCGCCGGGGGACTTCCCGAAAAGTCGGGCGATCCGCGACGTCCGTACAACACCTGCGCGGTCTTCGCTCCCGACGGCTCCCTCGCGGCCCGTTACCGCAAGATCCACCTGTTCGACGTGGACCTTCCCGACGGCACGAGGCAGCGGGAGTCGTCGTCGAGCACGGCGGGGAGCGAGACCGTGGTCGTGGATGTCGAGGGGTTCGGGGTGGGGCTGAGCATCTGCTACGACCTGCGGTTCCCGGAGCTGTACCGGCGTCTGGTGGATCAGGGGGCGCGGATCCTGGTCGTGCCGGCGGCCTTTGCGCTGCTCACGGGCAAGGATCACTGGCACGTGCTGCTGCGTGCGCGGGCGATCGAATCGCAGTGCTACGTGATCGCGGCGGGGCAATGGGGCAAGCACCCGGGGCCGAACCGGGCGACGTACGGCAAGAGTCTGATCGTGGATCCGTGGGGGGAGGTGATCGCGCAGTGTTCGGAAGGCGAAGGAGTGTGCTGCGCCAGGGTGCAGGGGGCGACCCTGGATCGGATTCGCGGGAGCCTTCCGTGCCTGCAGCACCGCAAGCTGCGGTGACGCCGGGCAGGTGATTGCCGGGTTCCCCGGGGGCGGCGCGAGTGCGGGCCCGCAGGCGGGGATTCTGGTGTATTCTCGCGCACCATGACGTTCCCGCGACCGACTCTTCGTGCATTGCTTCCGATCGCTGCGGCCGCCCTTTCGATCTTGACCGTGGGCTGCCCCAACAAGCCCCCGCAGCCGCCTCCGGGGCAGTGCGGCGGCGAGCAGCGCGTGCCGCTCTCGTGCGAGAGCGAGTTCAAGTACGACGCCCTGAACATCAAGGGCGGGTTCCAGGCGTTGGGGGTGGGCACGAACCTCTCCACCGAGACGCAGGCGCTGCGTCAGATCGACTCCGAGACGGAACGCTATGTCGCGCAGTCGAAGCGTTTGTGCGAGGAGTACAACGCGTGCATCCTCGACAAGGAGACGTACGCGACGCGGGCCGAGAACCTGCGGCGACGGATCGCGAAGGTGCCGGAGCTGTACGACCAGGTGAAGTCGGCCAGCGAGACCGATCGCGCCAAGGCTCTGGGGGTGGCGTATCAGGTGCTCGTTCCCGACGACCAGCGCACCGAGCTGCAGATGGACTTCTCGGTGCTGGCCATGAAGCCCACCGAGACCCAGCCGCGCCCCATCAAGCCGGGCGAGGTCCTCCGCACCAACGACAAGGTCGCGTTCGTGGTGCGCACGAGCAGGGCCGCTCACGTGTACATCTTCCAGCGATCCCCCGACGGCGCCGTCAACGTGCTCTTCCCCGACGATCGCATCGGGGTGACGAACCCGTTGCCCGCGGCGCAGGCGCTGCGGATTCCCTCGGGGGACAGGTTCTATCGGGTCAACGAGAAGGACATCGGCGAGGAGAAGGTCTTCCTCGTCGCCTCGCTGCAACCCCTCACTTCCATGCAGAAGGCCGCAGGGATGGTCGCCGGCGGCAGCGCGAAGGTGCCGGTGCTCGACACGCTCAACACGATCGGACCGGGGGCGCAGCCGTCGTGCAAGACGCGCGCGCTCGAGCTCGATGGGCCGCCCGCGGGCTGCGTGCGCACGCGGGGACTCGAGTACGACGACGCGGGCTCGCAGGGTGGAGGGGCGTCGATGTCCCTGCGCACCGAGGCCGCCGACACGGTCATCGCAGGGGTATTCCGCTTCCAGCACGCGGCGAACTGAGGTCATCCCTCACCCCTTCGCTATTCCAGGATTGAGCGCAGTGAATTAGTCTAGGCCGGTTTCGAGCAACGGATGTCCACGGTCACCGCGACGATGCAGCAGTTCGGGATGCCGTCCTCTCCGGATGGCGCGCGGCGCGGGGGTTCGTCGGCCGGGCTCGTGCTGCTCTACTCGCCGGACTACGAGAAGCTGCTGCCGGCCTACCCGCTGAACGTGCACGAGACGTTCATCGGCCGGGAGGCCGATTGCGCGATCTGTGTGCCCGAGCGGGCGGTGTCGAGGCGTCACGCGCAGATCGTGTACGAGGCCGGACGGTGGGTGTTGCGGGACTTGGGGGGGGCGAACGGCACGATGCTCGACGGCCGTTTCGTGCGCGAAGCGGAGCTGGAGCATCTGCACGAGATCCGCATCGGCGACACGGTCTTCAAGTTCGTGCAGTCGGGGGCGGAGGGGTACGCGGGCTACCGGATCGACGGCGCGATGGTGGGCGGGGTGACGCGACGTTGCACCTCGCTGCGGGAGCTGGTGGGCGGCTCCACGATGGATCGGATCGGTGCGCAGCTCGACAGGATCGCGCCGGTCGAGCTGTCGGTGATCATCCAGGGGGAGAGCGGCACCGGCAAGGAGGTGGTGGCGCGCGAGATCCATCGCCTGTCGCAGCGTCGCGGGCCGATGCACGCGGTGAACTGCGCGGCCATCCCCGCGAACCTCATCGAGAGCGAGCTGTTCGGCTACAAGCGCGGCGCGTTTTCCGGGGCGGATCGCGACAAGCCGGGGCTGATCGCCTCGGCACACCAGGGCACGCTCTTGCTCGACGAGATCGGCGACATGCCGCTCGAGGCGCAGGCGAAGCTCCTGCGCGTGCTGCAGTCCAAGGAGGTCTACCCGGTGGGGGCGACCACGGCGCACAAGGTCGACGTGCGCGTGGTGTGCGCGACGAACCGGGATCTCGGACGTCTGGTGAAGGAAGAGAAGTTTCGCGGCGACCTGCTGGCGCGTCTCAATGAGTTCCAGATCCTGCTGCCGCCGTTGCGCGATCGGAAGGAGGACATCTTCCTTTTGTGCCGCGCGCTGCTGGAGCGGATGGGACGCACGGACTTGCTGCTCACGTTCCCGTTCCTGCTGGCGTTGGTGCACTACGACTGGCCGTACAACGTGCGCGAGCTCGAAGCGTGTCTGAAGCGGGCTGCGGCGCTCACGGACAACAACGCGGTGGATGCGCGCCACCTGCCCGAGACGATCAAGGAGGCGATGGCCGCCTACGGCACGCGGGCCGAAGACGTGCCGAGCGTGCCTCCGTCGCCGATACCTGTGGATGTCCAGGGTGGGATGCCGGGGCAGATCGCGCCCGCCGGGGTCGCGCCGCGCAAGCGCACCGCGCCACCGACCGAGCAGGAGCTGCGTGAGCTGCTCGAGCGCTACCAGGGCAATGTCGCCGCGGTGGGGCGGCAGCTCGGCAAGGAGCGCATGCAGATCCACCGCTGGATGCAGCGCTACGGCATCGTGGTCGACGAGTACCGCGGGGCGTAGGGCAGACGAGCCTGCGATGCTCGATCGGAGAAGCGCCAGGCGAGAGGCGGCTGTCGGGCTCGTCCTCGCACCCGCCTCTCGCGCTCACCCCAAATGATTCGGGTTCGAATCGATAGCCATCGCACCCGGTTGGAGAGACCATGGTTGGAGAGACGATGGCGAAGAGGCGGCCGATCAGCGATGACTACCCGACGACGTTCCGGCTGACGTTGCAGGAGCGGGTTCGTGCGATCTCCGGGTTGCCTGCGCACCTGCGTCGAAGGCGAAGGATCGAGGACATGGAGGCGGCGCTCGAGGGGATCGCGTGCGAGTTGCTGGAGGCGGCGGAGCAGGAGCACGGGGCCGGAACGAAGGCGGCGGAGCGGGCGTTCGAGGAGGCGGTGCGGGGCCTCGACCTGCGTGCGTTCAACGACCTGGTGCGGCGGCACAACGAGTACTTCCCGATCGAGGCGAACCTGCCGATCGACTTTGCGACGGGAGCGCCGACGTATGCCGGGAAGCGTTGGGAGCCGCTGAAGGAGCTGACGCCTGCGGCGCTGACGGAACGGGTGCGCAGGGCACGTCGGGGAGAAAGCGCTTGAACGCGGGGCGGAGCGGAGGCATGACAGCCCCAACCTCGATGGGCCACGCACTGAGCAAGACCAAGCGCGAGTACCGCCACTGGTTCTACTACGAGACGCGCCGCACGACGCCGTACGAGGCGTTCTGGATGATCGTCTTCACGGTGGCGTTGTGCGCAGGGCTCCCGTTGGGGTTCGCGGCGCTGTTCCGCTACCTCGTGCCGCTGCTCGGCAAGATCTGGTAGCGCCGCCCCGCGGGTGGGCCGTCAAATGGCGTGATCCACCAGCCACCCGGGAAGCGTCTTCGAGGGCGTGCCCGTGGAGAGGATCCAGAGCTGGTGCGCTGCGCGGGTCGCGGCCACGTGCAGCAGGTGACGCGACTCGTCGTCGACCGGGAAGGTGGACGCGTTCAGGTCCGCGATGATCACGTAGTCGTACTCCAGACCCTTGACCTGACGGATCTCGGTGACCTCGACCCCGGGCTTGAAGCCGAAGTCGAAGGAGCGGATCCGGCGCAGGTTCGGGACCTCGGAGCGCTGCAGACCGTCGTAGTAGATGTCGGCCTGCTCCGCGTAGCGCGTGAGCACCGCGACCGTGGCGCGCGGCTCGTGCAGCATGAGCGTGCGCACCGCCTCACCCAGCAGCCCCACCGCGACGCCTGCGTTGGGCGACAGGAACATCTCGACCGGCGCTCCGGAACGCGGTGCGTCGGGAGGGAGCGCGTCGGCCAGCGGACCCAGCACGTCGCGCGCGAGCTCGAGCACCTCGCGCGTCGATCGGTACGCGATGCGCAACGGCTCGATCGCGACGCCTCGGATGCCCAGATCGCGCAGCAGCGGCTCCCAGCCGCGGAAGGCGTTGTCGAGCACCAGGCGCTGCGAGACGTCGCCGGCCAGCGTGATGCTGCGGCGCTCGCTGGTGACGTCGAAGAGCACCGCCAGCTCCGCGGCCGAGAAGTCCTGGGCCTCGTCCACGAACAGGTGTTCGAACTCCAGACGATCCTTGCCCTTGCGCAGCGGGCCGCGCCCCGCCTGGTACGCGCGCAGCAGCAGCGCCTCGTCCTCGGGATCCATCTGCACGCCCTCTTCGGTGGGCGCGCCGTCGATGCCGAGGTCGCCCCGCACGTCTTGATCGTCGCGGTGCGAGGAGCCGCCTTCGTCGTCGTCGGACGACCGCGGAGCGTGGCTTCGCTGCGCCGGGTGATCGGGGGAGAGCTCTGCGACGGGGGGGCAGTGATCGGAGCACCAGCGCCAGGCTGCGACGAGCTCGGCGTCGGGGATGGGGGGAGCGATGCTCTCGCGCATCGCCTGGCGCAGCGCCTCGAGATCGGTGAGCGCCTCGGCCCAGGCGGTCACCGGGGCGGTGGGGTCGGTGCGCTGGCGCGGGTCTTCGCGCACGGCCTCGGCCCGCTTCTCGACCAGGTGCAGGATGGCTGGGTGCTTCTTGACGCGCGACACGTACGACGGCGTGTCCTCGGTGATGCGCACGTGGGTGAGCCAGGGGAAGTGGATGCGTCGCTGGTGCTCGGCCCACTTGGGGAAGGTGGAGACGGTCACGCCGCGCACGCCCAGGGAGGGGAGGACCTCGGAGGTGTAGGAGACGAGGCCTTCGCTGGTGGTGACGACGAGCATGCGGTCGCCCGAGAACTTCTTGGGCGCCTGGAAGTTGAGGTAGGCGATGCGGTGCAGGCCGATGGTGGTCTTGCCGCTGCCCGCGCCGCCCTGGATCACGACGAGCCCGGAATCCGGGCGCGAAATCAGCTCGAACTGACGAGGATCGAGGAGGGCGGAGATCTCCGGGAGGTGGCGATCGACGCGCTGCATCCCGTCGGCGCCGACGCCGAGAACGCCGCGCACGGCCGCGTCGCGCGGACGCTTCGCAGTCCCCTGGCCGCCGCCCAGGTGGACGTCGCGGGTCTCGATGATGCGCCAGGTGCCGTCGTCGCGACGCACGAACGTCCCTTGCGGGCTGCCGATCCGCACCAGCTTGCCGTCGAGGATCGTGAGGGTCCTGCGCGTGAGGACGGTCCCTTCGACCTCGCGATCCCCGAAGCGCTCCTCGTAGTCGTCGCCCTCGGCGTAGCGGTAGTAGAGCTGGGAGACTGGCGCGTGACGCCAGTCCACGATGCGGACGCCGTGGCGGCTGTCGATGTACGTCATGCGGCCGATGAGGACATCGCGCTCGCGGGTGCCCATCCGGTCGTGCTCGCGCAGGGTAAGGTGAGCGAAGTAGGGGCTCGCGGGGTCCACGAGGCTGGCCTGCAGCTCGAGGCGTTGGGAGCTGATGCCGGCGAGCCGTTCCATCTGGGCGAGCAGGGCCGGGACATCCTCGAGGCGCGCCTCGGACAGCTCGTCGCGCAGGGCGAGCAGGTCGCCATCGTAGGTTTCCGGGCGCCGGAAGAGCGAGCGTTGGGCCTCGAGGTGGGCCTGGACGCGCAGCAGCAGGGCTTCTTCTTCGGCGGGGATGCGGAGCAGATCGGGGGACGAGGATGCGTCAGTCATGGGGTCCGAATGGAAAAGGGCTGGGGACTATAGCGGCGGATCCAGGAAGGGCCAGAGGAAGGCGGGCGCGGGGGGCGGATGAGCGGTGGGGACACGCACGCTCGAGCGGTGCTTGACATGAGCCCGTCCGGGCCATACAGACACCCAGTCTCAACACTGACGTGTACGTAAGGGTTCGGTAGTCGACATGCCCCTCCCCCAGAAGACAGAGCCGGCCAGGCAGCGATCGAACGACGCGTCGCTGCGCGTGCTGCAGTCCGGGGGGGCGCCCGCAGGCGACCGTAGGGAGGCGCGCCTGCTGCGCGTGGGCGACCTCGCCAAGGCGGTCGGCAAGACGGTGCGCGCGATCCACCTGTACGAAGAGCTCGGCCTGCTGCACCCGAGCGCGCGGTCCAAGGGGCGCTATCGGCTGTACGGTCCCGATGCCCTGGTGCGCACGCGGTGGATCAGCAAGCTGCAGGAGCTCGGGATGTCGCTCAACGACATCCGGCTGGTGGTCCAGGAGTGGGAGAGCTCTCCCTCCGCGCCGGGGGCCATGAGCCGGATGGGCGAGATGTACCGTCGCAAGCTCGAGCAGACGCGTGAGCAGATCGAACGCCTGAGCGCCCTCGAGCTCGAGCTGGCGGCGAGCCTGCGCTACCTCGAGACGTGCGACAGTTGCGAGCCGGCGCGCCTGCTTTCGTCGTGCAACTGCTGCGACAAACACCACGACTGCTCGTCCGCGGCCCCGGAGCTGGTCACAGGACTCTCCGCACACGCCTACCCAGGGTGAATCCGATGGCACTGCGATTGCCGATCTACATGGACTACAACGCGACCACGCCGGTCGATCCGCGCGTGCTCGAGGAGATGCTGCCGTACTTCAACGAGAAGTTCGGCAACGCGGCCAGCAAGTCCCACGCCTTCGGCTGGACCGCCGAAGAGGCGGTGAACGTGGGGCGCGAGCGCGTGGCGAAGCTCATCGGGGCCCAGAGTGCGACCGAGGTGGTGATCACCTCCGGCGCGACCGAGTCGGACAACCTCGCGATCAAGGGGGTTGCGGAGTATCTGCAGGACAAGGGCAAGCACATCATCACCACGACGATCGAGCACAAGGCGGTGCTCGACACGTGCAAGCGGCTGGAGAAGCAGGGCTGGCAGGTCACCTACGTGCCGGTGGGCAAGGAGGGGCTGGTCGATCCCGACGACATCCGCAAGGCGATGACGGATCAGACGGTGCTCGTGTCGGTGATGCTGGCGAACAACGAGGTTGGCACGGTGCAGCCCCTCGAGGAGATCGGCAAGCTGACCTCGGAGCGCGGGATCCTGTTCCACACCGACGCGGTGCAGGGGCTCGGCAAGGTGCCCTTCGACGTCAACGCGACGAACGCGGATCTGGTGTCGATCTCGGCGCACAAGATGTACGGGCCCAAGGGCGTGGGAGCCCTGTGGGTGCGCCGCAAGCCGCGACGGGTGCGGCTCGTGGCGCAGATGGACGGCGGCGGTCACGAGCGCGGCATGCGTTCGGGCACGCTCAACGTGCCGGGCGTGGTGGGGCTGGGCAAGGCCGCGGAGCTGGCGATGCTCGAGGGGAAGGACGAGGCGGCGCGCGCTTTGAAAATGCGCGAGCGCCTGCGCACCCTCATCATGGACGGCCTCGATCAGGTGTTCCTCAACGGCTCGCTCGACCGTCGCCTCCCGGGCAACCTCAACCTCTCCTTCGCCTTCGTCGAGGGCGAGGCCATCATGATGGCGATCAAGGACGTCGCCGTATCGAGCGGCTCGGCCTGCACCAGCGCGAGCCTGGAGCCGAGCTACGTGCTCAAGGCGATGGGGGTGGGCGACGAGCTCGCGCACTCGTCGATCCGGTTCGGCATCGGGCGCTTCACGACCGACGAGGAGGTCGAGTACGTGGGGCGTCTGGTGGTGGAGAAGATCTCAGGGCTGAGGGAGCTGTCGCCTCTGTACGAGATGTACAAGGAGGGCGTCGACCTCAAGTCCGTGCAATGGGCAGCTCACTAAGTTCGCAGGACACGCTCGGGTAGACCCAGGGAACAAAGCAATGGCCTACAGCGACAAGGTCATCGACCACTACGAGAACCCCAGGAACGTCGGCGCGCTCGACAAGGGCGACGACACGGTTGGAACCGGTCTGGTCGGAGCTCCTGCCTGCGGCGACGTGATGCGCCTGCAGATCAAGGTGACCGACGAAGGCGTGATCGAGGACGCCAAGTTCAAGACCTTCGGCTGCGGGTCGGCGATCGCGTCGTCTTCGCTCGCCACCGAGTGGTTGAAGGGGCGCACGCTCGACCAGGCGATGGACATCAAGAACCGGGACATCGCGCAGGAGCTGAACCTGCCGCCGGTGAAGATCCACTGCTCGGTGCTGGCAGAAGACGCGATCAAGAGCGCGATCGAGGACTACAGGCGCAAGCAGGCGGCGCGTCGCGCGGCCAAGGAGCCCAAGGCCGAAGCCGGCTCCGAGCCGCAGCCTGCCGCGGGGGTGCTCCATGACCGCTGAACCCACCGCTCCCGAGGTGCCGTCGGGCTCCAAGGCCGTGATCGGCATGACCCCCAAGGCGATCGAGGTGGCCCGTGCCGCGCTGCAGAAGCGGGGCACGCCCGACGCTGCCGTGCGCGTGGGCATCAAGGGTGGCGGCTGCAGCGGCTACTCGTACGTCATCGAGTTCGACGACAACCCGCCGCGGGATCGCGATCGGGTCTTCGAGTTCGACGGCGTGAAGGTCTTCGTGGACAAGAAGAGCCTGATCTACCTTGCGGGGAGCACGCTGGACTACGAGAAGACGATGATGAAGCAGGGGTTCAAGTTCGTGAACCCCAACGAAGCGACGCGCTGCGGCTGCGGAACGAGCTTCACGGTCAAGTAACCCCCTCGACTGCTCCCATGGATCCCTTCACCGTACTCGGAATCCCTGCACGTTTCACCCTCGACCTCGGCGAGGTCGAGAAGCGCTATCGCGACCTCTCCCGAACGCTCCACCCCGACAAGTTCGTCGGCCGTCCGGCGAGCGAGCGACGCATGGCGCTGTCCAAGGCCATCGAGGTCAACGAGGCGTGGCGCACGCTCAAGGACCCGGTCAAGCGCGCCGAGGCCTTGATGCGAAGGGCGGGCGTGCCGGTCGGCGAGACGAAGGAAGGTGCGGCCCACCCCGCACTGCTCATGGAGATGATGGAGCAGCGCGAAGCGCTGTCCGAGGCGCGTGCGGCGCGCGATCGGGCCGCGCTCGATCGGCTCGTGGCGTCGATGCGCGAGCGCGAGCAGAGGGTCATCGCAACGCTCGCATCGCGATTCGATGCGCCGGATGGTTCGGCAGACGACGCAAAGGCCGCGCTCCCCGCGTTGGGCGAGCTCCGCTACGTGCGTCGGTTCCTCGAGGAAGCGAGCGCTGCCGAGGACGAGATGGGATGAGGCGCCCGGTCACGATGCGGTCGATCGG
>CAYMUE010000175.1:11198-13799 GCA_964393505.1 uncultured Polyangiaceae bacterium
AAACAAGCCCACTCCGTGGGCTCAGGCGATTGAGACGAGACCCCGAACGAACCCGCGGAGCGGGTTTGAATCGTGCTTGATACAACAACTGTCCAGCCGTCGGCTTCAGCCGGCGGCGTCGAGCTCTGCATGGACCTCCTCGACATCTTCGACCCCAAGGCGAAACCCAGGCCGATCGGCATCGACCTCGGCACCACCAACTCGCTCGTCGCCTACGTTGCCGATGGCCGCCCCCGCAGCATCGGCGATTGCGACGGCGACCCCTTGCTCCCCTCGGCCGTCCATTACGCCGAGTCGGGCCAGGTCATCGTCGGCAAGGACGCCCTGCGCGTCGCCTCCACCCATCCCCGCGAGACCATCGTCAGCGTCAAAAGATTCGTGGGCCTCGGCGCACGCGACCCGGAAACCCGCAGGCTCGGTCCCTACGAGTTCGTCGAGCCCAAGGACGACGACGACGCCAAGGTCGTGAAGTTCGCCGTGCGCGGCAAGGCGGTCAACCCCGTCGAGGTGTCCGCCGAGATCCTGCGCACGCTGCACAAGCGCGCCGAGGACGAGCTGCGCCGCGTGGGCGGCGTGGTCATCACGGTGCCCGCGTACTTCGACGACGCCCAGCGCCAGGCCACGCGAGATGCCGGACGCCTCGCCGGGCTCGAGGTCCTGCGGCTCATCAACGAGCCGACGGCTGCGTCCCTCGCGTACGGTCTCGACAAGAAGCAGAACGGAACCTTCGCGGTCTACGACCTGGGCGGCGGAACCTTCGACATCACGATCCTGCTGCTCGACGAAGGCGTGTTCCAGGTGCGATCCACCGGCGGCGACAGCGCCCTCGGCGGCGACGACATGGACCGCGCCCTGGCCGAGGTGCTGCTCGAGCGCATGGGGTACCCCTCCGCGTCGGACCGCACGCCCGAGGCGGTGCGCCTCGCGCTCGACGCCGCGCGCGCGACCAAGCACGGCCTCACGGACCGCGACGCGGTGGACGTCGAGCTCCCCGGGCGTTCCGGGGAGACCGTGGTGGTACGCGTGACGCGCGCGCAGTTCGACGAGCTGGTGCGACCGATCGTGGAGCGCACGGGGGTGGCGTGCCGCAGGGCGCTCAAGGACGCCGGGCTCGCGCCCACGGAGCTCGACGGCGTGATCCTCGTGGGGGGATCGACGCGTGTGCCCGCGGTGCGGGAGTACGTGGAGAAGCTGTTCGGCCGCAAGCCCTTGGGGGACATCGATCCGGATCAGGTGGTCGCGCTGGGCGCGGCGGTGCAGGCGGACCTGCTGGCCGGAGAAGGCGATCCCGACGAGGTGCTGCTGCTCGACGTGCTCCCCCTGTCGCTCGGCATCGAGACGATGGGCGGAGTGACGGAGAAGATCCTGCCGCGCAACACGACGGTGCCTGCGGGCGCGAAGCAGGTGTTCACGACCTACGCGGACAACCAGACCGGGTTCGAAATCCACGTGGTGCAGGGGGAGCGGGAGATGGCGGCGGATTGCCGATCGCTGGCCCACTTCACGCTGCGCGGGATCCCCCCGATGCCAGCCGGGCTCGCGCGGCTCGAGGTGACCTTCGACGTCGATGCCGACGGCATCCTGCACGTGTCGGCCAAGGAGCTGCGCACGGGGCTCGAGCAGAAGGTCGAGGTCAAGCCGAGCTACGGCCTCGGCGACGAGCAGGTCGAGCAGATGCTGCTCGATGCGCTCGACTACGGCGAGCAGGACCTGGCGGCGCGCAGGCTCGCCGAGCAGCGCGTGGAAGCCCAACGGATCCTCATGGCGACCACCCAGGGGATGGAAGCCGACGGAGACCTGCTGTCCGAAGCGGAGCGTCCGCGGGTGCAGGCTGCGATCGAGGCGCTGGCGAACGCGGTGCGCGGTGCGAGCGTGGCGGCGATCGAGTCCGGGATCGCGGAGCTCGATCGTCTCACGCACGACTGGGCGGGGCGGCGCATGGATCGGGCCATCGCGAAGGCGATCGCGGGCCGGGCCGTGGGCGACGTGGAGACGACGGTGCGCGAGGCGGCGGGCGTCGAGGCGCACACGGGCAAGGTGGAGGAGTGATGGCCACGGTGCGTTTCCCGAAGGACGGCCGCGAGGTCGAAGTGCCCGTAGGCAAGACGATCCTGGAGGCCGCGAGCAAGTGCGGCGCGCCCGAAGGATCAGCGTGCGGCGGCGTGTGCGCCTGCTCGACGTGCCACGTCTACGTGCTCAAGGGCGCGGAGCTGCTGAGCGAGATGGAGGACGACGAGAACGACGTGCTCGACAAGGCATTCGACGTGCGTCCAAGCTCGCGGCTCGGGTGTCAGGCCCGGGTCGTGAAAGAGGGCGTGATCGAGGTGGAGATCACGCCGGAGAGCCGCAAGGCCTGGGAAGCGGAGCACTGAGATGCGCTGGAACGACACGCGGGAGATCGCGATCGCCCTCTACGAGAAGTACCCGGACGTGAAGCCCCTGGAGGTGAGGTTCACGGACCTTCATCGATGGGTGACGGAGCTCGAGGGATTCGACGACGACCCGCAGCGATCGAACGAGAAGATGTTGGAAGCGATCCAGATGGCGTGGGTGGAAGAGACGGAGTGAGCTCTCCGCCAATCCCAACGTGGACGAGCCGAG
>CAYMUE010000176.1:0-11966 GCA_964393505.1 uncultured Polyangiaceae bacterium
CACGGCGGGCACGGCGGGCACCGCTGGCACGGCGGGCACGGCCGGCGCTGCGGGCGCAGCCAACGACGGCAACGACACCAAGGCAGAGGCCGATGACCTGACCCTCGGCAAGGCGGTCCAGGGCACCCTCAATCCGGCGGACAAGGACACCGACTGGTACAAGTTCACCGGGACCAAGGGCCAGGTGGTCATGATCACCGCGCTCGCCAAGACCCTCGACGAGAACAACACCGATCCGTTCTCCACCGAGTACCTCGACGTCGTCCTGCAGGTCCAGGACGCGAACGGCGGCGAGCTTGCCCTCCAGGACGACCCGAGCCCGCGCTCGAGCAACGACCCCTCGATCCTCACCGTCCTGCCGGCCGACGGCGACTACTACGTGAACGTAAGCGAGTGCAGCAAGGTCTACGGCGAAGCGAGCTGCGCCCCCGTCAGCGGCATCACGAACCTCAACTACGCGGTCTACGTCGCCGAGCTCACCTTCACCGAGGCCGGTTCGGTCAAGGAAGCCGAGCCCAACGACACGTCGGCCGCTGCGACCGCGATCACCTACGCGCCGGTCGATGGTCAGACGGGCTCCTACTACATGTCCGTTCTGCACGGCGTGTTCGGAAGCGGCACCGACGTCGAGTACTTCAAGTTCACGGTCCCCGCTGATCTCGCGGTCGACGCCGAGACGCGTCCTGTGATCTCGTTCTACCCGCAGCTCGGCGGCGTGGGGAACATCGCGCAGGGCCAGCCCGGCAACGGCTCCACCGCCATGATCGGCAAGCTCACGGTCTACAACGAGGCCGGCACCACGATCATCGCGCAGGTCGACAGCCAGAGCGGCTCCGAGATCGGCGTGCCCCTTGTCAAGGGCACGAACTACATCGCCGTCGTCGAGCGGGTTGGCACCGCCGTGGGCGCCAATGACTTCTGGTTCAGCTACAACAGCCTCGGCGGCGGCAACCCGCTCGAGGTCTCCAACGCCACCAACGACGTGTTCGCCACGCCCGAAGTGCTCGAGATGCCCTCCGGCGCCGCCGGCTACTACGTCGAAGGCGACATCAGCCCCGCGACCGACGTCGATCACTACTCCATCGACGTTACCGGCGCAGCCACTCTGTCGATCGCGTGCGGCGCCCAGCGCTCCGGTTCTGGCCTGCGCAGCTTCAAGATCGAGATCCTCAAGGCCGACGGCACCGCGGTCCCCGGCGGCACGATCACCGAGACGGCGACCGACGACGCCTACCTGCAGGACGTGGCAATCCCGGCCAGCACCACCACGCTCATCGTCAAGCTGACCGCCACCCAGGACCCCAACGTCACCAGCTCGTACTACCGTTGCGGCATGTACGCCTCCAAGTAGTCCTGCGATTGGGACCGACTCCTCGAGCCGGCCACGCTCCTCCCTTCACTCGTCACAGCGTCCGGGGCCCCTTCGGGGGCCTCGCACAGGGCCTCGTCTGCGTCCCCTCGTGACACGCGCGCGTGATCCCAAGGTGGCCGGAACCGCAGGATGGGGGCAAGGCGCGTCGCAACCGCCGCGCGTACCCCGATCAGGAGTCGTGCGAGAGCTCCACGACGCACCTCCCCGCGTCCGAGCCCGAATAGTTCGCAGCACGAACGAATAGTTCAGATGCCCTTCGGAACGTACTTCGGCTTCTTCGCGCCCGGATAGGGGCCCGGGACGACCGGAGCCACGGGCTTCGCGGTCACCGCAGGTGCCGTCGCGACCGGTGCCGCCGAGACGGAGGCTGCCGCGGTCTCCGCCGGGGCTGCGCTCTCCGCCGGAGTTGCGCTGGCCGTGACGGCCGCGGTTGCCGTCTCCGCCGCGGTCGGCGCAGCGGTCGACGGCGTCTGTCCCGTGCGCGGCGCTTCCGCGGACGTCCCTGTCCGCGTCGCAGGGACTTCCCCCGTGCGCGAGCCGCCTCCGCTTGCCAGGGCGATCACCAGAAGCACCACCGCGAGCCCGAGCACGCCACCGACGATGGCGTACAGCTTCTTGCGCGAGCGAGGAGGCGTGAGCGCTTCGAGGTCTTCGGTCTCCAGCGCCGGCCTCGCTTCGTCGCCAGCGGGAACGACTGCGGCTGTGTCGCTCAAACCACCGCTCGACGGCGGCTCGGCCGCTCCGCTGTCGACGAGCACCGGCGCCGGCTCTTCGACCATCTCGCCGTCGTCGAGATCGAGCGTGTTGATCTGCGCGCGCGGAGGCGGAGGGATCTCGTCAACGCGATCCGAGTCCGATCCCTTGGCGGCCGTGTCGGACCTCGAGGAGCTCGGCCCCTGCGGAGCCGCTGCGCCGTCTGCCGGCGCTGCGTCTGCGACGCCCCCCGGAGCGGCTGCCGGCTCCTGTGCCGCCATCTCGTCGGGCTTCGCATCCGGCTTGGGCGGCGCGATGGCCTCCTTGACCTGCGGCGCTCCGGGTGTTGGTGCGGGGGCAACGGGTTTCGCGTCGGGCGCCCCGTCCTTCTTGGCGGAACGTTCGGCGAGGCGCGCGGCAAAGCCGCCGGGCCGCGGGGTGAGCCCCTTGCCGGCATCGCCGGGGGGGCCACCGCTTGGACGGGGAGGGGCCCCCGGGGTGCCGAGAGATCCGATGGGTCTGGCGCCCGGTCTCACGACGCCTGAAGGTTTCGACGGTTCGGTCGCGGGCCTAGCGGATTCCGAAGGGGCCAGGGCCTTGCGCTGCCGATCGAAGGATGGCTCGAGGGTAGCGGCGACGAACTTGCCGAGCTGCTCGGGCGTTGCGATGGCGCCGGAAGCGGCCGAGGCGAGCGCATCGCGCAGGGCCGTGGCGGAGTCGAAGCGGGCTTCGGGGCGAGGGGCGAGCGCACGCTCGACGACGTCGGCGAGCGCGGCAGGAACGTCCTGGAGGCGCGGCGCAGGAGTCTCACCGGGCATCGGCTTTGCTGAGAGCATCTGCCAGAGCATGACGCCGGCCTGGAAGACATCGGTCCGCGCGTCGAGCACGGCGGTGTCGATCGCGTGCTCCGGGCTCGCGAAGGCCGACAAGGACGCGTCGAGAGCCCGGGCTGCGGCGAAGATCCTGGGCGAGAGCAGCTCGACATCGGCGAGCTTGACGAGGCCGTTGGGAGCGAGAAGCACGCGGAAGGGCGTGAGGCCGCCGTGAACCGGCGGCGGATCGTCTTCCTGCGCAAGCGCGAACTCGTGCACCGCCGAGAGTGCGCCGAGCATCTCGGTGATCACCAGCAGGGCAATGGGCACGGGCAGGGGCTTGCCGCTCGCGCGCAGCAGCGAAGCGAGGCTGTCAACTTCGAGGAACTCGCTGATGGCGCCGAGCTTCCCCTTGTCGATGACGACGTCGGTGAGCCCGAGCAACGCGGGGTGCTGCACCTCCATCACCACGAACGCGTACTCGCAGGTCTCGCGCACGAGCGATGCGTCGATGCCGTCGACCGCTGCGACCCTGCGGACGAGCACGTTCTTGCCCTCGTCCTTGCCGGACACGACGCGCGCGACCCACAGTCCGCCGAGTGGATCGGCACAGACCTCGAACAGGGGTTGGTAGCGTCCCAGCCGCTCTGCCGCTTGGGAGAGGCGCTGGGCTGGCGATCGGGCCTCGGTTTGCATCTTCGTGGCAGCCTTCCGGCGTTCGGAGTCAGGCGGACACCGCAGGCGATCACGCGGTGTCGCGCAGGCAATCGATGCGATCCCAGGAGCATCCTGGCGCGATGTCAAGCCGAACCGGTATCGGCGCCGGGCGTCAACGAATCGAGAACGACCTCACCAGTTGTTCGACGTCGCGGCGCAGGTGAGGGTCGAGCATGCCGACGGCGACACCGGAGACGTTCTCAGGGCGGAAGATCTTGCGGGCGACCTCGCGGACCTGATCCGCGGTGACTGCGAGGATCTCGGCGTGACGCGCGGCGGGGGTGTCGGAGATCCGGGCCAGCGTCGCGAGACCGTGGAACTCAGCGAGTCCCGTGGGATCGTCGAGGATGCCCTGCAGCTCCCAGCCGTGCCGGGCCTTCGCCTTGTCGAGCTCGTCGTCGGTGGGCCCCTCGCGCGCGAGCTGCGCCACCACTCCGCACAGCTCCTTCATCACCACCGGCGCCCGCTCGTGCTGCACCACCGCCGCCAGGTCCAGCACCCCGTCCCCCTCCAGGGTCTCGAAGTCCGCCGAAACGTCGTAGCAGAGCCCGAGCTCATCGCAGACCCGCGCGTACAGACGCGTGGACATGCCGTCGTCGAGCAAACGCACCAGCATCTCGGCGGCCGGCTCGTCGGGGTCGTGTTCCCCCGGGGCGCGGAACGCGAGCCGCAGGTCGGTCTGGCTCATGGAGTTTTCGACGTAGCGGAATCGTGGCTGTTTCTGTGCGCGCGGTGCGAGGGATGCATCGACGCGCTCCCCCTGCGGCATGCTTTCGAAGTGCGTGGCGGCCAGGGCCGTGAAGGCGGAAGGGTTGATCGGTCCCGCGGCGCAGAGCACGCAGTTGCTGCCCGTGTAGTGCGTGGCGTGGTGCTCGCGCAGGTGGCGGTGGTCGAGACGAGCGAGGCTCTGCAGCGAGCCGGTGATCGGGTAGCCCAACGAGTGATCCCCGTAGATCAGCGCTCGCGACAGGTTGTCCGGATCGATCTGGTGCCCGCTCTCGTCGAGTGACTCCAGGATCTCCTCCCGGATGATCGCGCGCTCCACCTCGATGTCCGTGAAGATCGGCCGCGTCGCCACGTCCGCGAAGAGCGGCAGCGCCGCCTCGAGGCTCTCCGGAGGCAACGTCAGGCTCAGGATCCCGAAGTCCGTGTGCGTCGCAGCGTAGAGCGTTCCCCCGAGCCGTTCGAAGGCGAGCGCCTGATCGTGCGCGGACCGCAGGGCGGGCGTGCCGCGGAACAGCATGTGCTCGAGGAAGTGCGAGATGCCGTTGAGCTCACGCGATTCGAATCGGGATCCGACCCGCACGTGCAGCGTGAGCGCGGTGGTGTGCATGCCTGGGGTGTGCAGGCAGATGACGGTGAGACCGTTCGGGAGCGTGGTTCGGGACGGCTCGATGGGGGGCATGGGAAAAGGAGAGGCGGAGCGGACAGAGCGGGGTCAGTCTTCGCCTTCGGGAGCCTTCTGGGGATCCTTGGCGAAGCCCTCGTTGATGAGGGTTTCGGTCCGGGCCTGATTGCGGAGGCGGGCGATGTAGGCGGCCAGCATGTCGTCGCCCTTGCGCCGACGGAGCCGCTCGACGAAGGCGTCGCGGTCCTGGTCGAACTGCTCGCGGGTCGCGGCCTTCTTCTCCTTGAGCTGCACGATTGCGTAGCCGTCCATCAGCTTCACCAGATCGGAGGCGATCTGGCCGGGCTTCTCGAGCTTGAAGGCGATGGAGGCGACGTTCGTGTCGCGGGCGGCATCGGGGAAGGGACGCCCTTCGGGGCCGAAGGGCTCGGTGGTCTCCAGCTTCGGGCGGGCCTTGTCGGCGGCTGCCGCGACCTTCGCCTTGTCGTCGTCCTTCGCCTTCGGACGAACCTTCTGCTCGAGGGCGATCAGCGCCTCGTCCACCGCCTGGGCCAGCGTCTTGCCGCCTTGCGCTGCGGCGAGGGCTTCCTTGGCCGTGGCGGCCATGAGCTCGTCGGCCCTCATCGCCTTCATCACCTCTGCGGCGATGAGCTGACGCCCCTCGGCCTCGGCCTTCTGCGGATCGGTGCTGAGGATACCTTCGAGCTGGATGATGTGCAGGCCGAACTGGGTCTCGACCTTCTCGGCAAGATCCCCGGGGTTCTTCAGGGCGAAGGCGGCGTCCTCGAAGGACTTGACCAGCTTGCCTTCTTGCAAGAAGCAACCGAGGGAGCCGCCTCGCGGCGCCGACCCCTCGTCCTCGCTCAAATCCGCAGCCACCGCGGCGAAGTCCTCTCCGCCCTTGATGCGCTGCAACGCCTTGGCCGCCAACTCCTCGGCCTCTGCACGAGGGTGGCCGTCGGGCTGCGTGTCCGACTGGAGCTTGACCAGGATGTGTCGCGCCGTGCGGCAGCCGGGCGGGAACTCCTTCTTGTAGGACTCCCAGCTCTTGTCGAGCTCCTCCTTGTGGCCGGCGGCCCACTCCTCGACCACCTTCGGTGAAGCATCGATGTAGTGGGCGACGAACCAGGCGCGGCGGAAGCGGAAGTAGTCGAGGGTCGCGGTGGAGCGCTCCCGGACGAAGGCGTCGAAGGCCTCGGCGTCGGTGATGCGCGCGCGCGAACGGACCAGATCGCGCATACGCTCGGCGATCAGCTCCTCGCGCTGCATCGCCTTGAACTCCTTCTCGCTGCGGTTCGTGGTCTGCTTGATGATCCGCTGGTAGGTCTTGTAGTCGAACCCCTTGCCGTTCTGCGCCTCGAACGAGTAGAGCCGCACGCCGGGCTCCATCATGTTCAGGTTCATGGCGAGGATGGCCGCATGCTCCTGCGGCAGCGAGATGCGCAGACGCCCCTTGGTGATCTCGGCGTTGATCTCCTCTTCCGAGATCGCCAGCTTCAAGCGCTCCGCGTCTTGCGTCAGCAGCACGCGCTCCACCAGCCCCTCCATCACGTGGCGGCGCAGTCCCATCTTCTTGAGCTGGGACTCGTCGACTCCGCGGGGCACGAGCAGCGAGTAGGAGGCCCAGAACTCCTTGGGGTCAATGCAGCGGCCGCGGACGGTGACGACGCACTGCTGCTTGATGGAGCCGGTTTGCTGCGACGCGTTGGGGCGGAACTGAATGATGAAGACCATCAGGATCGCTACGACGATGGCGCCGTAGACGATCGACATGACGCCTTTCTGGCCAGCAATAGACATTTTCGAGCCTGATCCGTTCACGAAGTCAGCGGGCGCAGCGACATACCACGCGAAGTGCGAGGGGTCCATCGGTGTGCGGGAAAAACGCGAATCAGCGGGCAGAGGCCGGGCCGCGGCTCCGAACGAGCGCTCCCCGCCCTAGCGAAGCGCCACCTTGTCGAGCTCCAACGCGTACTTCGCCGTGGAAACCGCCTCGTCGAGATCGGCCACGTCCTTCTCGAACGCCACCTGGTACCAGACGTCCAGCACCTGCTCCGCGTCTACCGGGTCGAGCAGCGGCGTGGTCATGGTCCCGACCTCCCGGAACCCGTTGGCCGCGGCCTCCGCGACCTTGCGCCTCGCCCGCTCGAACAGCGCGGCGGGATTCTCCTGCGACCAGGGGAAGTCGTTGCGCTGCGCCCGGGCCAGGAATCGCACGCGCAACGGCTCTCCCGCGATCACCGCCACGCTTGCGTCCATGATGAGGTTGTCCCTCACGCGTTCTGCCAGGAGGACGTCTTCGGTCCCGGACCGGTACACCAGGATCCCCTTGGCCACGAGGTGCTTCTTGATTTCGAGGACTCTGGGCGATGCCATGCGAGTGCGGCCCACTCTTTCAAAAAGCCTCCGGCTCGTCAACGCGCGGCCCTCGCGAAGGGCTCTTTGCCGGAACCCGTGAACGGGGCAAGGACCGGCGCCCTCCCGCACCCGCGGGGACCTCTCGCGTTCGAACCCGATTCCAGCTAGACTCGCGTGTCTTGAATCGACGTAGCCTGACACCGAGCACTGGGATACCGGCGGTTGGATTGCCGGCGACGCGGCGTGGTACCGGGGGTGCGCGACGCGAAATCTCTTCGCGAATCACCCTTGTAGCGGGGGGTGTGGAGCTCGACGGCTGGGCGCTCAACATCAGCCGGGGAGGCATCCGCGTCGTGATCGAAGGTCGTGTCGAGCTCGGCCAGGAGTACGAGGTCCGCGACCTCGACCCCGACATCGCCGAGGGCGGCCCGTTCATGGCCCGTGTGGTGTGGGTGCAGGACGAGCCCGACGGTGCGATCGTCGGCCTGGAGTTCGTCGGACCCGAGCTGCCCAAGCTGATCGAGCGGACCCCGTCGGTGCAGCCCCCGTCCCCGTTGCAGGCACCACCTCCCCCGCCTCCTGCCGAACCGGTCGTCGCCGGCCCCTCGCAACCCGCCGCTCCGCCCTCCCAGGCTGCTGCGTTTGCAGCGGAGACCCCGGAGGCTTCCGAGCCTTCGCGTGCCGACGATTCCCCGGTCAAGACCTGAGTGCGACGGCGCGCGCCGCTCGACGTGACGCTTCGTTCGAGGTAGGTGGGGCAGGGAGAGGAATCCTTTGCCCGTGTTGGGGCTCTCACGGTGTGCCATGAGCGACACGACCACGATCGAGTGCGACAGCTGCCACAAGAACAACCGCGTTCCCCTTGCGCGTCTGAAGGACAAGCCGAAGTGCGGCTCCTGCGGCGAGCCGCTGCCCCTCGGGGGCGGGCCGATCACCGTGACCGACGCGAACTTCGACGAGATCCTGCGGACGTCGCCGGTGCCGGTGGTGGTGGACTTCTGGGCTCCCTGGTGCGGTCCGTGCAGGATGATCGGCCCGGCCCTCGAGAAGATCGCGACCGAGAAGGCCCACGACGTGCTCATCGCGAAGCTCAACGTTGATGAGAATCCGAAGGTGGCGGCGCGGTTCAACGTGCGCTCCATCCCGATGCTGATGGGGTTCCACGAAGGGGAGACGATCGACACGCAGGTGGGGGCGTTGCCGCCGGCTTCTCTGAAGGGGTGGATCGATCGCGTCGTAGGGCGAGCCAACGTCTAGCCCCTCGGGCCCGAGCGGACCTACCAGCCAAATGTCCAGGTGTGCTCGGCCAAGGCCACCCGCCGGAGCCTCTTGCGATTTGGTGCATTCGCCCCCATGCCCTCCGGCCCAATCGGTGATAATGGGCATCGGGAGTTCCTTGCTTCGGAGGGTCGCTCGATGTCTCACAGCACGTTTCGTCATTGGGGGTTCGGGATAGCTGCGCTTGCGCTGCTCGGGTCCGTCTACGCTTGCGGAGCGAATACGGATGAGCCCGTGTTCGTGCCCGATGCCAAAGGCGGCTCGGCCGGCACCGCGGGCAACACTCCCGACGGCGGCAAGGTGGACGCGTCCGCCGGCTCCGCAGGGAACACGTCGCAGGGCGGTACCGGCGGCGGAACCATTTTGCTCGACTCGGCGCTCGGCGATCAGTCCATGAACTCCGACACCGCGTGCGTGAGCACGCACGTCGAGGCAGAGCCCATCCCGCTCGACCTGTACTTCATGGTCGACAGGTCGGGCAGCATGTCGGGAAGTCCGTGGGTTGAGGAGACCGAAGCGCTCAAGTCGTTCTTCTCCGACGCCCAGAGCGATGGCCTGTATGTAGCGCTCAACTTCTTCCCCAAGGACGACGACAAGACGAGTCCGTCGTGCAACGGGACGCTGTTCAAGGCGCCGAAGGTCGATTGGGGGCTGCTGCCGGGCCACTACCCCGCGCTCAAGGGCGTGATCGACTCGACCTCGCCCACGGGCGTGACGCCCACGCAAGACGCGCTGAACGGCGCTCTGCTGGCAGCCAAGGACCGACAGAAGCAGATGCTGAATCACGTCGTCGCGGCGGTGATCGTCAGCGACGGCGAGCCGTGCTGCGGAGACTGCCCCGAGGAAGAGGCCTCCGGCATCGGCTCGATCGCGGAGGATTTCGCGAAGGGAACCCCGCCCATCAAGACCTTCGCCATCTACGTCGATTCCAGCGCGTCGTCCGTGATGACTGCCATCGCCTCGAAGGGCGGCACGACAGAGGCGTACGATGCCACGGGCGGCAAGCAGGCGTTCATCGACGCGCTGGAGAGCATCAAGTCGGTGGCGCTGGCGTGCGAGTACAAGATCCCGGAGGCGGATGGCGGCAAGGTGAACCCAGCGTTGGTGGACGTGGCTTTCACCCCCGGGGCCGACGCCGGGCCGTCGGTGCCGATCTACAAGGTCGCCAACCACTCCGCGTGCGCGGGAGGGCCCGGCTGGTACTACGACAACGAGGCGAACCCCACGAAGATCACGTTGTGCGAGGCGTCCTGCACCGCGGCGAAGACCGACCCCAACGGCCGGGTGGACATCCTTCTCGGCTGCACCACGCAGACGCGCTAGGCCTCGCCCGACGCGACCGGCGTCGCCCCGTTCCCCCTCCCCACGGCATGCATGCGACCGCTCCTGTCTCATGGTAGGAGTAGAGAGCACTGGCTTGTCTGGAGGGATCCGAGATGACGCACAACGCGCTTCGGTACTTGGGCTTGGGGATTGGCGCTCTCGTTCTCGCGGGGACTGTGTACGCCTGCGGTTCGGACGCCGAGGACGCACCGTCCCCCTGGGGCAAGGGGGGCGCGGGTGGCAACAAGCCCGATGCTTCGACCACGCAGGGCGGCGCCCCCGGGCAGGGCGGCGCTGCGGGCGGCATCCTCATGGATGCGGCGCTGGGCGAAGGCTCGATGAACGCGGATACCGCGTGCGCCGCTGCGCACGTCGAGGCCACCGGATTGCCCCTCGACCTGTATCTGATGGTCGATCGCTCCGGCAGCATGGACAACTACTCCAACCCCTCCAAGTGGGAGAGCCAGGAGGCGGCGCTCACCTCGTTCGTCAACGACCCGAAGAGCACCGGCTTGTTCGTCGCGATGAACTTCTTTCCGATGAACGACGACTACACGATGAGCCCGGGCTGCAACGGCACGCTGTACGCCATTCCGAAGGTGCAGTGGGGCGAGCTGCCGGGCGCGGCGACGACGATCGTCTCGGCGATCGGCGATCAGGATCCGAACGGCTACTTCACGCCGACGGCCGACGCGCTCAACGGCGTGCTGAAGGGGGCGAGGGATCGTCAGTTGCAGCAGCCGCAGCATGTGGTGGCGGCGGTGATCGTGAGCGACGGCGAGCCCTGCTGCCACAACCAGGGCCCCGAAAACGGATGCACGATCGAGGATGCCAACGGCATCGGCGCGATCGCCGCCCAGTTCGCCGCGGGCATTCCCCCCGTCAAGACCTTCGCCATCTACGTCGACGATCAGGCCTCCGATGTGATGACGGCGATTGCGTCCAGCGGCGGGACCGGGGCGCCCTTCGACGCGACCGGCGGAGCGCAGGACTTCATCGCGGCGCTCGAGAAGATCAAGGGGCAGGCCTTGGGGTGCGAGTACAAGATCCCGGAGGCGGATGGCGGCAAGGTGAATCCGGCGCTCGTGGATGTCGAATACACGCCCGGCACCGGCTCGCCGACCAAGTATCCGAAGGTCGCGGACAAGAGTGCTTGCGGCTCCGACGTGGGCTGGTACTACGACGACCCGGCCAATCCGCAGAAGCTGATCCTGTGCCCCGTCGCCTGCGATGTCGTGAAGAAGGACGACAAGGGCAAGCTCGACATCCTGCTCGGCTGCACTCCCGACACGCGCTGATCGCTGCGCCGGGCCCCTTCCCATCCGTCTCCCCGCTCCCCATGGGTCTTGCCGTGCCGGCGAACCTGCCACCACCTCCCGACCACCCCAGGCTCCCGCCTCGCATCGTGCTGCCCGCCGAACGCGCCATCTCCCTGCGCGTCAGCGACGGCGTCGAGCTCGAGGGGCGCGCCTTCACCCCTCCCTCCGCGCGCCGGGCCGTCGTGCTCTGTCACCCCCACCCCCTGTACGGCGGCACCATGGACAACGCCGTCGTCGTCATGATCGCTCGCACGATCCTCGAGCGCGCAGGCGATGCGGCCGCGGTCCTGCGCTTCAACTTCCGCGGCGTCGCCGGCTCGGGGGGCGATCACGATCGCGGGCGCGGCGAGGTCCACGACGCGATCGCGGCTGTCCAGACCCTTCGGACCCTCTGCCCGCAGGCGCTCGTGACCCTCGCAGGCTACTCCTTCGGATCGTGGGTGGCCTTGCGTGCGGCATCGCACGACGCGCAGGTGGACCGGGTCGCGCTGATCGCACCGGCGACCGCGCTGTTCACCCGACCGGTGGTTCCCCGTGCCGGCCTGCCGATCGAGATCGCGGTCGGCGATCGCGACCCGCTCGTCGCCCTCGGCGAAGCGCGGGAGCTCGCCGCGCAATGGGGCGCGCCCCTGCACGTCATCGAAGGAGCCGACCATTCGTTCGTGCGCCAGCGTCGGGCCCTGGCCGAGCGCCTCCTTCCATTTCTCCTGCCCGAAATCTTGGCTCCTTGATGCTGTGTGCACGCG
>CAYMUE010000176.1:12066-13458 GCA_964393505.1 uncultured Polyangiaceae bacterium
GCGGTGGGCGCCTCGACCACGGCCGGGTTCTTCGGAGGCGAGTGGGTGCTCGTCGGCGCGGCCCCGCGCTGGATCGCCCTGTTCCAGGCTCTGGTCGCCGGATCGCTGCTGCACGTCGTCACGCATCGTCCACACCGCGAAGGCCACGAGCATGCGTCGCGCGGCCCCTGGGCCGGCGTCGGCGCCCTGCTGGGGATCGGACTGCTCGTCGTGATCCTCGGGATGCACGTCGACAGCGAGCTGGCCGCCGCGGGTAGGTCATTCCTCGCCCTGCTGCTCGACAGCGCACCCGCGCTCCTGCTCGCCTACGCGATGTCGGGGCTGGTGCACGGCCTGATGCCGCGCGCCTCGGTCACCTGGCTGCGTCGTGGATCGACCTGGTCCCAGGCGCTGCGCGGCGTGCTGTTCGGCATGCCGCTTCCGATCTGCTCGTGCGGAGCGGTGCCGCTGTACCGCACGTTCATCGCGCGAGGTGTCCCACCCGCCGCGGCCATGGCGTTCCTCGTGGCGGCCCCCGAGATCGGCATCGACGCCGTGCTGCTGTCGTTGCCCTTGCTCGGCTGGAAGATCACGGCCGTCCGGCTCGCGTGCGCGTTCTTCGTGGCGCTGCTCGCCGCGGTCGTCGTCGCGCGGTTCGTGCCCGCTCACCTCGCCGCGCCCACCGCGGACCGGGCCGTGGTGGGACCGCCTGGATCGTTCGTGCAACGAATCATCGCGGGGCTCCGCCACGGGCTCGGGCCGATCGTCGACGAGACGGGGCCGTGGATCCTCCTGGGGCTGGCGGTGGCGGCGCTGCTCGATCCGCTCCTCGACCCGCGGCTGATGACCCGCTTGCCGCGCGGCGCGGACGTGCCGCTCTTCGCCCTGATCGGGATGCCGCTGTACGTGTGCGCGTCGGGAGCGACGCCGCTGGTGGCGGTGCTGATCGCCAAGGGGGTCTCGCCGGGAGCGGCGATGGCCTTCCTGCTCACGGGGCCGGCCACGAACGCGACGACCTTCGGCATCATGGCGAAGCTGCACGGGAAGCGCGCCGCCGTGGCGTTCGGTGCGGCCGTCGCCGCGCTCACGATCGCCGCCGGCTATGCCGTCAACGCGGGCCTCCCCGTATCGGTTTCGGTCCCCAGCCACGCGCTCGACACGGAGCACCACGGGTGGCTCTCGTGGGCGGGGGTCCTCGGGTTCGCTGCATTGATGGCAGTGTCGCTGCTGCGGCAGGGGCCGAGGGGATTTCTCGCGCAGATCACCTCGTTGTGGCCGCTCCGGCACCGTCACGAAGAGTACGAGCACGAGCACGAGCACGAGCACGAGCACGAGCACGAGGACGAGGACGAGGACGGGCACGAGCACGAGCACGAGCACGAGCACGAGCACGAGCACGAGCACGAGCACGAG
>CAYMUE010000177.1:0-13363 GCA_964393505.1 uncultured Polyangiaceae bacterium
CCCCCGGTTGCCCCATCGCCTCCCAGCGCTGACAAGGGCGTCGAGAAGACCGCACCGTACAAGACCACGATCGCCATCGAAGGACTCGTGGGCGCCCATGGACGTCTCGACTCGACCTCGAGCGGCTACGAGCTCGACGAGCGCTACGGCATGCTCGCCGGCGGTGGACTGTTCTTCTCTCCGGACCGCAACTGGTCCTTCGGCCTGAGCTACCTGCGTTCGGCCGCGGGGGCTGAGCAGTTCGAACCGGGCGCCAACTTCACCAGCGGCAAGCTGACGCGCACCTATCACTCGGTGCTGGCGAACCTGCGGGCCTACCCGCTGCGCAGCGACAAGATCGGCATGTGGGCGGGCCTCTCCATCGGCGCCACCTTCCAGACCGCGTCCGCAAGCGGCACGACCGCCCCCCTCGGCTCCACCTGGTCGGTCCTGCCGTACAAGGTCAACGCCGGCCCCGCCGCGGGGCTCGCCCTCGGTCTCGGCGTCGGGTTCGATCTCGACGTCAGCAACGACGTCGCCTTCCTCGGCTCCGTCAACCTGATGAACCACTTCCTGTCGAGCGACTCGCTGACCGACGGCCCCACCGATCCGATCGTCCCGGGCTCGGGCACCTCGACCTGGCTCGATGTACGCGCTGCGTTCCAGTATCGCTTCGACGTTTCGGGCGCCAAGGCCCCGGTCAAGGCGACCGTGCAGACCGCTCGCCACTGAGCCTCGGTACGCGCGAGCACACGCCCCTCCTTCCGCTTCACCGCCCCCCCAAACCGTCCGCTTCTTTCGACTTCACGTCACGTTGTGTCGCACCCGATCCCTGCAGTGAGCTCGCGGCGCGCGTCGAAAAGGCTTGCCTGCGACGCCGCGCATCGAGAGAGCGATTGGCCCCTTCGAGACGACGAGGGGACAGCGGCGGGGATGCGATTGGCCGGCAGATGCGCCCGCGCGCGATGCGGTGCTCGTCGTGTGTGCCGCTTGACGAAAGGGGCGCCGGGCACACCAAGTACGATAGGGAGGGGTGAGCGCGGGAAGGGTCTCTCGAACGAGGGTGTCGGGGGGGACCGCCTGCTCGTCAGCGAGACGGCGAGCATCGATGGCGAACCGCGAGATCACCGGTCGGCTGGATGCCAGCAGCGCGGACGGAGGTGGCGGTCATGGCGAAGAACCCTGAGCAACGAGTTTCGAATCCGGATCGGGGGCCCTTGGAGCGCCGGGCAGCGCGGCGGTACGGGGCGTGGGCGCCTGCGTATCTCGAGCTGCCTGCGGACGGGATCAAGCGGCTGTGCGTGACCCATGACATGAGCCGTGTGGGCGGGATGCTGATGACGCACGTCAACCTCGATCCGGGCGAGCCGGTGCGGGTGGAGCTGTTCCTCGGCACCGACACGAGCCATCCCCGCGTCGCGCGCGCCCACGTCGTGCGCAGCAAGCGCCGCGAACAGCGCAACACATTCTGGACGTTCGACACGGCGCTGAAGTTCGACGAGCCGATCGACGACTCGGTGGGTGTGATCGAGGAGCTCTCGCAGAAGCAGCGGGACTGGTGGCCGAACGAGTGAACGCGGAAGCTCACGGGGGCGGCGAGGCGATCGCGATCGGACGCCGTGCGGCGGGCGGAACGAAACCTCTCGCACCGCGCAGGTCGCCTTGGTCGCCGACGTCGAAGCCGCGCACGCGATCGGCGCCGGCCACGAGCAGCCGGCGGCTTCGTGGCTCGTAGGCGAGGAGCCGCGTGAACCACGACGGGCTCTCCTTCGGTAATGGTGGGGCATCCGCTCTTCCGACCTCGGCACGCCGCGCGAGATCCACCGCGATGACTTGATCCGATCCCGACAGGAGCACGAACGCCACTCCGAGCGACGCGTCCACGACGAGGTCTTCGGCGCCCCGCGCCCCGGTTGCCTCGATCGCGATCGGCTCTGCCAGCGCGATGCCATCGTCGCCCACCGCCCCGACCTGCAACGTTTCGTGCGAGAGCCGGGCGAGCACGATTACGCCCGGACCGCCGTCGGCTGCGCGCACCGCGCTCTCGCTTCCCGACCAGGCTTGCAGCTCCGCGGATTCGATCGGCCCCGCCTGGGCCAGCGCGACCGGACGCCGGCCGAGCGCCGTGCGGAATCCGCTGCCATCGTCGGTCACGGAGGTGAACACGAAGCGCGACGCCGCCTCGTCATCGCGGATGACGAGGCCCGCCGGCATCGCGCCCCTGGCCTTTGCCGCGCGCCCCGGCGGATCCGCATCCCACAGGAGCCAACGCTGGCGCAGCCCGTCGCCCTCGAACGCCACCAGCGAGGAGCGTCCCGCGGCGACCCTGCAGTAGCCCCCGGTCTGCTCTTCGCGCGCGAGCACGATCGACGCGATCCCGCCGACAGGCCGCAGGAGGCGCCAGACGCCCACGCGGTTCTCGCTGTCGTCGTCGTACTCGGAGGCAATCCACCGATTGCGCCAGGGGTCGTGGGCGATGTCGACGACGCGGAATCGGGTGGGTGCGGAGGCGACGGGAGCGCCGGAGAGGGGGTCGAAGGCGACGAGTCCGTCGGGGGAGGCGGCCATGGCGAGGGGAGCGAAGGGCGGAGTGATATCGGGATCGAGGTCGGGCAAGGACGGCGAGTGGGAGGAAAGGAGGGACATGGGAACGAGAGGGAGTGGTGGATCCGCGTTTTGTTCGTGGGACGAACTACATGAGAGCAGCACGATGGCGCAGAGGCACGGAAGGTGTCTCGGGAGCATGGTCAACCTCCGCGGTCCCGGTGATCAAGACCCGTGCCTGCGCAGCGTCGCACGTGCACCGCCGGCATTTCGCGCGGTCGGCTTCCGCAGGCAGCGAGCTGCGGGGTGGCGGGCCTCGGCGATCTTCCGCCACCCGCGACGCGAGAGCAGGGCGGATGCCGAAGGATTCTTCGAGGTGGCGGGCCGCCACGCGATCTGGCGCTGCGCCACCCGCGCGGCTCAGGCCGCGGCTGAGGGGGCGAGGCGGGGGACGTTGCGATCGATGAACGCCCGCACGCGCCCGGCCACGAACGTGCCGTACTCGAGGGAGCCGGCGTGGCTCGCGCAGCTCAGGGGCTCGAACTTCGCGCGAGGATGGAGCTCGGCGAAGGCCTTGACGTCGTCGTAGTCGATGAAGACGTCGTGCTCACCCGCCATCATCAGAACCGGCTCCTGAACGCGCAGGAAGGCATCGGTTGCGTCGTGCTCGAGCAGCCCTGCGCAGCATCGCAGGTAGGCGTCGAGGGGGACGGCGGTGGCGTAGCGGACGAAGTCGGAGAACTCGCCGAAGGGGCAGCCTTCGCGCACGACTCCCAGGGATCGGGCGAGGACGTAGGTGATGGGGGTGCGCAGAGCGGCGCGGGTGGCGGGTTGGATGAGGTGGAGCAAGGGGCGCGCGCCGACGGCGATGCCTTCGGCGATCCTGGCGGCGCGCTTGCGCAGCACGACGGTGCGGTGCATGGGGTTGCGGGGGACGCCGAGCATGTAGACGTGGGCGGCGGCGCGTCCGGGGTTCGTGCGGGTCCATTCGACGTTCACCTGCACGCCCATCGAGAACGCGACCATGACGGGGCGCTCGCCGTCGCAGAAGGCGCGAACCACGTGATCGAGGTCGGCGGCGTGATCGGCGATGCCGTAGCCTGAGCCGGCGGAAGCGGTGTCGCTGTCGCCGTGGGCGCGATAGTCCCAGTAGACGACCTTGTGGTCGCGGGCGAGCTCGCTCGCGACGCGGTTCATGAATACGGGGCCGCAGCCGATTCCGGAGGTCAGGATCACCGTGCGGTCGTGCTCGGCGCCCAGCACGCGGCAAGCGATTCGAACGCGGTCAGCGCCGCTGATGTGAATGAGGGTTCCTTCGTCGATCACCGGGTGAACCTCGCGGCGGGCTGCAAGCAGATGCCGTTCCATGAAACGAGACAATCAAATTCGCGAGAAACCGGCCAAATTTCCGCTGCGAGCGCGAACCCAGGGTTGCAGATCTGCGTACCAGTCGAGGCGTTTGCGGCGCACGGTTCCGTCGCTCGCACACCCCTCGGTCGTGACCTCTCCGTCGCGGTTGGATCGCGGTTCGCCCGCGACACCGCGCCCGTCCATTCCAGCGCCCCGACGCCACGCCCCACCCGCGGGAATCTTCGCTTCCGCATCGTCGATGGACTGGCGATCTCACCCTCATCGTCGGATACTGCGTTGGGGTGTCGAGGCCGGCGCGTTCGCCGGGTGGGACGCTCGTCTTTTTTCGAAGGGGGGGATCACCACCATGTCGGTTGCGGAATCGAGGAGAAGTTCGGGTCCCGTAACACTTGTCGTGAGCAGGAAGGGCGCCCAGGGCTGCGCCGTCCTCACATGGATCTTCGCGAGCGAAGCGGCGGCCATGTGCATCACGCGCGCGTTCCGTCGCGACGAATGCTGGCTGCTGCTGCGCGGAGCCTTCCACAACGCCATCGAGGCCCTCTCCGCGGCGGCCCGCCCCGACGCGCTCCTCACGGAGGCGGGTGGCCTGCGCAAGTGCGAGATCCCCGTGGCTGCTTCCCGCAACCGCTCCGTGGCGTGAGCGCTCCGCTCCCGCACACCCTTCACGCGACAGGCTTGTCTTCGCTCGACCCGGGCGCCGCCGCCTCGACCTTCGACTCCGCTGCGTCGTCGGGCTTCACCACCGGCGCGCTCTTGCTCCCCTTGGGCTTCTTCGCGAATACCGCGGGATCAACGCCTTCGAGGGCGTTGGCGAAGGGCTCGTTGCCCACGGCGCCGGAGTCGCACGCCCGGTACAGCAGGTAGAACGCGCCGGCGGCCATGATGAACGATGCCCACTGTCCGGGGGTGACGCCGAAGTAGCGGGGATCGGTTTCGGCGAGGCGCTTGTCGCCGGGCATGGCGCGCAGGAAGTCGAGCACGAAGCGGACCGGGGCGTACACGAGCATGGTCCAGCCGAGGAAGAACCCGGGCGGGGTTTTCTTGCGCGCGAGCACGAGGGCGACGGCGGCAATGATCACGGCGAAGAGCATTTCGTACAGGCCGAGGTCGAACCGCCCGCCGCTGCCGTCGGGATACTTCACGGCGAACCAGAGCTGGGAAGGGAGCCCGGGGTGATCGTGCACGACGCTGCACCCCATGCGTCCAAAGACCCAGCCCACGGGGAACATGGCGGCCATCGCCTCGGCGAAGGGCAGGATGCTCTTGATGCCGAACTTGTACTTGAACGCGAACACGCCGATGACCGCGCCCGCGAATCCGCCAAAGCTCGAGAGCCCCGCCCAGATCCGCAGCAGGGACATCGGATCGCGCACGACCTGCTCGGGGTGGTAGAAAATCTCGTCGAGCACGTGCCCGCCGACGAAGCCGAAAATGAGCACCCAGAACATGAAGCGCGACATCGCATCGACGTTCAGCTCGCGCTTGCGCGCGTAGCGCATCGCCATCAGGGCGCCCAGGTACACGCCGGTCGCGACCAGCGTGCCGAAGGGCTTGATCGTCCAGGGGCCGATCGTCTGGGCATGTCCAAAGAGCTCGATCGCATGCTTCCCGAGGATCGGCAGCTCAGGCAGGGAGATGTACGGTATCAGCGGACCGGGCACTTGGACCTCAAGCACAGCCCCTACCACCCGTGCGGCGGATCGTCCATCCCTGCACGAGATGGGCTGCGAATTCGCCCTCGCTCGGGCCCCGGAGGCGCGAGGCGGCGACTCCGCTCTCGACGCGGGACGCGGCCCTTGCGCTCGCCCGCCATTCACGCACACTGATCCGACAGGTGACCTCGAGAACCTCGTTCGCGGCTCTGATCCTCCTCGCTTGCACGTCGCTCGCGTGCTCGAACTCCATGCCGCGTCAGCCTCCGGGGATCCCACCGAGTCCCAAGTCGATCACGCGCGAGGAGCCGGGGGGTGACGCCCACGATCCCCTGCGCGCCGCCCTGGAGCGTCTCGCGACCGAGTCCTGGGGTGGGCGCACCGACAAACGCAACGTCTTCCGCTTTCCCCTTTCCGATTGGAAGAACTGGCGACGCGTCCGCTTCTGGGGTGTGCCGAGCTTCGTCGGCTTCCGCTACGGTGACAAGCACCGCGCCGTCGCTGCGCTCTGGGCCCGCAAGCTCCGCGACGGCGACCCGCGCACGCCCGAGATGTGCATGAAGCGCTTCGAGGACTGGGGGATCGGTGTGGCGGACCAATACAGCACGAAGCTCTCTGCGGTCGAGGAGCGCCACGTGACCTGGCGGACGCCCGACGACGTCCTGCTCAAGACCCTCGAGGCCCAGGTCAAGACGCTGCTGTCCCGCAGGAAGTACTTCGGCGTCGTCGGCTCGACCATCGCGTGGCCCGATGTCTGTGTGGCCTACGGCTACGCTTTCGAGGCCGACGATGACGATGAGCAGCCCGCACGGACGGCGCGCGATCGGTACGCCCGGGAAGCGTTCGGGCTGCTCGGCCGCATCGCCGAAAACCCTCCCGCCAATCTCGAGTCGTTCTGACGCGGACCGCTTCGTGATACAAAGCGAGCCAGCGTCCATGGAGACACTCTGGTACTTCGCGTCGCCGGACGGCACGTCGGGGGGGCCGCTCCCCGAGTCGGAGGTGATTCGGTCGCTGCTCGACGGGAGCATTCCCGCGGATGTGCGCGTGCGGCGCGACGGGTCGGAGGACTGGGCCTCCGCTCGCGAGGTGTCGTGCTTCGCGCTCGCATCGCGCGCGGTCCGCGCCGCTCGCAAGCACGGGCCACCCTCGGTTCCTCCGGGGCCGGCGCCCTCGGACGAAGACCTCGAGGACGATGACATGTGCACGGTGGTCGCTCCCTCGGCGACGTCTGCGCTGGTGGCTGCGCGCGACGCGATGATGGCGCGGGGCGCGGCGCCGGTGTCGCCCGCAGGGTTTGTCGCAGCGCGCCCTCCGATCGCAGCGCCCGTTCCCGTGTCCACGCCTGCACCCGCGAGCGCGCACGGGTCTGATGTCCTGGAAGCCGACGAGGACGACGACGACGAGATGAAGACGTGCGTCGCGACTTCGCCGGAGCAGGCTGCGTTGTTGACCGGCATGCGAGGGGGAGGGGCCTTGCCGACTTCTCGTGGTGCCGGGGCGCCGTCTGCGGGGGCTGCGCCGCTCCCGACGCCGCATCTCCCGCCGATGCCCGTCCCACCGCCTCGGGCTCCGGGCGCATTGCCCGCACCGCTTCCCCCGGCGGTGCGCGCTGCGGGAGTTGCGACGGCGGGCCTTCCTGCCCCGATGCCACCGCCCGTGCGTGGGATGGCTGCGACTGTCCCGACCACGCCGGGTCCGGCGGACCGCAGGCCCCTGCCGCCGATGCCCGCTCTGCCTGCGACGCCCGCGGTCCTCCCGGTTCCTGCCCCTGCCAGACCTCCGCCGGTACCGCCGCCACGATCGGCTCCCAAACCGGTTCCCGTCCCGCACGAAGACGACGAAGAGGACATGCGCACGCGGGTTGCGGATCCTCCGTCGGCCGACGCCCCGATGGTCTTCCGCCCGCCGGCGCCCGTGCCGCACGTGCAGATGAACGCCCCCTCGGTGACCTTCGAGCCCGAGCCGCGCACGACCGATCCTGGCGCACGGATCACGGCGCCGCCCGCGATCCCGCGCGCGATGCAGCAGACGGTGATGATCGCTCATCCTGCGCCGAAGGTGCCGAAGGCGATGCTCGTGCTGGTGGCGGTGCTGTCCGCGGTGGCAGCGTTCCTCGCGGCAACGGTCGTGATGTTGCTGATGCGGCGGTGAGGGACGCTCCTCACCCCCGAAGGGTGGCCCAGGCCTGACCGAGGACGACCTCGTCGCGCTCACGTACGCGAACCTGCAACTGAAGCCTCTCGGGCGAAGCGTCCCAAATCTCGGTGACGAGGGTGTCGCCCGGCCAGACGGGCTTCTTGAAGTGCCCGTGCAGCGTCTCGAGACGCGTGGCGTCGCCACCGCACGCCTCCATCACCACCGCGCGCGCGGCAAAGCCGAACGTCGCCAGGCCGTGCAGGATCGGGCCGCGCTCGAAGCCCACGGCACGAGCGATCTCGGGATCGACGTGGATCGGGTTGAGGTCGCCGCTGAGGCGGTAGAGCAGGGCCTGGGTGGGGGAGGTGGCCTGCTCGCGGACCCAGCGAGGACTTCGTTCGGGTAACGAAACCACGGGATCACGAGGCGGCGCGCTTCCCCCGAACCCGCCCTCCCCTCGCACGATGATCCACCAGTCGGTCTCCCAGAGCGGCTCCCCCGACTCGAGCCGCGTCGCGCTGTGCATCCTCACCTGCGCGAACCGCTTGAGATCGTGGATCGCCTTCACCTCCGCCGAGGTCACCACCGTCGCCGAGGGCGGCGCCTCGCGCAGCGACGTCACCCGCTGGGCCGTGTGGATCACCTGCTCCATGGCCACCCCCGCGAGCTTCAACCCCTCCATCATGTGGTCCATCGCCGGGACCACCGCGAACGTCGGGAACACCTTCGGCCCTCGCGCCTCGTACAGGTAGCCGAGCTCCTCCGGCGTCGCCCCGATTCCCAAGGCGTACAACGCAAGGTCCTTCCAATCGTAGCTGAACGCTCTAGGCTCGGTCTTCGACCCCACGGACGACGGATTCAACATGATGGCCTCACGGAGCTCACGAAGAGCCAACGCGTATTGGACAGCGCTGGTTGTGTCAACGTCGCTCGCCGTCGCGGGGCTGCCTGCGTGCCGCGATCGCGCGCCGCGCCCCACCCGGGCAAACCCCGCCGCTTCCGGCTCCAGCGCGCCGACTGCCAAGGGCAAGCCCGCCCGATCCGTCCCCTCCTCCCCACCCGCCCCTCCCCCGGTCGTCGTCTCCGCTTCCGATGCCCCGCTCGATCCCGACGCCGGCGCCGTCGCCGCCGCAGAGGTCGATCTCGGCGTGGTCGCACCGACGGCCCTGGGTCCCTTCGGAGCGGCGATCGTCAAGGGCGACGACGAAGTGGTGATCGTCCCCTTCCGCGACGGCAAGCTCGGTCCGGCTCCGGAGGGCGTGAAGACGACGCTCGCGAGCTGGCCGGTGCTCGTCGAAGGCGCGCCCCACCGCCTGTACTGGGCGTCCAAGGGGAGGCTGCTCCGACGCAAGATCTCCCCCGAGGGGGCGGTCGGCGCCCTTGAGGTGCTGGCCACCGACGTCTCGGAGCGGCTGACGCGCGTCTCTGCGGCCCACGACGAGGCGGACGCGAACCTCGACGTGGTGCTCTACATCGGCGCGTTCGTCAGCAAGGAGAAGGAGCATCGCGCCCGGCTGTGGCTCGATGGCAAGAAGCCCCGCACGATCACGCCGGAGGGAGCGGGAGCCACCGACACGCACGTGGTCCCGATCGCGCCGGGCAGGGTGGCGCTGCTGTCGGTCGACGCGCGTCTCGCACTCAGCCCCTTTCACGCGCGATTCCTCGATCTCGGCGCGGAGCCCCGGCTCGGTGAGGACCGGGTGGTGCACGTGGCGGGTCCCGCCGAGGGGGATGTCGAGCTGACGGCCCTGCGCATCGGCGGCGCCCCGGTCGCCTTCGCACCGATCACCAAGGAGGCGCTGGAGTTCGGGCTGCTTTCCCTCGCGATCGGCGACGCAGAGAGCGAGGCCCCGGCGACCTGGACCCTGTATCCCAACGGGATCACGCCGTCGCCCGTGCAGGCCGCGATCGTGTGCGGCAAGCCCACGGTCGCCTTCGTGCAGCCCGAGAACGCCAAACCCGGCGCGAATGCGATCGTGCGGCTGGCGACGGTGGATGCGACGGGGCGCCTGAGCGAGATCGTGTCGGTGGCCTCCGCGCCGAAGATCGTCCACCTCGCAATCGCGCCCGTCACGCCGCGTGCCGCCGATGCGAAGAGCAAGCCGATCGGTGCGCTCCTCGCCTACTCGACGGAGACCAACGTCAAGGCGCGGGCGGTGCCCTGCAGATAGGCATGGCGCCCGGTCTCGTCGAAGCCGTCGCCAGAGAGCTCGCCCGGGGCGAGGTCGATCTCGTTTCGCTCGGTCTGGGGTGGGCGCGCGCAGCACCCGTCGTCGCCATCGTGCCCGCCTTCGGGCTCCGTGCCCTGCCCGCACCGGCGCGTGCCGTGATCGCGATCGCCATTGCCGCCACCATTGCCCCGGCCGTGGCCGCCGATCCGTCACTGGCCTCACGCAACTGGGTGCTCGCGCTGGTTGCCGCCTTCCTGCAAGGCCTTCCGATCGCGATTGCTGCAGCGGTGCCGCTGTGGGCCGCCACGATGGCGGGCGGGGTCATCGATGCGGTTCGCGGCTCCAACGATACGGTCTCGATGCCGACGGTCGAAGGGCGTCCGAGCACGCTCGGTGTTCCGATGGCGCTGCTCGCGTCCACGGTCTTCCTGGCCACCGGAGGGCCCGCGCGCGTGGCAATGGCGCTGGCGCTCCCGTCCACGGTGCCGGGAAGCCAGGCCGTGCTGCGCGCTGCCCTCGACCTGTCCTCGGGGATCACGATCGCACTGTCGGTCGCTGCCCCGGTGCTCTCCGCCTCGATCGTGGTGGAGATCGCGGGAGCGCTGGTGGCTCGCGCCGCGAGCCCGGCGCAGGTCCATTCGCTGCTGGCCCCGGCGCGATCGCTGGCGATCCTCGGAGTTGCGGCGCTCCTGCTCGAGCGCATGGCTGCCCTGATCGCCTTGGCTGTCCGCGCGAGCCCCTGATTTCTGCGGGGGCGTTTCGCCGGGCGGAGCGTACGATGATTGTCCAGGACCAGGAGCCCCGCATGAGCCGCAACCTCACCGCCTCGATGCTCACCGGATTCGTGGTGCTCACAGGCTTTGCTTGCGGTGCAGGCAACGGCGACCTGTACGCGACGATGCCGACGGAGATCGAGGTGGCCTCGGTCTCCGTCTCGGCTCCGCGTCCGTCGGCCGCGGCTGTCGCGCTCGCGCAGGCAGAGGAGCCGGAACCGGTCGAGTTCGGTCCGGCTCCCGCGAGCGAGGACGAAGACGATGAGCCCACGCATGGCTACGGGGGCATCGGAGTGCTCGGCGGACCGGTGGCGATCGCGAGCAGCTCGGCGTTCGGCGTGCTGGGGGGAATTGACACGAGCAGCGGGATCGGCGGGCTGGAATTGCGCGGGACGGGCGGCGCGCGCACCGGAACGATCGGAGTGGGAGCGACCGCGAGCGCACCTCCGCAGGTGCGCGCCGGCGTCGTGACCGTGAAGGGCCAGCTTCCGTCGGAAATCGTCCAGCGTGTGGTGCGCGCCCGCCACGCAAGCCTGCGGCTGTGCTACGAATCGGCACTGCGGAGGCGACCGTCGCTGCAGGGGACCATGACGGTCCGGTTCGTTGTCGGAGCCGCGGGCAGTGTCATTTCGGCTTCGGAGGTGGGGCCGGGCGTGTCCGACGCGCCGATGTCGAGCTGCGTGCTCGGGGCTTTCCGGTCGCTCACGTTTCCCAAGCCCAAGGCCGGCATCGCGGTGGTCAACTACCCGATCGTGTTCAGCAGCCCGGCTTCTGCGCGACCCAACGCCAGGCCGTGACGGGACCTCGCCGTCATCAGCCCGGCGTCTCGAAGACTCCTTCGTAGACCGAATCAACATCGAGCTCGCAGCCGATCGAGGCCAGGCCAATCTTCTCGCCGCGTCCCGCCTCGCGCAGCACCCACCCCTGCGCCTCGCGGGTGTACACCTCGATGTGCGGCTCGTCCTGACGCACGAGCACGTACTCGCGCAGCGAGGGAATGCGGCGGTACTGCTCGAACTTGCGTCCCCGGTCGAAGGCCTCGGTGGAATCGCTGAGCACCTCGACGAGCAACGTGGGGTTGAGGATGGTGGAAGAGTCCTGCGGGTCGCGCTCGAGGGGGCCGCAGACGACCGAGCAGTCCGGATAGGTCGTGAGGTCGCCGGCGCGCACGCGAAGCTCGAAGGAGAAGGGACGGCACGGGCGGCCACGGAGCTGATTCCCGAGGTCCCTTCCGACGAGCAGAATCAGCGCCGCGTGCTCGGGCGTCCCGCCCGACATGGCGAACAGCTCGCCGTCCACGAGCTGGTGTTTGATCTCGCTGGTTCGTTCGCGCTCGACGTATTCGGCGAAGGTCACCGGCTGGCGAGCGGCTTGCTGCGTCATGCTCCGAGTATGGCACAAGCCGGCAGTGGCGGAAGGCCCCGGCCTCGGCCGCCGGCACTCCCGCCGACGCGCTTGCCGCGACTGCGACCGACGGCGCGCTTTGCGGCAGCGCGGCAGCCGGCGCGCGTGTGCAGGCCGCCAGGCCGCCCGTCACGATGCAGACCGAGCGGGCTCGTTTCGCATGCTGAAGATATGCGCCTCGCCAGCGTGCGACTGGGGAGTGCACATCACGCGTCGGCGCTCGCGGTCAGTCCCCCGATCGCAGGCACGCGCCTCTGCCTGCGGCTCATTCGATGCGAACCACGAACGTCGCGTCCGACGTCGCGCTGGCGGATCCTGGAGCGGCTCTCCACAACTTGATCGCGATCCGGGTCTTGACGTCCCGTTGCCCGAGCGCAAACACAGTCGCCGAGTCATTCGGACTCAGGTTGTTCAGACCGCTCTTGCCGTGGTGGTAGAAGTACTTGGTGACAGGGCACACGCCGCCGACGATCGAGGAAGGGCCGGCATTGAAGGCAGCGTTGACGTTCTCGCTCGCCGCAAGGTCGATGGATGCGTAGCTGAAGCCGGCGTCGAGCGCGTTGACGAGGGTCAGTTGCGCCCTGCCAGGTTCGGCGATCGTGTTGTCGTAGAAGAGCTCGAACCACTTGTGCGCATCCTTCGCGGGCACCGTGAGGGTGGCGGTGCAGTCGGGGCCGTAGTCGATGCTGATCGGGCATCTGGACTCGGCGGCGCCGACCTGACCAGGGATGTTCGTGAAGGAGAGCAGATAGGGGTTGTCGATGTAGTAGGGGTCGACGAAGAGCCAGCCCACGGACCAGTCGATGCTGCCGTAGATGCCGGACTGGGCGGGCCCCGTGATGAGATAGGGGCTCGGATACAGCGCCAGACTCGCGTACGCCTCCACGAACGCGCTCCGGTGCGCCCAGAACTGCTCGGGTGTGAGCACGCCGAGATCGTCGCCGGGATTCACGGCAACGGCGGTGGTCCACGTCGGGCACGACGCCGCGACGGCTGCCTCTCCCGGGCCGTCGGAGCCGGCGTCGAACCCGGGGGTGCACCCGGCGCCGCCGCACTCCGAGAAGCCGAGCGCATCCGCCCGACCCTCGCGGCCCTGACAGCCGACCAGAGCGATGGCAGCGAGCCACGATGCGCAGCAATGCGCCGTGCGAACAGTGCGGGGACTCCCGATCATCCGCCCCATCATACGACGACTTCGCACGGGCTGCGGCCACTCGACGGTGCAACCCGGAGTCCAGCTCCGCATCGTCGACCGCCATCGCGTTCGTCACCGAGGAGCTGTGGGGCAGGCTGCCGAAGCCCGAGTCCACGGTCGCGACCGTGTCGCTCA